>NZ_CP161812.1:2715781-3017535 GCF_040801775.1 Luteolibacter sp. Populi
CCGGCACGATCGTGAAGTAGAAGCTGATCACGACGTCGCGGGGATCGCGCAACGGGATGAGCAGCTTGGCTTCCGGAAACAAACGGAGGGGAACGGCCAAATCCGCCGTGAGCAAGGGGTCCTTCTCGATGAGCATTCGGTTCCCCGGATCTTCACCGAGCACATCGGCGGTGCAGCGGAAGTATTCCGCCCGGCCGGCGGTGAGGGCCGCCTCGTCGTAGCCATCCAGTTCCGTCAGGACATTCGCCGCCGAGCTTGCTCCGAAGACTATGGGATCACGGAATTGAGTGCTGAGGATGCCCGACTCATCGGTCCCGATGCATCCGGGATGAGTGGTGATAACCTGCTCTAGCAAGGTCGTCCCGGAGCGCGGGAATCCGGCCAGCAAGCAAATCCGCCGGGGAGAACCAAGGGCGGGTGCCTGCCAGCTGCGGAGGCGCTCGGGAGAGAGGGCACGGGTGAGTTCCCACTGGCGATCCGTCATGGCCCGCCACGTCGGCCGGATACTGGCGGACGCCGGCTCAAGCTGGCGCTTCGCGAGTTCCAGCTCGCGCATGGCTCCGGGGTAGTCGCCCATGCGATCCAGCACCGCGGCGAGTTCGTAGCGCAGGCGCCAGTCTTCTGCCGACTCCACCGCTGCCAGTTGTTTCTCCAGCCTCTCTTGGGCCTGCTGGAAGCGCCCGTCCCGCCGCTCGATGTGTGCCAGCAGCCTGACCAGGCGCAAGTGATGGGGATGCCGTTCCAAGGTGCCGCGAATCACCTGCTCCGCCTGCTCCTTCTCACCCGCGCGTTCCAAGGCGGCGGCATGCATGGCGGCAGTGTCGGGGGAGTTGGGATCCAGCTCCATCGCCCGGGCGGTGAAGCGGGCACATCCGGCGAAGCGGACTAGTTGGAACCATTGCTTGCCTGCGGCGAGCAGATGGTCGGTCGTCGCTCCCGGATGATCCAGCAGGCGCTCCCACAAAAGTGATGCCTCCCCGCTGCGATAGAGTTGCTGCAACAAGGTGGCATGTTCCAGCAAGGACGCGGCAGAGGCATCGCCAGCGGTGATCCGCGACCAGAGGGCGAGCGCCGCGTCGATATCGCCGCGTTCCAGCGCCTCGATTGCCTCCGCTCTCATGCGATCCGACGATGGCGGGCTGGCCTTGTTTGAAAAGAAAAAGCCCGCATCGCGCGACGCCGATGCGGGCTTTGAAAAACTGCGGCAGGCTTAGCGGCGGCGGCGCAGGGCCAAGGCACCGAGTCCCGCGACCGCGAGGATCGCGCCGGAGGGCTCCGGGACCGTCACCTGGTCGAAGCTCAGATTATCGACCGCGAAGTATGAACCGGCTCCGCCGGTCGGGGTGAGATTGAGGGTGAGGGTTTCTCCGCCGACACCTTGGTAATTCAGATTGAGCTGGGGGGCGGTCCCGTTGGGCACCACCAGGCCCGTGCCCGATCCGAGCAGTCCCGAGGAGCTGCCGACCACGCTCCAATTCAGGGTCGTGTTCTGCAAGCCCACGGCAGCGGGACCGCTCCAGTCGTTCAACGTGAGCGAGGTCAAAATCACGGCGATGGTGGCGGAAGACGGAGTGAGGCTGATGCCGTAGGTGACGGCACCCGTGTAGCCCGAAGCCGGAGCATCCAACTGGTAGGTCTGGCCCCCGCCATTCGGCCAACCGGTGTAAGCCTGCCAGACGTTCGCCGATGGAGTCGTGAGGCTAACCGGGCTCCAGGTGAGAGCGATGTCCGGAGTACCGACGGCATTGCTACCGTGACCGGCGGGAATGTTGGCGTTATTCCCCAGACCGGAACCGGTGAGGATCGTCGCCGCCTGGATGGACTGTGCGAGAGCGAAGCCGGCGGAGCCTGTTGCGGCGAGCCGGAGGAGTTTGGAGGATTGAAGCTTCATAGGAGGTGTAGGACCGAGACCTGGAAGAATCCGGAATGGGCCGGATTCCCTCCAGTGGCGAAATCGCCGGAAGCGGTTGCATTATCGCCCGGAGGCTCCGTCCCTGTCAGGGACCACCCGGTGCATGGGAGGATTTCCCGCTGGCGGGAATTCAACTCCGCGTCCGTGCCCTGCCGCGGCGGGCCGACGGAGACACCCCCTCGCAGATTGCAGCCGCGGCAATCAGGACGATCCCGGTCAGCTCCAGAATCCAATTCATCTTCAGTCCGGCGAGGCGGGTCTTCAGGAAGACATCCACATGATGAAAGGAGATCGCGCGGACAACGATGAAGGTGAGGAGGAACAGCAGTCCGGCGGCGAGGAGCTTGTGGCCTTTGAGGAAGTTCCGGAAGCGCCAGGCGAACCAGCAGGCGAAGACGCCGGCCCCGGCGATCACGACGATCACGAACCACTTTTGCACGCCGCGCCGCTTGGAATACCAGCCGCCCCAATTGGCGGCTTCGCGTCCCAGGTCAGTGACGAGCGACTGGAGGTCGAACTGCTTGTTGATGCAGAGCGCGGCCATGAGCACGGTCACCCAAAACCAGATCTGGCCATTTCGCCTTTTGTAAGCCCGCCATGCGAAGAAGGCAGCGACGGCATAGGCAGCGACCGTGAACCAGCCCATGAAGGTCGGGTCGCCGATGCCGGGACGCCATTTGATGCGGAGCAAGAGATCCATCGCTGGGGGAGCTGGCATTGAAAAATGCCGGGAGCGCGCCGCAGACATCTCTCTCCCGAGGCGGGATGTCGATGGATTTTGCGTGGGCCGGTAGGGCGGATCCGGCGCGGCGGGCCACCGCAGCCCTACCGGTGGGGACACGAAAAAACCGGGACTGTCTCCGATCCCCCCGGATCGTTCAGTCCCGGTTTTCTTCAAACCGTGTGTGTGTGTGGACGAGGAGATCGGCTTCAGCGCGCCGGGGTCCCCCGACCCCGGCAGCGCTTGAATACTACTACGCCGACAACCTGGAGAGCTTCGGGAACGGCGCATGGCGGGGTCCCCCGACCCTTGGTACGCCGATCCCGTTGAACCGGCCGATTGGCAGACGGTGCCGGCTCGGGATCTCCGCGAGCATGGCCCCCCGACCTTGCTTCGCTTCTGATTCTTCGCGGTTGGCAACCGTTCCCCCCGACAAGCGGGCCGGTAATTGGAAATTGGTCGGCACCGGGGAGCTTGCGCTCCCAAACGGTGCCAAGACGAGATTCATCCCTGCGTGAACCCTTTCCTTGCGGAGCGCACCCCCCGGAACGTCCGTGCCGGTCAGGGGTTTCTCGTTGGGAGGGAAGCTCGTCATTACTGATCCAATCGCAGTCCGGGCATCCAGATTTCCAAATTTTATGAAAAATTTTTGAAAACGGATGATCCGGAGCCCCGGATGCTTTAGGAATCAGTGGTTTAAGAGAGATGGTCCGCACACTACCCGTTGCGGACCACATTTCAGAGCTGCAGGCCGTAGCTGCGACCGCCGATGCCTTCATACCAGCGGACGTAGGCGGCATTCACGGTCGCGTAGCCTCCGGGGGTAGGGTAATTGCCGGTGAAATACCAGTCGCCGCAGGGCCCCTTGATCGAGGCGTGGAGGTCGTCGATCTTCTGGAAGATCACATCCACCTGGCCGTCCCAATCGATGTCCTCGGGCGAAACCATGCGGCTGATCTCCGCAGAGACCTCCTCCGGGGTGAAGGCTTCGTAGACGCCCTTCACGCGGTTGACCATTTCGGTGGCGGGCTTCTTCAGCTCGCTACGGCATTCGTCGTAGATGCTGTCGAGCAGCGCCTGCCTACCGGCGCGGCGATGGAGGGCGATGGCGGCCTGGAAGGCGATGAACTTGCCGAGTTCCGACATGTCGATGCCGTAGCAATCCGGGTAGCGGATCTGCGGGGCGGTCGAGCAGACCACGATCTTCCGCGGCGAGGTGCGGGCGAGCATCTTGAGGATCGACTTCTTGAGCGTGGTGCCGCGGACAATCGAATCATCGAGAGCCACCAGGACGTCATCCTTCCGCACGACGCCGTAGGTGATGTCGTAAACGTGGGAAACGAGTTGATCGCGGCCCCGCTCCTGGGCGATGAAGGTCCGCATCTTGATGTCCTTGTGCGCGATCTTCTCGCCCCGCGGCCAATTGCGGAGGATGAGATCGTCGAGCAGTTCGGGCGTCAGCTCGCCGCTGGCCTGCGCTTCGAGGATGGAGGAGCGGACTTGCTGGCGGCGGAAGAGACGGAGGCCGTCCATCAGGCCATAGTAGGCGGTTTCCGCGGTGTTCGGGATGAAGGAGAAGACCGCCTTGTCGAAAGAACCGTCGATCGCATCGATGATCTGCGGAACCAGGGAGGCGCCCATCGCCTTCCGCTCCCGGTAGATCAGCGGGTCATTGCCGCGGGAGAAGTAGATCTTCTCGAAGGAGCAGGGCGTGTATTTCTGCGGCGGGGCGAATTGGCGGTCGCTGAAGGTGCCGTCGGACTTGATGGTGATGATGCTGCCGGGATCGACAGCCCTCACCTGCGAAGCTTCCGCTTCGAAGACGGTCATCAGCGGCACGCGCTCGGAGGCGAAGGCGATCACCTCGTCCGTGACCAGCATGTGGCAGGGGCGGATGCCGCGGGGATCCCGCATCACGAACATGTCTCCATTCCCGACCACGCCGCAGATGGAGTAGCCGCCGTCCCACGGCTGGGCGGACTCGCCGACGATGCGGGCAAGATCGAGCTGTGCGGAAATCTGCTCCGGCATGTCGCGGCCATCCACTCCCTCGTCCCGCAGCTTGCGGTAGAGATCGGTGTGGGCCTCATCGAGATGGAAGCCGATTTCCTCCAGGACGGTCTGGGTGTCGGTGCCGAAGACCGGGTGCTGGCCGCGCTCGACGAGCTTCTGGTTGAGCTCCGCGGCATTGGTCATGTTGAAATTGCCCATGACCATGAGCGTGCGGGTCGGCCAATTGCTGCGGCGGAGGTAGGGATGGCAAGAGCCCGCGTCGAAATCGCCGGAGGTGCCGTAGCGCAGGTGGCCGACCAGGACCTCCCCGCCGAAGTCGTAGTGCTCCTTGACCGAATCCGGCTTCTCGGTGTCGAGGATGCCCTTCCGTGCCATCTTGTGGTAGGCCTTCATCTCCTTGCGGAAGATGTTGGCCAAGCCGTCGCGATCGCTGTCGCGGCGGCGGAAGATGTAGGGCTGGCCGAGCGGCATGTTCAGCTTGGTACAGCCGATGCCCACGCCGTCCTGGCCGCGGTTGTGCTGCTTTTCCATTAGCAGGAAAAGCTTCTGGAAACCCCACAGCGCGGTGCCGTAGCGATCGTAATAGTAAGCCAGCGGTTTGCGGAGCCGGACGGCGGCGATTCCGCATTCGTGCTTCAGGGAGTCGCTCATGTGGCCTTAAAAGAGGAACCGCGGGGATGTTGAGAATTGGACCACGAATGGACGCGAGTAAACGGGAATGAAAAGGCACTCATGCAAGAGGCCGGTGCCGATGCTGCGAACGGGGTCAGGTCGCGCGATGGGACAAACGGCAGATGCTGCCGGATGGCTGTTTCCCATTCGCGTTCATTCGCGTCCATTCGCGGTTGAAAAATCCCGAGGTGGTTTACTCGCCGCGGACTTTCACCCGAACGCCCTCGCTGTCAACCAAGGTCCCGAGAATCGTTCCGCCGGGACCGGCGGAGAGGATCTTTTCCGCCTCGCCGGGGGAGACGATGGCGACCCAGCCGATGCCCATGTTAAAGGTGTGGAAGCGATCCTCTGAATCGACGTGAGCCAAGAGCTTGCCGATACCGGGCAGGTCCCAAGCGGGGATTTCGAGATCGGCACCGAAGCCGCGGAACAGGCGCTCCAGGTTTTCCGGAAGGCCGCCGCCGGTGATGTGAGCGAAGGCTTTCGGTTTCACGCCGGCGCTGCGGATGTCGCGAACGACATCGTGGTAAAGACGGGTGGGCTGGAGGAATCCGAGCAGTTCATCGTCGCTGACGCAGCCCGGATTCTCACGCAGCACGCGGCGGACGAGGCTCCAGCCATTGGCGTGGATGCTATCGGAAGCGTAGCCGACGAGGACGTCGCCGACTTGAAGAGTGGAAGGATCGACCAACTCGGGTTTCTCCGCGCAGCCGATGCAGAAGCCTGAGAGTTCGATCACATCGGGCGGGACGATGCCGGGCATCTCCGCGGTTTCGCCGCCGGCGAGAATGCAATCGCAGTCCGCCAGATAATCGCACATGCCGGCGATCAGGCGGGTGATCTTCTCTTCATTCAGAGCGGCGATGCCGATGTAATCGAGAAAGAGCAAGGGGTCCCCGCCGGTGGTGAGGATGTCGTTCACGCTCATCGCCACCAAATCCTTGCCCGCGATCTCCAGGAGATCGTGCTCAAGGAGCAGTTCCAGCTTGGTGCCGACGCCATCACAGCCAGTGACGATGACGGGTTGTTTATAGGCACTGAGGTCGTAGCAGGCAGCGAAGAGCCCGAAAGCCCCGAGGAGCTTACGGTTCTGCTGCGTGCGGGCCACGTGGCTCTTTATATCGCCGACCAAGGCGGCCGCTCTACGCGTGTCCACCCCGGCCTGCTGGTAAGTCAGCTTTGATCCCATGCGCTTCGGTGGGCGGGTTGTGACAGCGCACCCGGGAGCGGTCACGCGGAAAATCCATGGAATCCCCCTCACCCGCCACCAATCCACACAGGACACTGAAAACGAATCGCGAAACCGCCGCGGAAACCTGGGAGGTATCCGCCGTGGCTCCATGCCAGCTCCAGCGCCATCGCCATCGGCCCGCCTAAATTATACGCGATCACGGAATATCAATTGTCGGAAAACCGTGTAGCCTTTGCTTGAAGCGGTCTCTCTCCCGACCGCGCCTTCCCAGCTAACCGCTTTCAAAAAAATCGGCGTGCCAAGCTGGCGAAAACCCGACTCCGCGGCCCTAAATCCGCGTCATGATCCAGCGGGCCTGATAAACTCGGGTTTTCTGGGACTTCTGAGACTTCCCTAAAGCCTGATGACCAAGCTGTTTAGAAAATGTTCAAAAATTTATTGCCTACTTCGCAAAAAATTCATAAAGCCTAGACCCAACGGGACGCCAGATATTTAATTGATCTTGAATATCCGTTTGAAATCAGTAGAAATCGCAACGATCACGTTGCATAGAGCATGAATCTGCAATCGCCACAGTTGAAGCTCAAAGCAGGCCTGACCATTGGTTACGGCAAGCCGATCGCTTCCGCAGCCGAGGACATCGTCCTCGGAGGAGGAACGCACTTCCTGATCGCCCGGAATGGCCGGGGCAAGACGACCCTGCTGCGCACACTATCCAAAACTTTGAAGCAAGTGGATGGCGCGTTTGAAGCGCGGGGTAAAACGCAGTACCTGCCGGAAGATCTCCGCTTCGACCCGGAGATCACGGTCTCGGGAATCTTCCGGGCGATGCTTCCGTCCTCCCGCTTTCAGGATTCGATCAATCTGGCGACCTCGCTGGAGCTCGATGTCCGCAAGCCTTACGGCAAGCTCTCCACCGGTAACCGCCGCAAGACGCACCTGATCATGGCCGAGCATTCGGTCGATCCGGACAAGGGCAACATCCTGCTGCTGGACGAGCCCTTCAGCGGCTTGGACGCATACGCCCGGGAAATTTTTGAAAACATCTGGCGCTCCAGCTCCGAGAAGGTGCTGCGCCTGGTTAGCTGTCATCCGGACTACGACTCGATGGGGATGCCCAGCGCGATCGTGATCCAAGGGTCGGGAATCCGCCACACGACGGGTTCGGAGCAAACGTGGAGCGAACTGAAGCAACAGCTCAACTGACGCCATGCGCCTCTTCCGACTCACCACCGCCACCCTTTTCCGCCGCAAGTCGTGGGTGGTCTGCGCCTTCTGTGTGGGCGTCCTGCCCTTCCTGCTGGTGCAGATTTCCAGCGGCACCGAGAATCCAGCTCTTTTGAAGCCGGCGCTGGCCCAAGCCACTTGGGCGATGACACTGCTCACTTCGATCTTCTGGGGCTTCTACACCGCGGCGCGGCAAGGCGAATCGAACGCCCGCTCCGGCCTGGGTGAATATTTCCTGACCACGGGTGTCTCCGCCGGCCGCCAACTCTTCGAGATGTGGCTCGCGATCTTTACTTACCTGGCACCGCTGCCCCTCATCTCTGCCGCGATTTGCACGCTGGCCGCCAGCCCGGCCCTGCCGGACGAGCGCAGCATGTGGCTGGCCACGAATATCCAATACGCCATCCTGTTCCTGGTGGTGATGGCACCGCTGGTGGCTCTGGCCTGCGCGGTGGCCTCGCGACTCGGGAGCATCACCGGCTTCATGGCCTCCAGCGCCTTGGCTATTTACGGGCTCTACGGGGTCGGGTATTTGAAGCTGTTGGGCGATCTGGAAGGCAACGCGCTGGCCAAGTGGGTCTGGACGAGTTCGCCGCACTATCATTTCGCCGATCCGACCGAGCGCTTGCGCTACAAGCTCGGAGCAATCGCCTGGGACAAGTTCCCGCTGCTGCTGGCCTACTTCGGGGGCATCATGCTGGTCTACGTGGCGCTATCGCGCCTGGTCTTCCGGGCACGAGCCGCCGCCTGAGCTTTCCAAGCCACACTCTCCCCTCCCACACCGAAAAGAGCTGTTTTAGCCATGAATCTTCGCACCCTCATGATCCCATCCGTGCTCGCCGTGACCGGCGTCGCGCTGTGGTCGTACGGTGCCGGCAAGCTTTCCGCCGGCGGCGATTTCGACTTCCACCCGAATCCGCTGGGCCTGAAGCAGAGCCCTTACGGCCAGGTGATCGCGATGGCCGTGCAAGGCGGGATCGATTCCGACTGGCACGGCGTGGAATCCGCCGGCAAGGATAATATTTGCAGATCCTGTGGCCACAACCACGGCGAGGAACAGGATGGTGGATGCACGCCCGCGCAAATTAGCGACCCCGACAGCCTGATCGGTCGCTTGGAAGCCGCCGTGACGGAGCGCACCAACAGCCGCCCCCCCACTGCCGGCCACAAATTCTATCTCCGCCGCCAGGTCGAAGACCGGCTGCGGATGGCCTATGATCTCGATCCTTCCAACTACGCGAACTACAACGCGTATCAGCTCTTCCTGACCGAGCCTGCGGTCGGCACGCGCCCGGTCCTGACGGACAAGGTAATCCAACTCGCCCGCATGACGGTGGATTACTGCCTGAAGGAAGACAGCGATCCGCGGCCCGCACTCACCGCCGCCTCCGCGACGGCCAACACCCTGCAATTGATGTTTCAGCATCAGGAGAATTTCACGCTCGATCAAATGCGCCAGCAAATGGAGATGCTGGACTACACGCTCTCCAAGCACCGCGTGCTGACCGCCCGCTGGCAGGAATCCGGCGATATGGGACGGATTTCAGAGGCCCGCCGCCTCGAAATGGAGGACCGCCTGAGCTTCACGACCAAAGTTCAAGAGGCCGCGGCCAAGACGATCGAGCGCCTGGCCGGAACGAGCTCCCACATCAGCTCCCAGTTCTAAAGCGACCACCCACTTTTTCTCACTCCCCGCATGTTCACCGCCGTACACGAACCGCCACCGCTACCCGTCAGGAATACTCCTGTCTCGTTGCCGCGTTTCGCGCCAGGCATGGACGGGCAGACGCTGCTGGGAATCATCTTCCGGACCTGCAAGGAACTGCGTGTCTCGGATATCCAGATGCGCTCCGATCGCCCGGTCTATATCCACACCAACAAGGGTGTGGAGAAGATCGACTTCCTGGGCGTCCTGAGTGCGGCGCACCTGGATGAAATCCTGAAGGCCCTGATCAGCAACCGCGAGAGCGCAAGCCACGGCTTCGGCGAGGAAGACAACATCGAGGAGCGCGTCGAAGACAAGATCGACAAGGCGATCCGCGACTTCGCCGAGCGCAAGGTGTCGGACTTCTCCTGCGACGGCATCCCGATGGGCGAGAACGGCGAGCGCTCCGGCCGCCTGCGTATCCAGGCCCACTTGAGTTCCTCCGGCCTCGGCGTCACGTGCCGTATCTTGAACGACTACATCCCGGAGCTGGAAAGCCTCGGCATCGACCTCGATACGAACACCATCCTGCGCCAAGCGGTGCAGAAGCGCGCCGGCCTCTGCCTCGTGACCGGCCCAACCGGTTCCGGCAAATCGACCACTCTCGCCGCGCTGATCGACTGGCTGCGCCGCAACCACGGCAAGCACATCGTGACGGTGGAAGACCCCATCGAGTACCAGTATCCGGACGATATGGAGGATCCGGAGTATCCGGGCCGCCGCATCCCCTGCCCCAGCGTGGTCACGCAGCAGGAAGTCGGTCGCGATGTCCACTCCTACCGCCAGGGTCTCAAGGACGTCCTCCGGAAAGCGCCCCACGTGATCCTGCTGGGGGAAATCCGGGATCGCGAAGCCATGGAAACATGCATGGAAGCGGCACAAACCGGCCACTTGGTACTCTCCACGCTACACACCACCGGTGCTGTCAAGACCATCGGCCGTATTCTTGAGCTTTACCCCAAGGAGAACCACGCCTCGATCCTCTCCCGGCTTTCGGAAATCCTTATCTTCATCCACTCGCAAGGCCTCCTGAACGGGGTGCAGAAGCGGGTGCTGACCTACGAGTTCCTGCAGAACAACGACAACGCGGTCGCCTCCGCGATCTCGAATTACGACGGCGGTGCCAGATCGCTGGAAGACGTAATTCGCAGGGCCGGAAATATCGAGTGGGACGCCAACCTGCGCAGGCTCATGCGCCAAGGCCTCATCACCGAAAACACTTTCGAGAACGCACGAATGAACCGGGACGACACTGAAATCCTGTAATTCTCTCACGTGCGATCTCCCTCCCGACAACGACAAAGACAAAGACACACCCAAAAATAGACAACACACCAAACATGAAACTGACACGTACCTCCAAGCGCGCAAGCGGCATGACCCTCCTCGAATTGACGGTCGTCATCCTCGTCTTGCTTTCGCTTATCTCGATCCTCTTCGTGGGCGCCCGCGCTTGGAAGAAGGGTTCCGACCGCGCTGCCAACATCATGAACATCCGCAACGCCCAGCAGGCCGTTCGTGCACACCAGAACATGCAGGGCCTGCTTGAAGGCACTCCGATCGCGGAGACCGCGATCTTCGGCGACGGCACCGCCGCCAACCAAGGTTACCTCAAGAAGCCTACGCCTCCGTCGGCTGACATCGCCCCCGCATACGAATTCGACCCCCTGATTCCGATTATCGGTGACCTCTACATCACCAACGCCATCGGCAACCCCGATTACGCTCCGGCCTCGGATACCTACGCCGATTGGTGATCGCAGCGCTCTTTCGGGCAGATCACTCGGATCCGCCTGAACCAGCCATTGTCTCCCGTCCGCCTCCGGGCGGGCGGGAGACCCCTTTCCCCCACCTTTTTCTCCCCCCGATGATGTTCCCACCCTTACCCACCCAATCCCTTGGTCGCCTACCAACATCCCTCGGGGCTCAATCCACTGCAGCGCTTCCGCCAGGCCGGCGCGATCCTGCGGGGCACGAGCCGTGCGGCTAATCCCGCTTGGTATCTCAACGCGCTCGAGCTGGACCTCCAGCTCCACTTGCGCGTCGATGGAAACCGGGCTGATTCCTGGCTTTTCGACCGCCGGACCCATGCTTGGACGGCGGGTCCCGTGCTGGACGAAGCCTGCGCGCTGGACGCCACCCTGATCCCGGCCTTTGCCGAGGAGGTGCTGGCCGCTGCCAGAAAGGCGGGTGCCCCGGCGATTGGCCTGATCCTTCATCTCGCGGATGAATTCGCGACTTCCGAGCTCAAGCCCGAGCTCGACAATCCGGGCGCGCTGACGGAACTGCGCACCCAGATCGAAAACGATCCGAAGGCCGTTCTGGACGACTCCTCTGTCACGGCCGCGGACAATTCCTGGCGCCTGGTGCCCTATCCTGCCGCCGGCAGCGAAGCGATCGCCACCACCATGTGCGTGAGCCGCCGCTGGGCCGCTTTCCTCGATGAACTCCGGCGCTACGGCGAGGAGAAGAATTTCCCGATCGTCACCCGTGCGGTGAGCGCGCCCCTGCTGTGCCTGCTGGCACTACCGGACTTGAAGTTGGATGCGGTGAACCGGCCGCTGATCGCGATCCTGCCCTATCCGCGCTTCACGCTGCTGGCGTTCTTCAACGAGTACGGCGACCTGCGCCTGCTGCGCACGCTCCAGCACCGCGGCCAACGCCGGCCGACGAACCTGCGACATGCGACCTCCACCACGGCGGCGGCGCTCGAGCTCGCCGACCCCGAAATCTTCCTCTTCCACATCGGCGACAGCGCGGACCCTCAATTGGCGGCGGACGTACAGGTCGTCTTTCCTGCAACTTCCATCCACGAGGTGGACTGGCAGAACACGCGTTTCGCAGAACCGGCCATGGGGACGAACTTCCCGGAATTGCTGGTCGCCGCCCATCTGGCCACACCGGCGGAGACGCCGCTGGCCGCAGCACACACCTTCGCCGTCTTCCGCTCGGAAGGCTGGGCCAGCCAGGACCTGCTGCCAATCCCGCGCGAATCCGCGGAGCTGTATCCGGGCCGCGGCGAGATGAAACTCCTGCACCTGGCCAAGTTTGCCCGAGTCGGCTTCGCGGCCGTGGCGGCGCTGGCGCTGGTCTGGGTCATGATGGGGATGATCGCCATGGTCCGCCAGCCGGAGTGGGCCTTCAACGCGGAGAATTCCCAAATCGGCAAGCAACGTCTGGCGATGGTAACGAGCGAACGCACGCGGATCGAACACTGGGACAACCTGCTCGAAGACCGGTCAAAGGCTTGGGCATCCATGGAACTGCTGTCCTCGCTGTTCCCGCCGAAGAGCGGAGTTCTGACCAAGACCTTCTCCCACTCGATCCGGACCCAATCCGCCCCCGCTCAAGCAAAGACCGGCTTCGTCAAGGAATGGAAGATCACCGGCCTGGCACGCGAGGAAACGATGGAACGCCTCGCGCTGATGAGCACCCGCGAGGGGATTTCCGCGATCTTCAACGAGGTGGCGAGCAACACTGGCAACCAAGCTTACCGGACCGACGTGGGCAGCCGCAGCGTGGTGGTGAATGTCCGCACGCTGGAGAACTCGGGCTTCAAGCCCGCACCGTCCGAGGAAATGCTCGATCTCGACGAGACGACCTATCCCTTCTCCTTCGATCTCACCATCACCCAGCGCTTCGAATCCTCCGACCCGATGGCCGTGAAGGCATCGAAAGCCCCGTGACCCTTTCAGGCACTCCCTAACCGAATCCATCATGTTTTACCGTCAATCCATCATCATCTTCGGCTTCGCATTGCCCGCCGTGGTATGCGCCGCCGTCGTGGGAGGCGGCATCTTCCTGAAAGGAAAGGCCACGACCTCGTTCCAGGAGAAGCAGGCGATGTATAAGGCCTCCGAAGCGAACAGCATCGGCTCGCAATCGATCGAAAAGGAGATTAGCAAGAAGCGCGAGCACGTGGAGCACTGGAACACCCAGATGGGCCGCGAGACCGCGAACGCGATCGCTTCCGCCCTGAAGGAAATCGGCGACCGGCTGCCGCCCAAGGAATTCCAACAAACCGCGGTGGAATACCCCAACGGCGCGTCCGGCTTCGCGACGGCATCCGCCCAACCTTCCTCCCAGGTGAAGTTGTCCTTCCGGGCGACCTACCGCTCGATGCAGCGGGCCTTCATCGAGCTCGAGACCTTGATGCCGCAGTTGCAGCTCCAAGAGCTGAAGATCGACCCGAGCGCCTCGTCCACCTCAACGATGAACTTCTCGGTAACCTACACCGCATGGCAAAAATGAAGACGATCCCCACCCTTGCCCTGTTGGCCTGCCTCTCGCTCCCCGCCGCCCGCGCCCAGACTGCCGAAGGTTTTGATACCTCCGGCATGGCACCTTCGGCACTGGCTCCCGCGACGGCAATTGCCGCGAAGAAAGACCAAGCGACGGCTCCCGCACCCGCCGCCGCGCCCGCCGCGGAATTGAAGAATATCCCCTCGCGCTATGCCGGATCGGGCCCGGAGCTTGCCGCTTACATCGAAACCTACTCCGCCCGCCTCGCGATCCACAAGCGGCAGACGGACGTCTTCGGCCGCTATCAGGATCCTAACTTCGTGGCGCAGCCTGCGAAGATCCTCAACTCCGGTCCGATCAAGAACCCTTACGTGAAGGTGCGCGAGACTCCCTTCCCGGACGTGGTCGCGGCGATCGAGGTGAACACGATCGATCTTGCGAAGCAGCGCTTCCTGGTAGGTCCGCGCGAATTCCGCGTGGGCAGCATCCTGAACATCCGCCTGCCCACCGGCAAGGGGGTCAAGGCGCAGGTCACGAGGGTTTCTTCCAAGTCGATCACCTTCCGCAATGCGGAGACCGGTGAAGAAGCCATTCGCAAGATGGAGATGATGCCTGCCGGGATGATCAAGGGCACCGGCGGGATCACCGCCCCCGGCATGCAAGCCACCGGGGCCAATGCCCCGCTGGAAATCCAGATCGCGCCCCCTGCTCCCCTCCTCGCCCAATGACGGGGCCCACGCCCCGCACCAGCTGTCCCACAATACCTGCACACACCATGAAGCCTGCAATCGCCGTCGCCACGCTGCTGGCCCTGCCCACATCCTTCGTCACCGCCCAGGTGGACGGCCTTCCTGCCGCTCCCGACCTGGTGCAGGCGAGTGAACCCTCCGTTCCCGATCTGCCGCCGCCCGCACCGGCCCCGGCACCGCCTTCGGACCTCCCTAACATTCCCTCCAGCCCGCCGCCGCCGCCACCGGGTGCCGATCCGGTCGAACCGGTCGCACCGCCGGCCAATCCGGGTGCCGAGCCCGCCGCCCCGGACGCCGCCACCGGCCAGGAGATCCAAGAGTCCGAGGAGGGCTACATGATCAAGGACGCGCCGATCAACGATATCTTCCAGTTCCTCGCCAAGCAGGCCCACCGCCAGTATTTCCACAATGCCAAGCTGGCCACCGCCGACTTCCGGGTCACGGGGCACCTCAATGACGGCAACCCGCTCAACCAGATGGAAGAGCTGGCCTTCATGTATGGCCTGACGCTCTACACCAAGGGCAATACCATCTATGCCCTGAGCCAGGCGCAGCTCGGCCAGTTGCCCAGCGCGGAATTCAACTATCAGCTCCGCTACCTGCGTCCGACCGACATGGAGCAGATCACGAAGCTGATCACGCCGGTGCTGACGCCCGGCACCGGCATCGTGAACTTCGAGCCGAAGACGAACACC
The DNA here is from genome assembly GCF_040801775.1 of Luteolibacter sp. Populi. Lineage (GTDB taxonomy): Bacteria > Verrucomicrobiota > Verrucomicrobiia > Verrucomicrobiales > Akkermansiaceae > Haloferula. Next base: position 2,730,910 of record NZ_CP161812.1, read on the forward strand.
ATCGTGATCGTGGATACCGCGCACCGCATCGAGCAGGCCAAGCGTCTGTTGGAGAGCATCGACAAGGCGAAGGGCCAGATCGTGGTGGAGACCAAGATCCTGCGCGTGAACAGCACGGCAGCCGAGCGCAAGGGGGTCAACTGGTCCGCCTCGCTCGGTAAGACCGGCACCACGCTCGAGGTCACCCGGAGCCTGAATTCGATGTTCGGTATCAACTCGTTCTGGGATCCGGAAGCCAACCCCACGATTCCGAACAGCAGCGGCATCGGCGAACTGGTGGGAATTCGCGAGAACCTGGTGCTAAGTCCGGTGCAATTGCGCGGCGTGCTGCGCGCCTTGGCAGAAGGAAACTTCGCGAGCCAGATCTCGAACCCGACGCTGATCACCGAGGACAACGAGCAGGGCTCGATCTCGATCATCGACCGCGTGCCGATCATCACCGCCACCGTCAACCAAGCGGAAGGGGTGAGCAACGTCACCGAAGAAGTCCGCTACAAGATCGACGCCCAGGACAAGACGATCTCCGACGATCCGGAGAAGCACCGTGAAATCGGCATCTCGCTGGTCGTCACACCGACCCTGCTGCCGGACGGCACGGTGCGCATGCGCCTGCGCCCGCGCTCGGCACAGATCGTGGACCAAATCATCGGCCAATCCGGCAACTCCTATCCCCGCGTGACGGAGTCGATGATCGAATCCCTGTCCCGCGTGCCGGACGGCCACTCGCTGGTCGTCGGCGGTTTCTACGGTGAGATCCAAGGCAAGGACCGCACCAAGGTCCCGATCCTAGGCGACATCCCGGTGATCAACTTCTTCTTCAAGAGCAAGGACACCACCAAGGAGAATTCCAGCCTGGTCTTCATCGTCACGCCGACCTCCTACGATCCTGCGAGCACTTCCGCTACCTCGCGCCAATCGAGCCGCGTCCATAAAAACGCGACGCTGACCCAAGATCACGACTGGATCGATCCGGAGTGCAACCCCGGTCCGGCCCACGAGCCGAACCTGAAGCGCGGCATCCGCGAAATGCGGCCGCAGGAAGCGCCCTACTACCCGACGTCCGCCGAGATGGCGCCGAAGCCTGCCCCGGCCCCGGCCGCCACTTCCAGAAGCCGCTTCAGCAAAGTCGGCCGGAAGTAAAGGATTCCCGGGCGGAGACGATCCCCGTCTCCGCCCTTCGCCCTTTTCCCCCTTAGCAAGCCATGTCATCCCCCGCCCAAGCCATGCACGATCACCCGGTGCGCAAGCCCGGCGATATCGGCGACCTCGTGAGGATCTGTCTCGACCAGACGATCCAGGCGATCCAGGCCACCGGTATCGCCACCGAAACCGAAATCGCCCGCGTGCGGGTGCTCTTCGAGCGCTCGGTGGCCAAGGACGAGCCACAGGATGTGCTGGAGATCCTGGCCCGCGTCCAAGGTGCCGAGGAAGAGCACGTGGGCGTGGAGGTGGCACGCATCACTCACGCGGTGTCCGCCGTGATTCACCCCTCCCCGCCCTTGATTCCCTTCGCCGGCAAGCTGATCGCGCCCTCCGCCTTCTACGAATCCTTCGACCACATTCACAAGACCGCACGGGCCCTGCTCGCACCGGTCATCTACGCGGAGGACACCGATGCGATCGGCACCGGGGCCCTCAATCCGGTGGCCGCGCGCATCATGGCGGATGAGATCCTGGCCACCGTGGACCGCCGCTTCGGCATCAAGCCCTTCGTCACCTCGGTCCGCATGGATTACGAGAGCTGGTCATTCCTTTCACGCAAACACTTCGGATTGTGATCGATTTCGATAGCATGTCTTTCAACGAGCTGATCAGCGGGCAAATCATGCGCGCGCTGGCGATGCACGATCCCCAATTCGCGGAACTGTCCCACGATCAGGTGGCCAACCGCGTGACCCGCTACTGCTTCATGGGCGCGGTCGCGAAGATCAACGGCTTGTCCTTCTTCCCCAGGGTCGCGGAATTCTGCGATGGTTCCCTGCATACCTACTGCGATCCCACGGTCCTCACCCGCGGGCTCTTCAGCCCGCTGTGCGTGACCGGCGACAAGCTGGTGGTGGCGGTGGCCAATCCCTGGAGTCCCCTGCCGGACGAATATCTCGCCCCGCGCTTCCCGGACCTGGAGATCGTCAAGATCGTCACCCTCGCCTCCGAAATCGCCCGCGCGATCGAATCCGTCGCCACCAACTCCGGCCCGAGCCGCTCCGAACTGGAAGCCATCGACGTCGAGGACAACGACGATGCGATCCGCGACTTCGACGTGACCACCGACTATGCCGAGCCGATGGCCCAGCTCGTCGCGACGGTGATGGCGGATGCGGTCAAGACCCGTGCCTCGGATATTCACTTCAAGGTTGAGAAGGAATCCTTCTACTACGCTTACCGGGTCGACGGCGACATCGGCAACAAGGTGGAGATTCCGATGAAGCTCAAGGACCGGCTGGATGCCTTCCTGCTGAACCTGATGAAGCTGCCCACGGAAATCCGCGCCACCGCACCGGGCATCTCCGGTCGTTTCACGATTTCCTATTTCCATCGCCCGATCGACATCCGCTACGAGCGCCACCGCACCTACCGCGGCTACCACGTGACGATGCGTCTGCTCGACAAGAGCAACATCAACGTGACGCTGGGCAAGGGCACCCTGGCCTTCGACGAGGAGACCCTCTTCGAACTGAGCAAGGTCATGAAAGTCCCGGCCGGGATCATCGTCATGTCCGGCCCCACCGGATCGGGTAAATCGACCACGCTGAACGCCATTCTCCGCGAGCTGAACCGGCCGGACGTGAACATCCTGACGCTGGAAAACCCGGTGGAAGACGAAGTTCCCGGGATCACCCATTGCGACTTGAAGAGCCCGAAGGAATTCAAGCCGATGATCGCCTCCTTCATGCGGTCTGACCCGGACATCATCCTGATGGGTGAGGTTCGGGACATCGAATCCGCGGAGCTGGCGATCGAAGCGGCGGTGACGGGCCACAAGGTTCTGACCACGATTCACACCCCGCGCGCCTCCCAGATCATCGAGCGCTTCGAACAGCTCGGGATCGAACGCTGGAAGATCGCCCAGACGCTCAAGGCCGCCTGCGCCCAGCGTCTGGTCAAGATCCTCTGCCCTTACTGCAAGGAGGCCAAGCACGGCATCTCCGAACTCGACCGCCGGACCTTCAACCTGGACGAAAGCTGGGCGGACATCCCGGTCTTCCAGGCCAAGCAAGGCGGTTGCACCGAATGCCGCAATTCCGGCTACAGCGGTCGTACTGCCATTCTCGAAATCATCCCCATCACCCCGAAGACCTCGGACATGCTCTCGAAGGGAGAAATCTCCCCCTACGACCTGGAAATAAAAATCCAGCAAGAAGGCAAACTTCCGAACCTCCGCCGCAGCGGCCTCCGCCTGCTGCGCGAAGGCAAGACGGACATCGAGGCCGTTTCCAAGGTCATCGACATGACATACACCGATGAGTAGTGCCTCCATCGCCGCCAACGTGGCCAAACAACAGCCGGCTGGAAAACCCGCGCAAGCTTCCTTCAGCTTCCTGAAGGCAGGGCAAACCAAGGAATTCAGCAAGAAAACGCTGATCGGCTTGTTCCGCGGCCTATCCTCGATGCTGCGCGCGCAGATCAACACCGCCGACGCGCTCAAGTACTACGGGCAGGGCCTGAACGACAAGGTGATGGCGGACACGCTCTTGAAGATCCGGGAAGAGATCAACTCCGGCGTGAGCGTCCACGAAGCCTTCCGCCGCACCGGCCGCTTCAGCGACATGGTGATCGGCCTGATCCAAGCGGGTAGCGATGCCGGCCAGCTCAACGAGGCCTTCAAATCGCTGGCCGCCCGCTTCATCAGCGAACTGCACTTCAGCAAGGCGATCAAAAAGGCGGTCGTGATGCCGGTCGTCATCATCTCGGTCCTGTTGGGGGCCTTCATCGTCTCCCAGGTCAAGATCGTGCCACAGGTGGAAGAGATGCTTTCGGGCGTGGGCGCGAAGCCGGATGGCATGACCGCCATCTCCTTCGGGGTCTCCCACATGACCCAGTCCTGGTGGAAGGTCGTAGTGCTGGTCATCATCGGCATCGCGGTGACGATCTGGCGTTCGGACAAGGTCCGCAACATGATCCTGGGCCTGGCGATGTCGAAGTGGCGCCTGCTGCGGCTGCTCATCCTGAGCCTGCGCCAGATGACCTTCCTGTCGACGATCAAGCTGCTCCACTCCAACGGCATCAACCTCGCCAAATCGATCCGGGTCTCCGCGAACAGCGTCAAGGGCACCCCCTTCTACGCGGAACTGCGGGAGGCCGCTGACAAGTACGAAAACTCCGGCGTGCCGCTTTCCACCGCCTTCGCGAAATACACCTCGGTGGACTCGCAGGTGGTACACATGCTCTCCATCGGTGAAAAGTCCGCCTCGCTCGATAGCCAGCTCGATATGCTCTCCCAGATGTATGAGGAGGATTCCGAGAACTACATGGCGGTCTTCACCGCGACCATCGGCTTCATCGTGCTGATTGCGGCGGTATTCCTGATCGGTGCCGTATTCGTGGGAACCTTCCTGCCGATCTTCCTGATGGGTCCGAAGATGATGAACAGCGGCATCTAAAGCCCCAACCAACCAGCCCATACCATGCAACTCACACGACTTGACCGCTATCTCCGCGAGCGCTTCGTCTACGAGACGCACATTTACACCCTGCGCCTGCCGGCTTCGATCCCGGCAGGAGCCATCGCCGAGGAACTCCCCGAGTCCCCCGGACGCAAGTTCAAGCACCGCTTCATCCTGCGCAGTGACAAGGCCGTGCTCGCCCTGATCGGGGAACTGCGTGATGGCAATCAGATGTTCACCACCCGGGTGGTGGACCGCGAGGCGTGGTACGTGCCGCTGATCGCGCCGCAGGGCAAGTCCGTGACCTGGTGGCTGATCTGGGCGGCGGTGACCGCCGCCATCGTGGTCGGCGTGCTGTTCCTGGGCAAGATGGCTTGGGCCAACGAAGAACTGCGCACGAACGCTGGCGAGGCCTTGAAACTCTTTACGAAATGATCCGGAAAGAGACGCAATCATTTGGATTTCCGTCTTTTCAATAAACCTTAAGAACCTTACACCTTTGCCTGTCCCATGAAATCCGCATCACATGCCGAATCCTCACGCGGGGGATTCACGCTCATCGAGATGTCGCTGGTGCTCTTCATCCTCATCGCCCTGCTGAGCTTCGGCTTCGGGCTGACGAACACGATCACCAATTGGAAGCTGGGACGGGCGGGTTCGGAGGCCTTGCGCACGGTTTACACCGCACAGCGGACCTATCTGGCAGATCATCCGACCACGGCTGTGAGCGCGCTCACCCCGGCGATGATAGTTCCCTATCTTCCCAACGGTGCGGCCGCCATGCCTACCGCAAAAGCGCTGAACAACGCCGTGCTTACCGTGCAGGTCAACGTTTCCCCCCTGTCCTGACGTTCACCACCGGCGGTATCGCCGGACCCGCCTACGATCCCTCCGGCAAATCCACTGACTCCCTCTGGGACGTCGGAGAATGAAGCAAATCCGCATCACCATCGTCGTCCTGCTCACCGCCGCCCTCGGATTCTCCGGGAGCGCCGCGGCGGGGGAATTCACGGCGATGGGCGAGTATCTCATCCTCCGCCAGATGAAGATCACCGGCTCCGGCCGGGTGGTGGAGGTCCCGATCAAGCCGCTGCCCCTGAAGGTCGAGACCGACGGTGTGACAGTGCGGGTCGCCACCGGAACCACCGGCGAGACCGACAATTGGTCGACTTTCAAAATCTACCGCTCGGACGGCATCGGCCGGCAAGCGACCAACGGCGGCCCGCTGGAAGTGGTCCCCGGGGTCCAAGCCACCAGCGACACCAGCGGCGTCCACAAGCACCTGCGGCTGACCCGCGACATGCTGACGCTGACGGTATTTCCCGGCGTCTCCGACCAGACCGTGGTCACCCACGCGAAACTCGTGCCGCCCGCCCCCGCCGAAGCGGAGCCACCAACCGCCGCCGATGTGCGGACGGAATCCGACCCGCCTTGATCTCATGCGCCCACTGCCCACATCGACCCAGATCGCCCCGGTCGCCGTGAAACCGGCACCGATGGCATCCACGCCGCAGACCTTGGAGTTGGGACCGCTGAACGGCAGCCCTTCCTCCTCGCCGAACCGCCGCTCGCCTGCCGCCACCACCCAACGCGCCTACCCTTGGCTGCTGGTGACGAGCACGCTGCTATCGGCCGGCTTCTTCGCGCTCTACCTGAGCAAGCCGGTGATCGCAGCCGGAGTTTCGCCGGCCATCGCCGAGAACACCTCCTACGAGCCGAGCCCGCCGCCGCCGCCCGGACCTGCGCCCGCCAAAGCGCCGGAATCCCTGCTGCCAAGCACCAACACCCTGCCGGGCGACCGGAACTCCAAGCCGCAGACCGCCGATCCACGGCGTCTCGGCTCCGCGGCAAGCGGTTCCGCCGCGACTTACGAGGAGACCAACCTGCGCGTCCAGCACGTCCTGAATGCCCGCGGCCCGGCCGGCGAGGATCTGGGCAAGGTCACGCTTGAAGTACCGGTCCTCTACAGCAGCCGCACGCTGCGCTGGACGCCGGAGGAAATTGCGCACGCCCGCGAACTCATGGTGCGGATCGGCGACTATCAGGAAAAGTCCCGCGCGCTGCGCGAGGAAGGTCGCATGCTCATGGAGCAATGGAACGGCCTGATGGGCGAGTCCATCCCCGCCGAAGTCTTGCGCGCGGACAGCCCGACGCTGACCCGCGGCACCCAAGTCACTCCGGCCCCCGGGCTGGATAGCTCCGAAGCCATCGAAATCCAGAACCGATGAAAGCCCCGCTATTCGCCTGCGCGGTGTTCGCCGCTGCCGCTTACGCCCAGGACATCGCGCCGAAGGACTCGGAGCGCGATCCGCTCTTGTCCGCACTGGAGGATGGACTGGAGGAACCCTCGGTGACCGTGGACATCCGCTCCACCTCGCCGCCGATGGTGCCCCCCGATTCGGAAGAGCCGGTGCTGGTAACCGGCACTCCGCCGGAAGCCCCGGAGGAAGAGGCCGCTCCCGCTCCGGAAGGCGTGACAGTGAACGTCGAGCCCGGCAGCGCCGCCGGAGGGGCGGTGGATGCCAAGGCCGTGAAGCTCCTGGCCCCCTTCCCTGCCAAGCCGCTGTCGCATCCGCCCGCGGGTTGGCGCTTGGAACATCCCAAGGAAGTCCCGGCATTCACCCGCGAAGTGCCTCTTTCGAACGGCACGCGGATCCAGCTTTCCATCCGCCCGCACCTGCTGGTGCCGGACGCAGACGGCGCGAACGTGATCGCGGTGAAGGAACCCGGCTACGAAGCGGAAAAGCGCTACGCCCAGACCGGCACGATGACCGCCGTACTTTCCACCTCCATCGAGCAACTCGACAAGGACGCGCTCCACATGAGCGAGGCGATCGACCGCCTGGAGCAGCTTCTGGGCTCGCTTCCTGCCACGGAAGCACCCCGCGCAACGATCGTTCAACCACCGACCCGCAAGCCGCAGCGATGAAAACCAGTTCCGTTCCGATCGCCTGCGGAACCGCGCTCGCCCTGATGGCCGGTGCCGCCGGTGCCCATTGGCTCTCCGTGCGCGACATGGTCACGCTCGCGTCGCTGATGCCGCGGCAAGCGCCCGGGATGCATGCCCCGGCCACACTGCCGGGCACACTTCCCAAGCCCCCGCCGATGCAGCCGCTGCCGGACGACGGTCTGGCCCGCGAGGCGAAGAGCGTGCTGGCGGCCGCCCGCAAGGAGCAGCCCGCCCCTGCGGCGCGCACGCATCCGGTGGCCACGGTCAGCCGCAGCCAGGCTGGCGGCGGCGGGACCGAGGACAAGCTGCTGCGACTGTTCGAGGACATGCTGGCTCAGAACCAGGAACTGCGCGACCGCGTGGCGGACACCAACCGCGACATGATGGAACTGCGTTTTCAGGTCGACAGCTACCACGGCCAATTCCGCCCGCTGAAGGTGGAGGAAGAGCCGAAGTACTTCGACGATGGCAGCGGCGGAGTCCTGCCGCCCTTGGAAGCTCCATAGCCGCTTGAATCCGCGCCGCGGATTGTAACCGGACGAGCGATTGAATTGGCCCGCGGGATCGCGTATTGCCTTGGGATGGCAACTGCGACCGACACGCCCCCGAAAAAACCGCGCCGCCGGATGCGACGCTGGGTGAAGATCACGGGGGCCGCGGCTTTGCTCCTCGGGCTCGGCTCCTGCAGCCTGACGACCAAACTGATTTCCGAGGCGATCGTGCACCCGACCCGCAAGGGCGTCGGCGCGCCGCTGCCGGAAGGCATGACCGCGCGGACCTTCGTACTGCCGGACCAGGTCGAGATCCACACTTGGGAAGCCCGCCCCGAGGGTGCCCCGAAGGCGGCGGTGCTGGTGCTTCACGGGATCTCCGACTCGAAGGCCAGCCAGGTGGAGACCCTGCGCTACCTGGCGCGGCGCGGGATCGTGGCGATGGCCCCGGACCTGCGCGCCCACGGTGATAGCGGCGGCCCTTTCGCCACCTACGGCTTTGTCGAAAAGAACGACCTCTCGCTGCTGCGCCGGGTGATGGAGAACGAATTTCCCGGGATCAAGGTGGGACTATGGGGCACCTCCTACGGGGGCGCGGTGGCGCTCCAATCGATGGGCGTCGACGACCAGTTCGACTTCGCGATTATCGAGAGCACCTTCGCGGACCTGCGGGACATCGCGCGGCAGCAGGTCATGAATCACACCTCGCTGCCGGTGAGCAATCTCGGGCCTTACATGATCAACGAGGCTGGCAAGCTTGCCTCCTTCGATCCCGGCGAAGTCTCGCCGGAGAAGTCGATGGAGCGGATCAAGGTGCCGGTGCTGCACATGCATGGCGAGGATGACGAGATCATCCCGATTTCGCAAGGCCGGCGGATCGCCAGTCACGCGAAGGACGCGGACTACCGCTTCGTGCCGATCGCGAAGGGCACGCACTTCGGCCTCAAGGCCGGCGATCCCAAGAAATACGACCGTGAGGTGAAGGCGTTCCTGGACCGGGTGGTGGATGGCAACCCCTAGATCGGCATCGGGAACGCCCGGTTGAAGGCGAAAACCTTGTCGCGGATCGCGTGGAGCTTCGCATCATCGCCGGTCACGGCGAGGGCGTCGGCGATGAAGTCGGCGACTTGCTCGACGTCTTTCTCCTTCATGCCGCGGGTCGTCACAGCCGGTGTGCCGATGCGGATGCCGCTGGGCTTCATCGGGGTGCCGGTGTCGAAGGGAATCGTGTTCTTGTTCACCGTGATGCCGGCTTCATCAAGCGCGACGGAGGCTTCGGAACCGTTGAGGCCCTTGGGCCGGAGATCGACCATCATCACGTGGTTGTCCGTGCCGCCGGAAACGATGCGGAAGCCGTGATGGGTCAGGCGCGCGGCGAGAGCCTGCGAATTCTTCACGATCTGCTGCTGGTAAGCCTTGAACTCCGGCTTCAGCGCCTCTCCGAAGCAAACCGCCTTGGCCGCGATGACATGCATCAGCGGGCCGCCTTGGATCCCCGGGAATACCTGGGCATCGATCTTCTTCGCGAACTCTTCCTTGCACAAGATGATGCCGCCGCGCGGGCCGCGCAGGGACTTGTGGGTGGTGGAGGTCACGAAATCGGCATGGGGAACCGGGCTCGGGTGCACCCCGGCGGCCACGAGACCGGCGATGTGCGCCATATCGACGAAGAGGTAAGCACCGACCTCGCGGGCGATCTCCGCCATCCGCGGGAAGTCGATCACGCGGGAGTAAGCGCTGGCCCCGCAGGTGATCAGCGAGGGCTTCGAGTCGCGGGCGAGTTGGGCGAGGTGATCGTAGTCGATCCGCTCGTCGTCCTTGCTGACGCCGTAGTGCACCACGTCGTAGAATTTGCCGGAGAAGTTCGCCTTGTGGCCGTGCGTAAGGTGGCCGCCGTGGGAGAGATCCATCGTCAGTATCCGGTCACCCGGCTTGAGCACGGAGAAATAGACCGCCGTGTTGGCCTGCGAACCGGAGTGCGCCTGCACGTTGGCGTGCTCAGCTCCGAAGATTTGCTTGGCACGGTCGATGGCGAGTTGCTCGACGACATCGACATTCTCGCAGCCGCCGTACCAGCGCTTGCCGGGATAGCCCTCGGCATACTTGTTGGTAAGGACGGAGCCCTGTGCCTCCATGACGGCGGGCGAAGCGAAATTCTCCGAGGCGATCAGCTCGATGTTGTTGCGCTGGCGGCGCTCCTCCGCGGTGATCGCGGCGTAGAGATCGGGATCGATTTCGGCGATGCGTGAGCCGGAAGACTTGCAGACCCGCGCTTCATGGCGACCGCCTTCGAAGGCGACAAAGAGGAAGGACTCGAGCATCGCCACCGCGGTGCCGAAATCGACGGTCTTCGCACCGAGGCAGAGGACGTTGGCGTCGTTGTGCGTACGGGAAATCAGAGCTTCCTCGGCGGTCCGGACATTCGCGGCGCGGACGTGGTGGTGGCGGTTCGCGGCGATCGAAACGCCGACGCCGGAGGTGCAGCAGAGGACGCCGTAGTCCTGGGTGCCATCCGCAACCGCCCGGGCCACGAGGTTGGCAAAGTCCGGATAATCCACGGAATCGTGGCCATGGGTGCCGAAGTCCGTGACCTCGTGTCCGGCCGCCTTCAAATGGGCGACGAGTTGGTCCTTGAGGTCAACTCCGCCGTGATCGGCGCCGAGGGCAATGCGCAGGGATTTCTGGCTCATAATAGCAATCGCTTGGGCGGCACGGAAATGGGGGCGGAGGTCCGAAGTGCCAAGTGAAAAGTGCCGGAGGGTTGAAGTGCCAAGTGAAAAGTTCCAAGTTCCAATGGAGGCTAAAAGGACAAAGGCGGAGCCGCCGGGCCGCCTTTCTTGGCACTTGGACCTTCTTACTTGGAACTTATCCCTGCCAGGTCTGATCGATAAACGCGACCAGGGTCGGAATCGCCTGGTCGAGCGTCTTCGCCGTCTCCTCGTAGGCCTTCCGCCCCATCCCGATCGGGTCCGGCACGTCCGCCCCCACCCCGCGGCCGGGGAGATCGACGAATTCGCAGGTCAGGTAGAATTTGTCCGAATAGTCGGGAAACAGATTTTCCAATGCCTCAAGGTGGCCGGAGGTCATCGCGAAAACGTGGGTGGCCTGTTCCAGCAACTCCTGCGAAACCGGCTGGCTGCGGAAGCCGTCCAAGCTGATGCCGCGGCTACCGAGCAGTTTGGCCGTCTCAGGATTCGGCTCGTCACCCGGGTAGCCTGCAATACCGGCGGAATGGACTTCGAAGTCATCGCGGGCCTCCACGGCCCTGCGGAAAAGGCCCTCAGCCATCGGGCTGCGACAGGTGTTTCCCGTGCAGATGAAAAGGACCGATTTCTTGGAGGACATGGCGCGCCGCACCATGTCCCCGACCGGGCATGCGGTCAAGGCGGGGACATGATCACCAGTACGCGTCCGAAACGCTGTCCAGAAAGCCCCCCCGCGGGATCGGCAATGGTGACGCGTTCCCACGTGCTATTGATCTCTTCCACCACGGGGCTCCCGCCCGCGCCGCTGAAGTCTTCCAGACTGCTGCCGAATTGCGCGGTGTAGGTCAGGTTCGCGTTCTTCCGGCGGAGGAATTGCAGCGAAAGCAGCTGGCCCGAGGGATCGCCGGGCGTGACAACCATCCGCGGCAGACCCGAACCCGGGATGATCGCAGGATCGAATTCCGCCAGGTCGGCAGAGGCCGGATTGAGGTTGAAGGCGAACTCCAGCAGCTTGGCGATGCCATCGCCGTCCTCGTCGGAGAGTTGGGAGTCGCCCGAGCCATCCACGCCGTTCACGAAGGCCCATTCCTCGTAGGGCGTCCGGTAGGTGACCGTGAGCGGATTCGAGGCGAAGTTCGCGGCTCCGCCGCTGTCGGTCACCGCATTCTCCGCAAGCGAGAATCCGACGGTGGCAGCCGTCGGTTTAACGATCAGGGTGTAGGAGGCCCCGGAGCCCGAGATCGAGAGGATCTGTCCGCCGCTGATGGCGAAATCGCCCGCGGCAAGTGCGGTGACGCTTTCAGAGAAGACCAGCGTAGCGCTGAAATTGCCACTCACGACTCCCGCCGGGGTGCTGAGGGTGGCGAGCGGCCGGATGCTCTCGAACTCCAGGCGATCGAGGCGGGTGCCGTCGTCGCGGCCGAAGACGGTGACCGTGTGATTGCCGGCGCTGAGATTGAGGACCACCGGATCCGCGACGTTGCGGTTGTTCATGTAGTCCCAGCCAAAGGGAGTGCCCACCGGGGTGATGTCCCAGAGCTGGATGGTGCCGGTCGCCTGGTTGCCATCAAGCTCCACCCAGAAGGAATCGCTGGAGGTATCCGCGGCCCGGACCATTCCACGCAGCATCCATTGGCCGGCCTGCGGCAGCACGAAGGAGTATTCCACGCGATGCTGCGTCTTCACCGGCAGATTGAAGTTGCCCGGATAGGTAGCATCCGGCAGCCATACAAACTGGCCATGCGGGGCTGCTGCATCCGTGACCAGCACCATGCCACCGCCGATGTAGGAATACTCCGCGGCATTGCGGGCGAGGACCGGCGGCAGGAAGATGACCGAGACGGATGCACCGGCTCCCATGGGAATGCCCGCGGTATCCGTCACGGCAGCGGGCAGAATCTCGATCCCTATGCTGCCCTCGGCGAGCGGGGTCAGATTGAGCAGGTAGTTGGCCCCGTCGGGCATGATCGAGTCCAAGGTCGCATTGGTGACCGTGAAATCGGCGAGTGCGAGCCCGGTGACCGGTTCCCCGAAGCTGAGCCCGATCTGGAAGGCTCCCGAGACCTGCGCGGGCACAGTCGTGAAGACGGGCATCGGCGGAGCGGTATCGATGAAGCCGATCGCGAGCTGGGAGGAAGCGCGGCTCCCGAGGCCCGAGGAGTTCACGGCCTCGGCGGGCACGCTCACTGCCACGTCCGAAGAACCCGGCGAAATCGTGGCGACGTAGTAGTAACCCTTCCCTCTCAAGGAGCTCACCGAACCGCCGCTGACCTGCAGGTCGCCGGCCGTGAAATCGGTGACGTCCATGTCGAAGACCACGGTAACCTCGAAGGGCCCGGCAACCGGTGCCACGGGACCTGCAATCTGGCAGCGGGTCTTGCGCGGGCCTACCAGTTCGTCGTAGCGCTGGCTGGCGGTGCCATTCGGCCAGGTCCCGGAGGTCATCAGCGTCCAGTTCGCGCCGTTGTTACTGTAGTGGACCTGATAATTCGCGATCCGGCCGTTCTGCTGGTCTTGGCGCGGAACATACACGAAGCCGCCGACACCACGCAGCGAGCCGATGTCGATCGTCAGGTGGTGGGGCAGCGGGTCGATCCCACCACCGCCGTAAGTGGTGTGCCACCGTGTCGCGTTGTTGCCGTCGATCGCGCGCGAGGCGGGAGCCACTTCGTCCTGAAGCTCCTGGCTATCGAAGTCGAAGACCGAGAGTTCGGAGATCGGGATCGGGGCTCCGTTGCCGTCGAGGATTGAGAACTCGCCGACACTGGTCCACGGGCCGCCCCCGACTTCCGAGGTCGCTGTCAGCCGCACGTAACGCGCCTGCGGCGATGGCCCCGTGACGAACTCCGCGTCGGTCAAGCCGCTCACATACTGCTGCAGCTTCGCGGTGGCATTCTGATCGACCAGGTTCTTCGCCAGCGGCGGCATCGCGGCCCCGTTGCCGACATTCGACAGGCGGACATGCAGCGCGGAAAGATTCGGCACGCCGGGCTTGATGTAGCGGCCGTCCGGACCGAGGTCGAAGGTGCCTTGGATCAGGCCATTGATCAGGCCTTGCCGGTGCAGCGGGGTGCCGAGCCGGGCATCGAAGAAATCGACCGCACCACCGGGCCGGTGACAGTGCGAGCAATTCGAATCGAAGTAAGAACGCACGCGGTGTTCCAGCGGTGCGGTCTCGTCATCGAGCGGACGGGATTCGATGAAATTCGCGATCTGCGCGGCGGTCAGGCTCGAGTCGAGCATGCCGAGCGCGTTGAAGGTCGTGAGCTGGTTCGCGGTGCGACCGGTGGAGGGATAGCTGAAGGGCTTGTTGAGCGAGGCGGTGCGCACGCCGAGGGCCTGGCCGGTGGCATTGTTGTGGCAAAGCAGGCAATCGCCGCGCGAGGGAAAGTCCCAGTGGCGGGTCTCCGTGCTGCCGTCCTGCAGTGTCACCTCGATGTCATCGGAAGCACCGGAATTGAGCAGTTCGGCATCGGTTCCCGCGGCGTTCCACTTATAGGTGAAGCCGTATTTGCCGCCGGCCTCGGTGCAGACGATGAAGCGGGTTTCGAGGCGGTGCACGAGCGAGGGATTGTTCTCGTCTACCGGCAGTTCGAAATGCTTCACGAAGACGGTTCCCTCCGGGAAGACCCAGTTGCCCTCCTCACTGTACGAGATCTTTTCCGCAGCGGTATCGTGGATGCCGTCGTTCGGCAGGATGATCCAGCGCTGCTTGGCTGCGGCGTCCGACCACAGCGGATTTGCCACGCTGTAAGGGATGACGCCGGGCGCGGTGGCCAGGGTAGCGAGATCGCTGAAGACGCCGGTCTGCGAGAGCAGCTGCGGCGGCTCGGTGGAGGCTCCCTGCGATACCAGCTTGCGGATCGTGCCGCCGGGCAGGTCGGTGCCGTTCACCATCATGAGAAAAACCTCGCCGCTGGAATCCTCGCAGAAGTTGCCCAACCCTACCTTGGGGCCGAAGGCCAAGCCTTCGACAATCATCTGAGCCACCGGTGCGCCGCCATTCGCCGGAATTTCCGCGGTATAGATCCGGCCGCGGGCGTGATCACCGAAGAGGAGCTTGCCACCGAGCTCGCTATTCCATTTTGCGCCGCGATAGCGCATCCCGCCGATGATGCAGGAGCCCACGCTGCGCGAGTAGTCGTAGGCGGGGATCTGGGTGGTTCCGATCAAGGGCGACGGCGGAGTCCCCGGGCCGGGGATCGACCCCTCCATGAAGCCCCACTGGGCATTGCTTCCCTTCGGCGCGCGGGTCATTTCCTCGCGCGCGCCCTCGCCGACATCGCCGATCCAGATGTCGCCGTTACTGCGGTCGAGGTGCATGGTGTGCGGACTGCGCAGACCCAGCGAATGATACTCCTCGAGGATCGAGCCGCCCGGATCGAGCCAAGGATTGTCGTTGGGGATGCCATAACCCTGCGTGTAGCTCGCCGGCCAACCGGCGGGCTTGTTGGTGGGGCTTGTCGGCTGGCGGCGGATTGGATGCGAGCGCTCCGGCTTGCTGTCCACGTCGATCTTGAAGACACCGCTGAAGAGGCCGCCATTGAGCTTCTGGGTGCGGCTCAGCGCGCCATCGGCACCCGCCAGTCCGCCGCCTTCGGTGCTGTCCCCGCCGTCACCACAGACGACGTAGAGGTAGCCGTCGTCGTCGAAGAACGTCGCGCCGCCATTGTGCCAGCGGCAGCGGTCATACTGGTTCATCAGCACGAACTCGCTGGCCGGATCGATGGTGCCGGTGGCGGCCTGCCCCTGCCAGTTGAAGCGCGAGACCCGCCAGAAGGAATGGTTCGAATCCGCGCCGCTGAGGGCCGGCTTGTGATTGTAGCAAACGTAGACGTAGTTCGCGTTCGACGATCCGACCTGACCGAATTCGGGATGGAAGGAAAGCGAGTAGAAGCCCTGGTCCTCCGAGGACTGGGTATTCGCCACCCACTCCAGCACCTTCGTGACCTGCGCCTGGGTCGTCGCGGGATTGTTCGCGAAGCGCCAGAGCTGGCCGTTCTTCCCGACCAATAGAAGTTGGTTGGTGCCCGGGATCTCCACGAGCGACAGCGGATCGACGAAGGTCAGATTCGGGAACGCGTTCACCGTCGACCAGCCGGTCGATTGGCCGGGGGCGATAGCCGGGAAGGTGCTATTGAAATAGGCACCGACCGCCTGGGGCGCATCCAAGCCGCTTCCTTGAGCCGATGCATTTCGCGGTGAGGCCGCGAGGAGGCATACTGCGACGAGGGAGGTGAGTCCGGTGATGCGCCCGCGCGAGGGTTTTGCGGGCATGTTGGTCCAGCTATATCAATCGCTTGTCGGGATTCAACGGAATTCCTGACGATAGGTGCCACCCTTTCGGGTAGTTTCCTTCACTCTTCCCCGTGGTTGCCGGGTTTCCAAAGTCTCCGGGTGATCGATGCTACAAAATCGTCACAATCCCTTCAGGCTTCACCCGGGCTTGCCCGGACTCCGTCCCGGGCATTCCCTGCGCCCATGTCATCTTCCCGCTTGCCCGCCTTCTTCGACAAAGCTCAGGCCGCCACCTACGACGAGCGCTTCGCCAAGCTGGCACCCATGCGCGACGCGATCCATCTGATCACGGCCGCGGCATTCTCGGAACTTCCCGCGCAAGCCCGGGTACTTTGTGTCGGAGCCGGCACCGGCAGTGAGATCCTCTTTCTGGCCCGCAAGTTTCCCGGCTGGCGGTTCACCGCGGTGGAGCCAGCGGAGGCAATGCTGGAGATCTGCAAACGGCGCGCTGCCGAGGAAGGCATTGTCGACCGCTGCACCTTCCACGAGGGCTATCTGGACACGCTCCCGCTCATGGAGGAGTTCCACGCCGCCACCTCGATCCTCGTTTCGCAGTTCATCCTCGATCCTTGCGCGCGGCGCGATTTCTTCACCGGAATCGCGGCGAGGCTTCTGCCCGGCGGACCTCTGGTGAGCGCCGACCTGTCCGCCGATCGCTCCTCGGCGGAAGGTCAGGACATCTTCGAGATGTGGCTGCGCTTGCTAGGCTCCACGGACATGCCGCCGGAGCAACTCGCGCAAATGCGGGTGGCCTATGAAGGTCATGTCGCCATCGCCGCACCGGCTGAAGTCGAAGCACTCATCACGACGGGTGGCTTCGAGCCGCCCCTGGCGATCCTCCAGACATTGCTGATCCGCACGTGGTTCGCCCGGCGTGCGGAAAGCATTTCATAGCAGGAGGATTGATTCCAACTGGACGCTTCGGGGGGATGGGTGTTTCGTGCGAGTTGGGTACCCGGTCGGGCTCCCCAAACTCGCAGCCGTCATGATCACTCTCACCGTGAATCGCAAAAAGCATGACGTGGAGGCCGATCCCTCCACGCCGCTGCTATGGGTCCTCAGGGATCTTCTCCATCTCACCGGCACCAAGTTCGGTTGCGGGATGGCACAATGTGGAGCCTGTACGATCCACCTCGACGGCGAGGCGGTGCGCTCCTGCGTCACGCCCGTATCCCGGGCCGAAGGCAAGCAGGTAACGACCATCGAAGGTCTATCCGAGGGCAACAGCCACCCGCTGCAGGTCGCGTGGATCGAGGAGGACGTGCCGCAATGCGGCTATTGCCAGTCCGGCCAGATCATGTCCGCGGCAGTCCTGCTGCGGGAGAAGCCGGTGCCGACCGACGAGGACATCGACATGGCGATGAGCGGGAACATCTGCCGCTGCGGCACCTACCAGCGGATCCGCTGCGCGATCCACCGCGCCGCCGAAATGTCGAAGGGAGGTGCCAAGTGAGCGGCAACCAACGACTGGGACGCCGCGGCTTCCTCAAGGCCAGCGGCCTTTTAACCGGCGGGCTGGTGGTGGGCTTCCAAGTGCCGCTGGCAAAACGCGCGGCAGCGCAGACGCCTCCGACAGGCAAGCTTCCCCCGCCGAATGCCTTCCTGCGCATCGGTGCCGATGGTTCGGTGCTGGTGCTGCTGGCCCATTCCGAGATGGGACAAGGGATCTGGACCACCCTGCCGATGCTGATTGCGGAGGAGCTGGATGCGGATTGGTCGAAGGTGAAGGCGCAGCATTGCCCGGTTGCCCCGGTCTATGGGCACACCGCCTTCGGCTTCCAGATCACCGGCGGCTCGACTTCCACGCATTCGGAATTCGACCGCTATCGCCAGGTCGGAGCGATGGCGCGCGCGCTTCTGGTGCAAGCGGCGGCGGCGAAGTTCGGCGTGAAGCCGGAGGACTGCCGAACCGAAAAGGGCTTCGTGATCTCGGTCGGGAAGAAGGCGGGTTACGGCGAGTTGGCAGAGGCCGCGGCCAAGTTCCCCGCCCCGGAGAAGGTGACGCTCAAAGATCCGAAGGACTGGAGGATCATCGGCAAGACGACCAAGCGCCTCGATAGCCCGGAGAAGGTGAACGGCACGGCGCAGTTCGGCATGGACGTGCATTTCCCCGGCATGCTGACCGCCGTCGTGGCCCGCTCGCCAGGCTTCGGCGGCAAGGTGAAATCCTACGACGCGAAGGCCGCGCTAGCGGTCCCGGGCGTACGCCAGGTGGTGCA
This sequence comes from Luteolibacter sp. Populi, assembly GCF_040801775.1. Classification (GTDB taxonomy): domain Bacteria; phylum Verrucomicrobiota; class Verrucomicrobiia; order Verrucomicrobiales; family Akkermansiaceae; genus Haloferula. The sequence goes on from NZ_CP161812.1 coordinate 2,749,177, forward strand.
GGTGCCGAGCGGGATCGCGGTGCTGGCAGATCATTACTGGGCGGCGAAGCAGGGGCGTGAGGTCTTGAAGGTCGATTGGGAAGAAGGGCCCACGGCCGGACTCGACAGCGTGAAGCTGCGCGGGGAATTCCACAAGCTGGCCGCCACTCCCGGAATGCCCGCCGCGAAGGCGGGCGATGCCGATGCAGCGTTGGGAAAAGGAACAATACTAGAAGCGGAGTACTTCGTCCCCTACCTCGCCCACGCGCCGATGGAGCCGCTGAATTGCACCGTCAAACTCAGCGAGGACAAGTGCGAAATCTGGAGCGGCACCCAGCTTCAAACGGTCGACCAAGGAGTCGCGGCGCAGATCACCGGTCTCAAGCCGGAGCAAGTGGAGATCCACACGACTTTCCTCGGCGGTGGCTTCGGGCGCAGGGCGACGCCAACCTCTGACTTCATCTCGGAGGCGGTGCAGGTGGCCAAGGCCAGCGGCAAGCTGGTGAAAGTCGTTTGGAGCCGCGAGGACGACATCCGCGGCGGCTATTACCGCTCCTCTTTCTTACACCAGGCAAAAGTGGCGCTAGGCAGTGACGGACATCCGTCAGCATGGAAGCATGCGATCGTGGGCCAGTCGATCATGGCGGGCACGATGATGGAGGCCATGATGGTGAAAGACGGTGTCGATGCCACCTCCGTGGAGGGCGTGTCGGATTCACCCTACATGAAGGAGGTGCCGGATCATCTCGTTCATCTGCATTCGCCGAAGACCGGCGTGCCGGTGTTATGGTGGCGCTCGGTCGGCCACAGCCACACCGGCTTCGTGATGGAGTGTCTGATCGATGAACTGGCTCATGCGGCGAAACAAGATCCCGCGGAATACCGCCGTATGCTTTTGAAAGACCATCCGCGCCACCTCGCCGCTCTGAATCTGGCGGTCGAAAAGTCCGGCTGGGACAAGCCGCCGGAGGAGGGCCATTTCCGCGGCGTGGCCGTGCACGAGAGCTTCGGCAGCTATGTCGCGGAGGTCGCCGAGGTGTCCGTTTCGAAGGAAGGCCAGCTCAAGGTCCACAAGGTCACCTGCGCGATCGACTGCGGTCTCGCCGTGAATCCGGATGGCGTGAAAGCCCAGATGGAATCCGGCATCATCTTCGCGCTCAGCGCGGTGCTGCATGGGGAGATCACCTTCGCCGATGGCCGGGTGAAGCAGCGCAACTTCCACGACTATCCGGTGCTGCGGATGAACGAAGCGCCGCTGATCGAAACCCACATCGTGCCGAGCACCGGCAAGATGGGCGGTGCCGGCGAATGCGGGGTCCCGCCGCTCGCTCCCGCGGTCGCCAATGCCATCTTCGCCGCTACCGGCAAACGCCTGCGCGAGCTGCCCATCCGCGCGGATCAATTGAAACAAGCATGACGCCATGAAGACGATCCAAACTCTGAGCGCCCTGGCGGCCGTGGGCATCGCGGGCTACGCATTCCACCTGCAAGGGCAGGACGCGCCCGCAGGCAAGAAGGATGCCGCCGCCTCGAAGGCTGCTTTCAAGGAAGCCTACAAGGTGCTGATGCACCCGCGCTGCATGAACTGCCATCCCGCGGGCGATGCTCCCTTGCAGGGCGATGACAGCCATCCGCACATCCAGAACGTGAAGGCGGGCCCGGAGGGCAAAGGCGTCTTCGCCCTGAAATGCACGAACTGCCATCAGGACCACAACCTCCCCGGCGAGAACATGCCGCCCGGCAACGAGGTCTGGCATCTTCCCAAGCCGGAAATGCCCTTGGTATTCGAGGGCAAGTCACCCAAGGAACTGGCGGCCCAGATGAAGGATCCCAAGCAAAACGGCGGCAAGACCCTTGAGCAGATCTTCCACCACGTCGCGGAGGACAAGTTGGTCCTCTGGGGTTGGAACCCCGGCCATGGCCGCACCTTGCCACCGCTCAGCCACGAGGAGTTCACGAAGCAGATGAAGATCTGGATCGATAACGGGGCGGAGGTGCCGGACTGAAGTGCTATTTGAAAACCGCCTTCGGCATTCTCTCTCCTGGCGTCCCCTGGCTACCGGCCATGCTAACCTCGGTCCCGACCGAGGGCCCACTTCCCGAGGTGGAAATGCGCAGCCGGCTGGAAGCAAGATTGCCGTGATCGCGTGCCTGCACCCGGTCAGGCGGCAGTGATATCTCGACCTCTTCCCGCTCCGCCGCAACCATGGCGACATAGTAGTAGCCTCTCCCCCGTAGGGATTTCACCTGGCCTCCCGAAACTTCAAGGTCTGCCGACTCGAAGCCACTGACCGCGGCATCGAATACGATCGTGACCTCGAATTCCCCTGCCGTGATTTCGCGTGGCGCGGCGATCGAACATCGCACGGCGCGCGCGGCCACAAGTTCCCCATCGCCGGTGCCAGCTTCCACGACCGGCCCGAGCGCACCGATGTATTCCGCGAGCAGGTCCACCGCACGCTGATCCGCGCTATGTCTCCCCAAGGGCGGCATAGCGATGCCGGGCAGATCGCTCTTGAGCCGGACATGCATCGCCGAAAGCCGCGCGTTGTCCGGCTTGAGATAGCGTCCGCCGGCGAGTTGATATTGTCCTTTGATCGCGGCATCGATCAGCCCTTGGTCCTGCAGCGCTGTCTGCAAGCGGGCATCGAAATAGGGAACCATCCCGCCCGGCTGATGGCAGTGCGCGCAGTTCGCATCGAGATAGGACCTCACCCGATGCTCGAGGGGCGCGGTATCATCGTCGAGCGGCCGAGCCTCGAGGGCATTGGCAAGATCGGCCTCGCCAAGTGCCGGTTCGAACATTCCTTCCGAGTTGAAGCGGGCGAGTTGGTTCGCCGTCCCTCCGGCGTGCGGCACCATCCGGTTGATCTGGTGGGTGCGCAGGCCGAGGGCTTGCCCGGCGGAGTTGGTGTGGCATTGCAAGCAATCGCCGCGCGAAGGATAGCTCCAAACGCGCGACTCGCTGGAACCGTCTCCGCGGGTCAGGGTGAAGGACTCTTCTTCGCCCCCGGCCAAAAGGACGGCATCGCTGCCTTGTTCATTCCAGCGGTAGGTCAGGCCGTACTTCCCACCGTTGGCGGTGCAAACCATGACACGGGTTTCGAAGCGCTTCAGCACCCCGGGCCTTCTTTCATCCAGCGGCATCTCGAGGTGCTTCACGAAAACCGTCCCGGCGGGAAAGCTCCAGTTGCCCGCGGCGGAGTAGGAGATCTTTTCTTCCACACGGTCGCGGTTGCCATCGTTAGGCAGAACGATCCAGCGCTGCTTGCCGGCGCCATCCGACCAGCCGGGGCTGGCGACCTCGAAAGGAACCAGCGCGGGAGACGGCAGCAGCCGCGCGGTGTCCAGGAACAATCCCGTGGCCGACAGCAGTGCGGGCGGATCGGCATAGGGCAGACCGGGCACCATCTTCTGAACCGTGCCGCCGTCCTCGCCGCGACCGTTGAGCTTCATGAGATAAATCTCGCCCGCGGAGTCCGTACAGATGTTTGCCAAGCCCGAGTAGATCCCCGCCCCGAAGCCGCTGAGAATCTCCTTTGCAAAGGGCGGGCCCTCGGTCGGAGCCTCCTCCAGAGCGAGGATGCTGCCCTTCACGTTGTCGCCGAAGATCACCTTGCCGCCGAGGCGGTCCGCCCACCTCGTGCCGCGGTAGCGCATACCGCCGATGATGCAGCCACCCGCCGCGCGGTTGTACTCATAGACGGGCGGAGTCTCAACGCCATGAAGCGGACCGCGGGCCTTGGGGCCGGTAATGCTGCCCTCCATGAAAGGCCACTGGAGGTTCGCCGCCTTCGTCACCAGATCGAATTCCTCGCGATCCTTGCGACCCACGTCCCCTACCCACAACCCGCCGCTTTCGCGGTCGTAGTGGGCGCTGTGCGGGCTGCGCAGGCCGATCGCGTATGTCTCCTCCAGAAGTCCGCCCGCAGGATCCAGCCAAGGATTGTCATTCGGAACGGAGTAGCCTTGGGAAAAGCTCGCCGGGAATCCGGAGGGCTTCCCGGGAAGCTCGGTCGGCTGCCGCCGGATCGCGTGCGAACGCGACAAGTCATTGTCCATGTCGATACGGAAAACGCCGCCGAAGAAGCCGCCATCGAGCGCCTGCGATTGGCCGAATTGGTCGTCGGTGCCGCCCCCATCGCCGCAGGTCACCATCAGGCAGCCGCTGTTGTCGAAGGCCATCGCGCCGCCGTTGTGCCAGCGGTTCGGATCGTACTGTTGGATCAGCACCGACTCGCTGGCCGGATCGATCCTCCCGGCTGCGGCTTGCCACTGGAAGCGCGAGAGCCGCCACATGCTTTTGTCGGGCGCAGCGCCCACCGCTGCAGGACGATGGCTGTAAGTCAGGAAGACATCCGCCGCGTGAACCGAGCCCGGCTTGCCGAATTCCGGGTGGAAGGCGATCTGATAGAGACCTTGGTCTTCGGAAACCTGAAGCTGAGGACCGAGGTCGAGCACCACGCTCACCGCCTTCACTTCCGGATCATTCCGGAAGCGCTTCAGCTTTCCGCTCTTCTCCACCACCACGAACTCATCCGTTCCGGGTATCTCCGCGATCCACATCGGATCGGTGAAGCCCAGGCCCGGGAAGGCATTCACCGACACCCAAACCGCCGCAGCCCCGGGCGCATCCGGTGGGAAGACCCCGTTGAAAAAAGGCGCGACCGCCACCGAGGCGGTCTTCGGCTTCCCCGGCAATGCCAAACCGGCGACGCCCGCGCACATGAGTACACGGAGGCCGAGCTTTTTCCACCGGGGGGAGTGGGGCATCCGGGGCGGATTCTAATGTTCCTCTCATATTCGCCAAGACGAAACTCCCCCGTTCACTCAACTCACCGATTCGAGGAATCGCAGCATTCATCCGTCTCTCCTGCCGCCAATCACACAGTTCATTTCCTTGTTAAGAACCGCGCGCCTTATCATCAATTGACCTTAATAACTATCGCCGATTGTTCAGAGGAGGACAGCCATTCACTATGCTGTCCAAAGGGGTCTCAGGCTCGCCACTCCGCCAGCGCCGCAAGAAACGCCGGCAGATAGCGCTGCGCCTTCGCCTCGCCTATCCCCGGCACCGCCAACCCTTCCTCGACATTGGTCGGGCGGTAGCGGCACAGCGCCTCGAGCGTCTTATTGCTGAAAATGACGTAGGGCGGAACGTCCTCGTGCTTGGCCAAGCTGCCCCGTATATCGCGCAGCAGCGAGTAGAGCCGGGAGTCGAAGCCCTGGTCCTTCAGTTCATGACCCGCGGGGGCGGGCGCTGTCGACGGCCAGGCCAAGCGATACTTCGCCTTCCCCTGCATCGCCGCCTCGCCGCGCTCGGTGAGCGCGAGCAGCGGAAACTCGCCCGCTTCCACGCGCAGCAGCCCGGCGTCCGTCAACGAACGCATCAGCGAGTTCACGTAGCCGGTGCCATGCGACTTCAGGATCCCGTAGGTGCTGAGCTTGTCGAGGCCGCCTGTTAGAATCTCCTGCGAGCGGCTGCCGCAGAGCATTTGCACGATCTTGCCGCGGCCGAACTTGCCTTCCCAGCCGGTGGAAGTCTTGCGCGACATGCGGGCCACGCCGCTCAGCGCCTTGCGCACCACGATATCCTCCTCGACCGTCGGCGCGCGCTGCTCGCCGCCGCTGCTCTCGCGGCACACGTCGCAGTTCCCGCAGACATCGGCATCCTCCTCCCCGAAGTAAGCCAGGATCCACTGCTGGCGGCAGGCCCGCGCGTAACAGAGCGCAATCATCGACTTGAGCTTCTCGCGGTCGCGGCGGTCCTTTTCGTCGAGCGCGGCTTCGTCCAACTCCAGCGCTCTCGCGAAAACATCCGGCCGCTTGAGGCGGGTGCCACGCATCCGCTTGCCGGGAACGTCGAAGCGCTCGATGTAGCCGGATCTGCCCAGCGCTGCCAGCGCGCTGCTCACCGCCATCGGGTTCTTCACGTCCGCCCCTTCGGTGATGTCCTCGATGCTACGATGGACCTCGTACTCCTTGTCGGCACTATTCAGAAGATATTGGTAAACCTGCCGGATCACGGAACCGCCGGGATTCGCGCCATCGATGAAGAATTCCTGCGTCCGCGTGTCCGCATAGTTGAAGAGCAGCTCGCAGTGCGCCGCCTCGCCATCGCGACCCGCGCGGCCGGCCTCTTGGTAATAGGCCTCGATGCTACCGGGCACCTCGAAATGGATCACGAAGCGCACGTCCGAGCGATCGATCCCCATTCCGAAGGCATTCGTCGCCACCGCCACGTCCGCCTTGCGCTGCAGGAAGATATTCTGCGCGTTCTCCCGCTCCTTGTCGCTCATCCCGCCGTGGTAGGCGATCGCGCGCACGCCCCAGGAGGCGAGATTCTCCGCGACCTCGTCCACCTTCTTGCGGGTCGCGCAGTAGACGATGCCGGTCTTGTGGGCCCGCACGATGTCGCGGATCCGGTCGTACTTCTGCTGCTTCTTTTCAACCTGCGTGATCGCCAGCGACAGGTTCGGCCGGGCGAAGCCGCTGACCACCTCGAAGGGCTCGCGCAGCTTGAGCACGTCCATGATGTCCGCCCGCACCATCGGCGTGGCGGTGGCAGTGAGGGCGATACATTGCGGCTTGCCGATCTTGTCGAGCGCCTTGCCCAGCCGCATGTAGTCCGGTCGGAAATCATGACCCCACTGGCTCAGGCAGTGCGCTTCATCGACGGCGAAGAGCGAGACCTCCACACCCTCCAAGGCATTCAGGAAAGACTCCGCCCGGAAGCGTTCCGGGGCGACGTAGACCAGCTTCCACTTGCCGCTACGCATGCCATCCAGCCGCTCCTTCTGCTCCGGCCACGACACCGTGGAATTGATCAGCGTCGCGGGAATCCCCTTCGCCACCAGCGCGTCCACCTGGTCCTTCATCAGCGCGATCAGCGGCGAGACGACCAAGGTCACGCCCTCGAAGCACAGTGCGGGAAGCTGGTAGCACAAGGACTTGCCCCCGCCGGTGGGCATCACCACCAGCCCGTCCCGCCCCGAGGTGATCTGCTCGATCACCCGGTCCTGGCCATCCAGAAACCCGCTGTGCCCGAAGTGCTTCTGCAGAGCTTCGAGCGGCGTCTGGATTAAAGTCTTGGATGGCGCGGACGGCACTTGTTCAGGTGAACGGATCAACCCCTTCCGGTCAAGTCGTACAAAACCCGCCCCTTTCGCATCCCGTTTGAATTCTACTGGCAGGAAATCCCCGTTCCGGCATTGCTAGAGTTATGCAAAAGTTCGCGCTCCCCCTCCTCGCGCTGCTGTTAGGTGCCGGGGGAGGTCTCGTCATCGGCCGATCGTCCTTAGGTAGCGGCTCCGCATCGGCATCCACGCCCGCCCCCGCAAACACCCGCCCCGAGCCCCGCGAAAGCCGCTCCGGCGACCGGCTCGTTTCCTCCGGCACCTCGCTCGATGATCTCCGCGCGCTGCTCAAGACCGGCCGCTCCCGCGTGACCGACGCCCGCCTGACGCTCGCGCTCGAAAACGTCCCTCCGCAAAAGCTTGCCGCCCTCGCGGAGGAAATGCGCGAGCACTTCCGCACCCACCCCGGCTACGACTTCTCGCAGATGCAGTTGCTCGGCTCGGTGATGTCCGCCTGGTCGGACGCGGACTCCAACGCGGCGCTCGCTTTTGCGAAAGACTCGCCCTCGAGACTATTCCGCAATCTCGCCCACGACTCGATCTTCCGGGTGCTCGCGGAGGCGGATCCCGAGGACGCGATCGCGCGCGCCAAGCAACTCGGCAGCGCCTCCGAGCGGGTGAATGCCCTCTCCGCCGCGGCATGGGCCATGGTCCGCAAGGATCCCGCCGAGGGCCTGCGCTTGTTCGAGGGAATGAAGGAGTTGCCCAGCCACGTCCGCATGATGCTGCTGGAACAGGTGGCCAATACTTCGCCCAAGGAAGCCGTGGCGGCCCTTGCCAAGGTCTCACCTGCCCAGCGCGATGACTTCTGGAATAGCGACGGTGTCTTTACCGCCTGGGCCTCCGGCGATCCGGAAGCCGTCCTCGCCTGGGCCGCTACGGCCACGGACCTGGACATGAAGAACTCCGCCTACCGCGCCGCCTGCCGCCGCATGGCGACCGAAGACCCCGCCGGCACGATGGAAAAAATCGGGACCATGCCCGCTCACCTGCGCAGCCAGTTGATCTCCGCGGTCATGGAGACCTGGTCGGACCGCGATTTCCCCGGAGCGCTCGCCGCCGCCAGCGCGCTCGGCCAGCCTGCCGAGCGCGAACAGGCCATGGCCGCGATCGTCAACCACATGGACTGGAGCGATCCCGCCGAATCTTCGAAGGTCGTTCTGGCGATGCCAAAGGGCAATGCCCGCACCTCGGCCCTGGAAAATCTTACGTGGGGATTGCGCTGGCAGTCGCCCTCCGAGGCCGCCGCGGTGCTCGCGCAATTCGAAGGCGTGGAGCATTCCCAACTGGCCGGATCGCTCGCGGGAATCATGGTGGCGGACGATCCGGAGGGAGCGATCAAGCTCTTCAATTCCATCCCGGCCTCGCTGCGCGATGAGGACAAGCTGAGCACCTTTCTCTACTCGCTCGCCAAGCATAGCCCGGAGCAGGCTCTCGAATTCGCGGCCACGCTCGGCTCCGCCACCGAGCGCAGCCAGGCCGTCCGCCAAGCCATCCAGCAGATGGCCAATCTTTCCCCGCAGGATGCGGCGAAGCGGATGGACGCCATGACCGACCCGAAGGACCGGCAGCAGGCCCTCGTCGCGCTTGCTGAGACCTGGGGCATGAACGATCCCGATGCCGCGCTGCGCTGGGCTGAATCGCTCTCCGGCGACGAGCAGACCGCCGCGCTCGCGAAACTGCTGCCTGCCCGTGCCCGCAACGATCCCGCTGCCGCTTCCGCAAGCCTGCAGGCCCTGCTGGAGAATCCCGGCAATACCTCCGGTTCGGTCCTGCAGTCCGCCACCGGCGCTCTCGCCACCGAGTGGGCGGGCAAGAATCCCGAACAAGCCGCGGCATGGATTGCCGGCTTGCCTGCAGGCGCAGCAGCGGAGGCAGGTGCCGTCTCCCTCGTCCAAAATTGGAGTACCCACGATCCATCGGCTGCCGCGGATTGGATTTCCGATCTGCCGGACGGGGGAGTGAAAGATGCCGCGATTCAGCCGCTCGTCGCATCGATCCGCCAGAGCTTGCCCGAGAAAGCCTTCTCTTGGGGCCTTTCCGTCCAAGACCCGGCGAAGCGGGCCTCGATCATGGAAGACACCATCCGCGAGTGGAATACGAACGATGCCGAAGCGGTCCGCCTCGCCATCCAGAATGCCGACCTTGATGCCGACGAGAGGGCGGGATACGAGAAGCTTCTCCGCTAGGGGTCTGATCTCAGTGCCGAATGCACGGGCTCCTTGGAGCGACCGTGCGACATGCGTTGACGGGAGGGCGTTCGATCCCTTGGAACGGAATCCCCTATTCCTTTGATATCCAGCCATCTATAGGCAGATGGAAACGGCATTCCGCCACATCGGCACCGGCAATGCTGAGAAGATTACTGCCATGAGAATCATCCTCTATATTGTCGGCTCTCTCATCCTTTTAGGAGCCCTTTGTTATGCCGCCACTTTGATAGGCATCGAGCCCGTTTGGGTCGGCGTGATCGGAGCGGTTATCCTCGGCTTGGGAATCATGGGTGCCGCGCGCACCGGTTCCCGCCGCGCCATCGGTGACGATACCGCGACCACGGTGATCAACAAGGTCGAGTAATCCTTTTCCAACCGCCAACTACCATGAAATCCATCCGTACCATCCTTCTCGCCGCCACCGCTGCGGCGATCGCCAGTTGCACCTATGTCGAACCTGCAGAGCCTTCCGGAATTAGCAGCACCACGCGCGAAGCGACGACGACAACCGTCGACCACGACACCGGCGAATCGGTGACAACCCAGCGCCGGACCACTCATTATCCCAACGAGTAACCCGGCTCCTCCGCCTCAACCGATCAGGTCTCCGATCGAGCCGAAGTCCGGCGTGAAGAGGCGCTTGTACATCCTGGCGGCATAGCCATCGGTCATGCCGGCCAGGAAGTCACACACCAAGCGGGCCTTCTTCTCTTCACTGGCCGCCAGCGCGATCTCGGTTGCGGTGTCTTCCGCGAGTAACTGGAAGTCCTGTCCGTCGATCTCACCGCCGGTGACGTAGCGCTTCGCGAGGACGTCCCACAACGCGTGCAAGAGATGGTTGCCCTTGTGCTCAAGCTGCTTGAGCTGCGGCGCGAGGAACACGAGTTCGAAAGCCAGCCTCTTGAAGAGCTTCGACTCCGCCTTGACCGCCGGATCCACCACCAAGCGGTAGCGATAGCGGTTGGTCGCCCCGCTGAGGAAGTTTACGTCCGGCTTGAGTGTGGTCGATTTGATATACTGACCGATCCGTTTGCCGACAAAGGGATCAACCCGCCGCCGTCGGATCGCCTTCACGAGATCGCCCAAGGGAGATCCCTCCCCGATTGCCTCACCGTGCTTCTCCGCCCAAGCCTCGATCCGCTCGATCCGCAAGAAGCCGGCGCGCACGCTATCGGCCAGATCGTTCAGGGAATAGGCCGTGTCGTCCGCCCAATCCATGATCTGGCACTCGATGGACTTGAAGCCGTCGCGCTCCTTGCCCGGTGGCAGTTCCGCAGGAAAGTCGTTCCCGGCCATCGCCCAGTCCAGCCAGGCATTCTGGAAATCATAGAGGAAATGGTGTTCCGGAGCCTTCCCCTCCGCGCTCCGCAATTCGCTCCACAGCGACTTGTATTTCAGCACGGCATCCAGGAAGGCCCGGGTCGGGTCCATCCCCGCGCGCTTCACCGAGAAAATCCGCTCGGTTAGAAGCCGTAGCGTCTGCGCATTCCCCTCGAAGCCGCCATAGGGTGCCATCAGGTGATTCAGCGTCCTCTCGCCCGCATGCCCGAATGGCGGATGCCCCAGGTCGTGCGAGAGGCAGGCTGCTTCCACGAGGTCCGGGTCGATGAAGAAGTCCTCCGCCAGCGGCTCGCCGCAGTGCTTCAGCCAGTGGCAAATCGAGCGCCCGATCTGCGCCACTTCCAGCGAGTGGGTCAGCCGAGTGCGGTAGAAGTCGTACTCCCCGCTCCAGAAGACCTGCGTCTTGTTCTGCAAGCGCCGGAAGGTCGGCGTGTGCAGTATCCGGTCGCGATCGATCTGGAAAGGCGTTCGAAAATCCCCGGCATCGTTCTTTCCGGAAAAGCGCTCGGTGTCGAAGGCGCCGTAGAAGCGGTTGGGCATCACGGATTTGCTAAAGCCCTCCACTGGCGATGGCCAGCCTCAAGGCACCGCTCAAGGGAGATATCCTGCGGCATGCCATAGCCGGCGTGCCTCGCTGCGGTCAGGATTCGAATTCATTTGAAGACGAGCGACGGTTGCCCGGCCCCTTGCCGTAACCCCTTCAATCCGGGTGAAAATCTTCGTCCAGACGAAATGCTCCATCCGTTTTTCCCGCCGAGGATGGAAGAGCGCGACCCGCTTCCCATCGCGCGGGTCCAGACCCCGCACATGGTAGCTCTCGAACAGATTGCAGCACCAGCACGACAGCGCGAGGTTCTCCAATTCATCGCTACCGTCGCGGCTGCGGGGGACGACATGGTCCACCATGAACGCATATTCCGACACGGCTTCGGGAGCGCGACAATACTCGCAGCGACCTTCGGCACGTTCGCGGATCGTCCGCTTGTCCATCAGGAATGCTGGAGAGCTTTCCGCTGCGCCGCGAGTTGCCGGGCATTCGCAAGCGTCAGTTTCTCCGCTTCGCGGCCAAGCTTGAGGAACTCAGCGCGCTCTTCCTTGGTCAGCTTTCCATCGCTGTTTCGCGCCATCAACTCATGCAAGCGCCGCTGTTTCGCGGCGGGGATCTGGCGAAGGGTATTCGCCGGAGTCTCGAAAATCAGCAATTCATCCAGCGACACTCCCAGCGCGTCGCGCAGCGCCCCAAGGATCTGGAGGTCGATCCGGTCGATTGGCTCCTGTTTGATCAAGCGGTAGAGCGTGTTTTTGCCCACCGGCGTGCCACGGCTCTCCAGCATCTCGCCAAGATCCCTCACGCTCATGTCCCGATCCGCGAGAATCGGACCCAGTCCGGAGTAGGCCAAGCGATTCTTCATGGCGTGAAATTACCACTTGGAAGGAATATTACCAGCAGAAAGGAGTGTCGAGACACACAGTTTTAATGAAAGCCCGGAAGCATACCCGGCTTATTGATCTTTCCCATGCGTTCCGCTGTGATCCGTCTCCTCATCCTTGCCTGCGGCATCACCTTCCTGTCTGCGGAGGAGGACTTCACCGTCCTCTCCAGCACGCTCTCCCCGCGGGTCGCCTTCGACGCCGCGCGCAAGGGCAATCAACTTACCGTCTCGGTCGAAGTGGACTCCTTCGATACGGAAAACGCGGAACTCTCCCTCGGTCTCGCCGGGGATCGCGGCAAGCTCGTGCTCACCGGCAAGGACGCCAAACGAACCAGCAACGCCAAAACCACCCGCTGGACCTTTTCCATCCCGGAGAACCGCCTCATCGCCGATCCGCAAGCTTGGCAGCAGCTCCGTATCGGCCTCTCCGTCGAATGGCCCGGCGGTCCGTTCGGCCAGCCCCGTCAACGCGAGCGCTTCCTCCACCTACAGTCCGCGGCGAGCCACCACGGCCTTTCGCCTGACCCCGCCGACTGGCAGCGCCTCGATCTCGACGAACGCGCGCGATTGGCAGCGGACCGAAGCCTTGAGATCGCGATCCCCTTCGAGCAATCCGTGGACGGCAAGGCAACTGTGGTCATCGAGAATGCCGACGGCGCACGCGTGAAGAACCTCCTCTCCGGCCAAGCGCTGGCGAAGGGTTCGCATCGCCTCGTCTGGGATGGCCTCGATGAAGCCGGCAACGTCGCAGCGCCCGGCGAATACCGCTGGCGTGCGATCTCGCACCCCGGCCTCAAGCCGGTGCACCAGATGGACTTCTGCGACGGCCCCGGCTCGAACCACGGCACCTTCCAGGCAGCCACCACGAACGGCACCTCGCTCTTCTTCGGCTCCCCGGTTGCAGAGGGCGGCTGGGAAATCATCGAACTCGCTCCCGATGGCAGCTTCGTCCGCGGCTTCAATCCGCCACACGGCCACGGCCTCGGAGTGGTCGCCTTGGCCGCCGACGAGAACTATCTCTACGCCGCGCACGACGGCCTCGCATGGGGCGAGCACGTCGATCGCTCGAAATCCGATTGGAAGGAGACCCGCACCGTCAGCGTGATGCGGATCGATCTAAAGACAGGATCGGTCGCGGAGTTCGCGGAGAAGTTCAGACACGCGCCGCTCTGGCAGTATGAGGCCGGACCCGCTTCGGCATGGAAATCGACCGCCGACTTCTCCCTCGCGGGAATGGCTCTGGTGAAAGGGCGGCTCTTCCTAGCAGACCGCGCCGCGGGGAAGCTGCACATCGTTTCACCCGCAACCGGGAAGGTGGAGGGGGAACTCCCGCTCGCCGCCCCCGAAGCCCTGGCCGCGTGGGACGGCGACCTCTTCGCGATCGCCAAGGGCCAACTCTCGCGGATCGATCCGGCGTCCGGCAAGCTGTCGCCGATTGCCAAAATTGCCGGCAAACCCGCCGGCCTGCAGGTCGTGGAAGATCGCCATTTCTTCGTCAGCGATGACACCGACCACATCGTTCGGATCCTCGACGCCAAGGGCAAACAGACGCAGGTCATCGGCACGCCCGGCGGATTTACTCCCGGCCCCTACGATCCCCTGAAACTCCAAAAACCCGCCGGCCTGGTCGCGCTCGACGGCAAGCTCTGGGTCACGGAACGCGACCGCTGGCAACCCAAGCGCCTCGCCGCGTTCGACATCAAGACCGGCCAAATCGCAAAGGAGTACTTCGGCCCCACCAACTACGGCGCACAAGGCGCGGGCTTCGACGACCTCGACCCCACCCGCTGGATCGGCCAAGGCGCGCTATGGAAACTCGACTTCACGACCAAGACCGCAACACCGACCTCCATCCTCGGCGGCAAGAGCGGCCGGCGTCACAGCTTCTGGCGACAAGACGGCCGCACCTTCATCATCAGCTCCGGCAAGGCCACCTGGATCCAGGAACTCGCCAGCGATGGCACCCTCCACCCGCGCGCCTGCATCTCCTCCGCCCACCAGTTCTCCTACGACAACGACTGGCGACCGCCGGAAGCCTTTATCACCGCCTTCAATCGCGACTACCCGAATGTGAAATACGCGGGCAGCAAGGGCGGCACCATCGACGATGGCAAGCCGAACCATGGCTACGGCATGCTCTGGGTCGATCGCGATGGCGACGAAGCCATGGACGCGGAGGAAATCGAATTCGCCACTGCCGCCAGCAGCCTCGCCGGTGCCGGGTGGAGCCACGATTTCCACGACCTCACCCTGCGTGTGCCCGCCGAACGCGATGGCAAGCCGGTGCTCGTCACGCTCGCTCCCGATGGCTGGTGGCCCGGCGGAGCGCCGCGCTATCCCGCCTTGAACAACGCCGTCCGCGCTGCACCCCCGATCGACCTTCCGGGCAGCCCGACGGTCGAAAGCATCGCCGACCGCTTCGGCAATATCGTCGTGAACTCCGATCCCGCGATGCGCTCCTTCAGCCCCGATGGCAAGCTGCGCTGGAGCTACCCGAACCGCTGGAGCAATGTCCACGGCTCGCACAAGGCCCCCCTCCCCAGCACCGGCGAACTCCAAGGCTCCCTCTTCTACAGCGGCATGGCCCCGCTCGACGACAGCTCGGACGTGATGCTCATCAACGGCAACCACGGCCGCGCCTTCGTCATGACCAGCGACGGCCTCTATCTCGACGAGATGTTTCCAGACGTCCGCATGATGACTAACCCGCAGGCCGGCGGCATCGGCATCCTCGGCGGCGAGTGCTTCGGCGGCACCTTCGGCAAGTCTCAGGACGGCACCTACTACTTCCAAGGCGGCGGTATCGCCTATCGCATCTACCGCGTCGAGGGCCTCGATAAAACGAAACGCTCCGGCGGCACCCTCACCATCAGCGGCCCTCAATCGCTCGCCGCGTCCCGCCACCAAGTCCGCCTCGCCACGACCTCCGCCGAAACCCCGCCAGCCCGCATCACCGCAGGCAAGGAGCCGACCGAGGTCACCGCCAAGTGGGATCGCGAGGGCAATTTCCCCGTAACCGCCAAAGCCTCCCAAGACGGCCAACTACTACATCTCCAGTATGAAGTCGCCGATGCCTCCCCGTGGATCAACAACGGCAAGGATTGGCAGGCGCTCTTCAAGACCGGCGACGGCATCGACCTCCAGCTCGGCACCGATCCCGCCGCCGATCCCAAGCGCAACGACCCCGTGCCCGGCGATCTCCGGCTTTTCATCGCCCCCATGGGCCAGGAAAACATCGCCGTCCTCTACCGTCACCGCCTCCCCGGCGCACCTGCCGCAGAAGCGGCCAACTTCCAAAGCCCCTGGCGCAGTGAAAAGGTCGATTCCGTCCGCCGCCTCGATTCCGCCAAGATCGAAGTCAACCGCGGCGGGGATCGCTACCAGGTAAAAGTCACCGTCCCGCTCGCCGACCTCGGCCTCTCCGATCCCGCCGGCCTCAAGCTGCGCGGCGACTTCGGCGTGATCTACGGCGACCCTGGCGGCACCATCAATATCTTCCGCAACTACCACGCCAACCGCGCCACCGGCCTGGTCAATGACGTGCCCGGCGAGATCATGCTCAGCCCGAATCTCTGGGGCGAGATCACCTTCGATTCCTCCGCACGATGAAAGCTCTCCTCATTCTCTACGCCCTTCTCTCCCCTCTCGCCGCGGAAACCCTCCACTGCACCGGCGTCCTTGGAAACTCCGGCGAACAAGGGTCCTCCCTTGTCCGCTTCGCGGAAAAGCCCGCCACCGGCATGGGCGTGGTCTTCGATTCCACCGGCTCGCTCTGGGACCGCGCGGGCGATGGCCGCCTCAACCGCTACGCCGTCGATGGCCGCCTCTTCGCATCGTATCAGCTTCCTCCTGGCGGCGGCTCGCAGGATAAGGATCGCCTCACCCTGGCCCCGCAAGGCCTGCTGATGAAGCTCGGCAAGAAACTCTATCTCCTCCCGAAGGACGCCGCGCCCGACACCGCCCCCACCGAACTCCCGATCGAAGCCACCCGCCTATCCCTCGGCAACCGCGATGGCTGGTTCGCCGCCGCCCGCGACAAGACCGTCTTCATCGTCAACGCGGCCGGCGAAACCAAACCCGTCGCCACCTCGGAAGACAATATCTCGGACATTGAGATCGGCCCGGACGACGGCATCTACGTCTCCGCCGGTGGCAAGATCCGCCGCGTCGATGAATTCGCGCCGCCCGACCGCCGCGGCCCATGGCAGAGTCCCGGCGATCACGCGCAGTGGCTCGCCGGCGCATGGTTCGGCTCGGCCTGGCACGGCACCCTCCGCCGCTTCGACTCCAGCTTCCTGCCCGATCCCGGCGTCGTGCTCGGCGGCGCGTCCGGCTCCTTCATCGGTTACGTCCCCGGCAATCACGAACTCAATGATGCCCGCGGTCTAGCCTCGCTCGGCGGCAATCTCTTCGCCGCCTCCGGCGCAGAGGGCATCCTCCATCTCCTCGAATGGCAGCCCGCCGCGCGCCGCTTCACCATCCTGAGACGCATCGGTGCCGTGCCAGCCTGCAGCGCCTTGGCCATCGATGGTAGCGACCGCATCTGGTTCCACTCCGGCTTCTGGGAGTGGAGCGATTCTCCGGACACCCCGCTCCGCCACAGCGTCCCGCCGCCCGAGGCCCCCGGCTTCGCCGGTGCCGTCAACTTGCCCGGCGGCAACATCGTCGCCCCCGGCACCCGCTGGGGAAAGCCGGTCCTCTATCAAGGCAAGGGCGATGGCCCCGCCTCCCTCTCCGACGACATTCCCCTCCCCGCTGGCTCCGTCGCCTGCGCCCTCGTCTCATCTTCCAATCGCCCGGCGCTTCTCGTCACCGACTCTTCCGGCAAGGGCCGCCTGCTCCTGATCAATTCCGAGGGCAAATACGAAGGCGACGGTGGCCCCGCCGATCTCGCCGTCTCCGCCCTCACCAGCCTCGCCAACACCGGCGATCTCCACGCCGCCGCCGCGGGCCAAGTCATCCGCTTCACCCAACAAGGTGGCAGCTTTCGCGAAGCGCAAAAATGGCAATCCTGGGGCGATGACCTCGCCTCCCGTTTCGGCGACACCATCCACCTCGCCGCCAGCGACGGCCGCCTCTGGGTCGCCGACACCTCCCGCCACCGCGTCCTCTGCTTCGATGCCGCCACCCGCAAGTTCCTCGCCAGCTTCGGCCAGACAGATCACCCTGGTGACGGCCTCGCCCAGCTCAATCGCCCCACCACCCTCGCCGCCCGTGGCAACCGGGCCATCGTCTTCGATTCCGCCAACCAGCGCCTCCTCAAGCTGGAACTCGGCGCAAAATGAACCGCCCTTCATCGCAATTTCACGGAACCATTTGAGAGAGATGCGGTTTTTCCAGCGTTTCCGCCAAAATATCCACGCGCCGCCTCGCTTTCCGCGGGAAATCCGCTTTGATCTCAAGGTTTGCCGCCCATGAACAATTCCAATCCCTTCAAGCGCCTCTTCTTCTGGCTCTCCGGTGCCGGCACCGAGACCCTCGAGCAGTGCCCCAATTGGGAGCAGCGCAAATACGTCGCCTTCGGAGCCACCGTCCTGGTCCCCTGCGCCTTCGCCTTCATCGCGTGCTCCTACGCGCTCTCCACCCTCACCGATAACCCGCGCGTCATCTATTCGGTCGCGCTGGTCTGGGCCTTCATCATCCTCACCATCGACCGCGCCCTGCTCGCGGGCTACCGGCCCTTCATGTCCTGGTGGCGGAAGCTTTCCCAGTTCTCCTTGCGTCTCGTCGTTGCCATCCTCATGGGCCTGACCATCGCCCACCCGCTCGTCCTGCTGCTCTTCCGCGACACCATCCAGACCGTCGTCGAGGAAGACCGCTCCCAGGAAATCGCCGTCGAGCGCGACAAGTTCGCCGTCACCAAGGAAGCCGCCCGGGCCGAAATCGCGAAGGTCGATGCCGCCATCGAAGTGCAGCGCGAAAAGCGCAAGGAGACCTTCCAAGCCGAATTCATCATCCAGGATCGTGAGGACGCCCGATCCGCGATTCCCGGTCTGACCGCCGAACAACAGACCGAACTCAAAGCCGCCACCGAAGAGGCCACCAAGCCCTTCCGCGACCGCCTGGAGATCGTCAACAAGCAGTCGGACGAATACTCCCCGCAGTATGCCAAGCTTCAGACCGAACTCGGTTTCTGGCAGGCCGAATTCGAGCGCGAGCTGAATGGCCAGCGCTCCGGGATGCGCGGCGAGGGCCCCCGCGCCCGCTCGATCCGCGCGGACCAGCTTGAACCTCGCCGTCTCGAGTCGCAGCGCATCGGCGGCCTGCTGGAGCACCTCAGCAGCGAGAAGGCCACGCTTCAGACCCAGGCTCGCCAGGCGGAGAAAGGGGCCATCGCCACCTTCGAGACCAAGCTTGCCGAGATCGCCGCAGCGAACAAAGCCGAGGAACAACGGGTCGCCGCGCTCAAGCGCAAGGTCGAGGAAAGCCAGGCCGACTCGTTCACCGAACAGCAGAACGCACTGCGTTCCTCCATCGACCAGCAGAATGACCTGCTCATGAAGGAGCGCGAGACCGCCCTGACCCAGCTTTCCGCCGTGTCTGCCGACGAGACCGCACGCGTCAAGGCCATCCAGGCCGAGCCGCGCAAGGACATCCTCACCCAGACCCTCGCCCTTCACGGCCTCTTCAAAGCCGGCAGCGAGGGGGGCCAATTCGCCTTCGGCACCTACCTCGTCCTGACCCTGCTCTTCATGCTGGTGGACACCATTCCGCTGATCGTGAAGTTCTTCACCAAGCCGGGCCCCTACGACACCCTGCTCGACCGCGACGAGATCACCTACGATGCCGAGCACAAGGCCTTCCGCACCAGCCACCAGCGCTACATGGAAAAGGTCGCCGCCGGCAACCTCTTCGCCGTCACCCGGAACAAGCGCCTGGAGAACGCCCTCGTCGATGGCGTCGAACACTCCCGCGCCGCGCAGGAGTTTCTCGATTCGCTGATCCAGATGGAAAAATCCTTCGCCGAGAAAATCCGGATCGAGCAAGAGGAAGCCCACCACGCCGGCCCCGAAAAACTCGCCGCGCTCGAAGCAATCAAGAAGCGTTTCTACGAAGACATGCAGCACCGCATGGAAGTCTTCTTCTCCGCCCAATCAGCCTAATCGTCCCTTACCGCGACAGCGGGCGCCTGCCTCGCCAAGGAGGGGCGCGTCTCGCGCCCCTTTCTACATCAGCTGCCTTCTCCTGTCCCCCGGCCCCGGCTTGCGTCGTTACCGTTCTCCGTCCCAACGGGACGACTCATAATAGCCCGGCACGCAGTGCCGGGAAAATGCCACCACAGCATCGCGTCCTGTAAGGACGCCTCATGCGGGTGTATCTCCTCCGCACCATCACTTCCCCGGATCTCCGGAAGGCATCGCCAATTCCGCATCCAATCCCAACGGCACCACCTTCTTCGGAAATCCCTCCGCATTCCACTCCAGCTTCTGCACCCGGGTGCTTCTCCCCTTGTAGGTGTATTCCTTCGAGATCTTCCCGTGATAGGCGATCCAGTCCTCCGTCCCATCCGGCGACCTGAAAAAGCTGTGATGGCCTGGCCCGAAGACATTCGCGACATCGTTGCGCTCCAGCAGCGGATTCTCTTCCTGCGTCCATGAAGCCGGCTTCAGCGGGTCCTTGCCTTCCGGCATCCACAGGTAGCCGACCTTGTAGTCCGGCTTGCCCGTATCGCAGGCGGAGTAGGTCAGGAACAGCCGCTCACGGTGCTTCAGCACGTACGGTCCTTCCCGTACTTCCTCACATCCGAAGCCGGAAGCCGGGATCAGCACCCGCTCGCCTTCCAGCGTGAAGGGATCCTTCATTCGCGAGATGAACAAACGGTGACCGGAGTGACCGGCCCACATGAAATAGTATTTCCCGGCATTCTCGAAGACCGTCCCGTCAATCGCGTAGAACTCATCCTTGGGATCGGTCTTGATCTGCTTCGCCTCGCCATAGGGACCCAGGATGCTCTTGGTCTTGCTCTCCGCCACGAACATCCGGTGCCGCACGTCTTCGCCATCCGTCTTGGTAAAATAGCAGTACCAACGCGGCCCGAGTTTCCCGGGCAACTGGTGAAACTCCGCCGCCCACACTCCCTTGCCCTTCTCCCATACCGTCACCGGTTTCGCATCCTTCAGCCCCGCGATCGACTTCGCGCTCCACAGCTTCACCCGATCGCCCTGCGTCGTGCTCAGGTGATACTGCCCCTCGGCATATCCCATCCACGGATCGGCGGAGGGATTGATTGGATTCCGGAATTTCCCCTGGGCTGCAGCCAGCAGCGGCGATAGCAGGCAAGCGCAGCAAGCGAGGGCTCGTTTCATTCCCTATCCTACGTCCGGACTTTGCAGGTAATCTCTCGCCCACCGTGTCAGCAACGGGCGGACGCCAAGGCCTCGAATAAGGGCTCGCCGCCACTGCCCTCGCCCGCAAATCTACCCGCGTGAGCGCCTACACTTCCCTCGAAGCCCTGCTGCACGACGCCTTCTGGGCCGAGGAAGGCGAGGCCGCCGAGCTACCCCTCCTCGAGCGCCTTCTCCGCGACCATCCCGGCCCCTCCTTGGAAGTCGGCTGCGGTTCGGGCCGGCTCCTCTTGCCGCTGCTAGTCAAAGGCCATCAGGTCGAAGGCCTCGAACTCTCATCCGAAATGCTCACCCTCTGCCGCCAGGCCGCGGAGGACCTCGACCTCGATCCCGTCCTCCACGAGGGTGACATGACCACCTTCGATTCCGGCACGCGCTACGCCTCCTTGCTGCTGCCCGCCTTCACCCTCCAACTCGCCTCCGATCCCGCGGCCGCATTGAAGCATTTCCACAAGCTGCTCGCGCCCGGAGGCGTCATTTACCTCAGCGTCTTCATCCCCCTTGCCGAGCTGAACAAGGAACTCCCGGAAGGCGAGTGGTACGAGGACCACCGTATCTCATGGACGGAAGGCCGCAGCGCCACCATCGAGACCCGCCACCTCCTCCACCGCAAGGAGCGGATCCTCCAGCGCGAGCACCGCTACCGCATCCTGCAGGCGGATGGCAGCATCGGGGTCGAGCACCTCTCCCATCAGACCCTCCGCTGGTTCACCGCCCGCCAGCTCCGCGGCCTTCTCGCCAAAACCGGCTTCCAACCCCTCCACGCCATCGCCGACTTCGATCCCGACCTCCCCGTCGACGAGGAAGCCCAGATCATCACCGTGGTGGCCCAGGCAGAGTAATGACGAATTCCGAATTCCCGAATGCCGAATGGCGTGTGGAAAAGAAGCCAAGCTGACGCCCGATTCTTCCCCTCCCTCCCAAACACACTTCATTCGTCATTCGGGAATTCGGAATTCGTCATTCTGCCTCCCACCCTTGCGCCCTCCCTCAAATCCCTCAATCCTCCCTCCATGCGCTTCGCCCACGGCCACCTCGCCTACTGCACGAATATCCACCCCGCGGAGGATTGGAGCAGCACCTTCCAGGCAATCTCCACCCACGCCATGAAGGTCCGCGAATTGGTCGCGTCCGATGAATCCTTCGCCATCGGCCTGCGCCTCTCCGCCACCGCCGCCTCCGAACTCCTCCGCGGCGAAACCCTGCCCGAGTTCCGGGACTGGCTCGCCGCCAAAAACGCCTACGTTTTCACCATCAACGGCTTCCCCTACGGCGATTTCCGCGCCGGCTCCACCGTGAAGCGCAATGTCTTCCGCCCCGATTGGACCGACCCCGCCCGCCTCGAATACACCAAGGAACTCTTCACCATCATCTCCGAACTCGTCCCGGAAGGCATCGAAGGCTCCGTCTCGACCCTCCCCGGCTCCTTCAAGGAATTCGAGGCCGACGAATCCCTGATCCACCACCAGCTCATCGAGCTCGCCGCCTTCGTTGACGCCCTCAGCGAAGTCTCCAACCGCGACCTCCACCTCGGCATGGAACCCGAGCCCCTCGGCCACTTCGAAAACACCGTCGAAACCCTGCGCTTCTTCGACCGCCTGCTCGATGCCTCCCCCGACCACGAGCAGATCAAGCGCCGCATCGGCATCAACTACGATTGCTGCCACTTCGCCCTCCAGTATGAGGACACCAAGCAGTCCCTAACCGCCCTCCGTGGCGAAGCCCTGCGCATCTCGAAGATCCACCTCTCCGCCGCCCTCGCCCTCGACCCGGGCATTCCCGAAGCCGTCGAAGCCGTCGCCAGATTCCAAGAGCCGACCTTCCTCCACCAGGTCCTCGCCCGCCACCCGGACGGTCGCATCGAGCGCTTCACCGATCTACCCGAAGGCCTCGCCTCCCTCGACACCGCGGATGGCAAGGACGCCGAGCAGTGGCGCGTCCACTTCCACATCCCCCTCGACGCCGAGCCCGCCGAACCGCTGAAGAGCACCCGCCAACATTCGCGCGATGCCCTGCGCCTCGCAACGGAACTCCCCGGCCTCTGCCAGCACTGGGAAATCGAAACCTACACCTGGGGCGTCCTGCCCGGAGCCATGCAGCGCCCGGTCGAAGAACAGATCGCCGCCGAATACCGCTGGGTCCTCGCCGGATCATGAGCCACCCCGGAAAAGTCCGCGCCCTGTTAGCCACGTTGCGCATCGCCAATGCGCCCAGCGTGGTCAGCAATGTGTTCCTGGGCTTCATGATCGGCTGGCTCGTAAGGTTCCATTGGATGGGAGCGGATCTTTTCGATTTCGCTTGGCCTCAAGCCTTGCTCGCCTGCTGCGGCGGAGTGCTTCTCTATTTTTCGGGGAACTTGGCCAACGACTGGTTCGACCGGAATTGGGATGCCGAAAAGCGCCCGGAGAGAGCACTACCTTCGGGGATGTTCCGGCCTTCGTCGTATCTGGTTTTCTCCCTGCTTTTGGCCTCCTTGGCGGTCTTGTCAGGATTCATGCTGAGCGTCCTGAGCGGCTGCACGGCGCTCGCTATCTGCCTGCTCATCGCCATCTACACTTTCTACCATAAACGGGCGATCTGGGCGGTGGTGCCGATGGGCCTCTGCCGGGCTGGCCTCTATTTCTTTGGCTTCTTCGCCCAATGGATGACGCCGGCCGAAATTGAAGCCTTGGAGATGTTCCACATCGGGCCTTCCTCCTATCTTCGGACTCTTGTGCTTCCTTCAATTCTCGCGGTGGGACTATTCAGCTACATTGCGGGGCTCTCGCTATCGGCACGCTACGAAGGAATGGACGATCCACCGCAAGGCCCGAAAGTCATTTCCCTGGCGATGCTGATTCTGCCTATCGCGGCCATGTCTTGCATGATCATGGATTGGGATCCGGCACTCGGGGTTCTTGGCATGATCCCCTTTGCATTTTGGCTGGGACTTTGTCTGACGCGCTTCAGGAAGCCCATCCCGCGCTACGTCTCCGCTTTGTTGGCGGGAATTCCCTTGGTCGATCTCATCGCGTCGCTGCCCATGGCCTTGGGTACGGATAAAGAACTCATCGAGCAAAATCTCGCTGATCTCCCGCACCTTCTGGCCATGCTCGTGATCCCCGCCGCCGCTTTCATCCTCGGCCGAGCCCTCCAAAAGCTAGCCCCCGCCACTTGAGGCTCCGGAAAGGTGGTCCGCACAACCGGAGGCGCAGCCGGAGATAGCCCCGCACTTTGATTTCAGATCCGGGGCAATCCCCTGTGCGGTCGAAGCAGTTCTGACGGCAGACTCCACCCGAGGCCTCGGGAGAAGCATGCAACAAGGGACTATTCCACCTTTTCAATGCGCCGTCTTCCCGCGCAGCTTCCCGATCACCGTCATCACCCCCAGCACCACGGCTCCGGAGATCACGCCGAACACCGCATTGACCAACGGAGGAATCACGGCAGCGCCAACTCCTCCCATCGTCTCCGCCGTGTGCTCCATCCAATGATGCACGACTGGAATCCCGTGTGTGAGAATCTGTCCACCCACCAGGAACATCGCCACGGTGCCCAGCACCGAAAGCGACTTCATCAGAAAAGGCGCGAACCACAAAATCGCCCGGCCGACCGCTTGCGCTGCGGCCGTCACCCGCTGGCTCAGATAGAGACCCAGATCGTCGAGCTTCACAATACCCGCGACCAAGCCATACACGCCCACCGTCATGAGCACGGCGATGGCCGAAAGGGTCATGGCCTGCATCGCCAGGGTCTGCTTCTCCACGACTCCGAGGCTGATGACGATGATCTCTGCCGAGAGCACGAAGTCGGTGCGGATCGCTCCCTTGATCTTGGCCTTTTCATCGGGCTCGTCGTTCGCCGGCTCCAGAAGCTCCTGCGCGGCCTCTTCGGTAGTCTTGCGGTGGCGGTGCAGGAAATGATGCACCAGCTTCTCCACCCCCTCATAGCAGAGATACAGTCCGCCGATCATCAGCAGCACGGTGGTCACCCACGGCGGAGTCAGGGCACTGATCGCCAGCGCCGCCGGCACCAGGATCAGCTTGTTGACGAAGGATCCCTTCGCCACCGCCCACACCACCGGCAGTTCCCGGTTGGAGACCACCCCGCTGACCTGTTGGGCATTCAGCGCCAGGTCATCTCCCAGCACCCCCGCCGTCTTTGAGGCGGCCTTCTTGGTCATTACCGCCACATCGTCCAGCAGCGACGCGATATCATCCAACAGCGTGAACAGACTTCCTCCGGCCATGGCGGATCATGCCCAGCAACCCGCGGCCCGCGGCAAGGGCAAACGGTCATGGAATTCTTAGCCGATTTCCCAATTGCCCGCTCACACCGCGGGCGTCGCCTTCGTCCGCAGCTTCAGATTCAGCATCTCCACCCCCAGTGAGAACGCCATTGCGAAGTAGATATAGCCCTTCGGAATATGGAAGTGCAGCCCCTCTGCCATCAGCGCGGTGCCGATCAGGATCAGGAAGGAAAGCGCCAGCATCTTAACCGAAGGATGCTTCGAAACGAAGTCGCTGATGGCACCCGAGGAGACCATCATCACACCCACCGAAATGATCACGGCCAGCGCCATCACCGTCAGATCTTTGGCCATCCCAACGGCAGTGATCACCGAGTCCAGCGAGAAGATGATGTCGATCATCGCGATCTGAACCAGCACCGCACCGAAGCTGGCCACCGCTTTTGCCGTATGGCTCTCTTCCTCGCCTTCGAGCTTGTGATGGATCTCCTTCGTGGACTTCCAGATAAGGAAGAAGCCGCCGATGAGGAGGATGAGGTCCTTCAACGAAATGCCGAGCATGCCGCCGGAGGTGACGAGTGCGGCCGCCACCTTGCTATCCTCCGGTTTCCCGTACAGCGTCTCCTGGATGGCGGGGTGAATCGGAATCCCGAAAATCGGGGCGATCAGCCCCATTATCCAGGTGAGCGTGAAAAGCAGCAGGAGCCGCATGACCATCGCCAGGCCCAGACCGATAAAGCGCGCCTTCTTCCGCTGATCCAGCGGCAGGCGATCCACCAGAATGGAAATAAAGACAATGTTGTCGATGCCCAGGACGATCTCCAGGATCGTCAGCGTCAGCAGCGCCACCCAGGCATCCGTGCTCGCATACCATGGGCCCGAAATCTCGGGGACACTCGCGGCGAGCAGTTGCGCGCCGGTGGCGAAGGAGGAGATCCATTCAAGCATGACGCGCGGGAGATAGGCGCTTCAAGCCCAGCATGCAAGCTCTCGA
Organism: Luteolibacter sp. Populi; assembly: GCF_040801775.1. Classification (GTDB taxonomy): domain Bacteria; phylum Verrucomicrobiota; class Verrucomicrobiia; order Verrucomicrobiales; family Akkermansiaceae; genus Haloferula. The sequence goes on from NZ_CP161812.1 coordinate 2,774,846, forward strand.
AAGAGCTTTCCCGGCAAATCACCCCGCGCTGTATTCCAGCGCCCGCTGCTTCATCTGCGTCGCCATCAGGTTCAGCGCATTCGCCCGCGTCGGGGCCAAGTGCTCCTTGAGCCCCGTCTTGTCGATGAACGACAGATCCGCCGACAGGATCTCGTCGGGGGTCCCGCCATCCAGCACCCGCACGAAAAGCGCGATCATCCCCTTCGTGATCACCGAGTCCGAATCGGCCAGGTAACGCACCTTCCCGTCGTCCTTGCTCGCATCGAGCCAGACTTGCGATTGGCAGCCCTTGATCAGCTTGTCCACCGTCTTCAATTCCTCCGGCATCGCGGGCAGCTTCCTACCCAGCCCGATCACGTATTCATAACGCTCCTGCCAATCGGGAAAGAACGACAGTTCCTCCAAAATCTCCTGCTGCTTCTCGGCAATGCTCATCCGCGCCCCCAAGGAAGTCCCGGACCCGCCCGATTGCACGCGGAAAGTAACGGCGAAGACCGCTCTTCACCCCTCCGGAATCGTCACCGGAATCCGCACCACGTTGTTCTCGTAGTTCGACTCCGTCAAAATCCCGTCCGGATTCACCGTCAGCTCGAGCTGGTAGTCCCCCGCTGGCAGGTCGCCGATCTCGATCCACTGGCCCGGCAGGCCGCTGTCATAGACATCGCCCCAGCCCGCCTGGATCCCCTGCGAGCCGCAGTTGTATTTCTTGACCGTCTTCGCCCCGCGCTCCCAGCGGATGTTGTCCAGCAGGCAGAAGCTCACCTTGCGGCTGACCTTCAGCTCGTTGCCTTCCAGATCGAGGAGTCGCGACCCCGCGAAGCCCTTGAAGTGGTAGTGCCCGTGACACGCGTGGTATTCGAAAAACGGATTATCCTCCGGTGCCGGCATCACCATGTCCAGAGACCCGACATTCCGCACCTCCGTCGTGTAGCGCAGCAAGCGCCGCTGCCCGGCACCGATCAATTCCTCCTGCACCTCGCACGAAATCGGATCGAATTCCTCCACGCTCACATAGGGCCGCAGCGCTTCTGCCCACGGCATCAGGTCCGGCCCGTCGCCCGCCACCGAAGCCATCAGCGCACGCCCCGAAAACGGACCCGTCGCATCCAGCGCGATGTAATAATCACCCGCCTGCGTCTCCGCGATCACCACCCGGTTCGCTCCGCGCAGCGTCGCCTCGCCCTTCACCTTTTTCCCGGTCGGCGGCGCTTCTCCGAATAAAACCGCCAGCGCCGACTTCCCCTTGCCGCCCTCCGTCTGGATCGCCAGCCGCTCGCCCGCCGCCACCGTCACCCGGAACAGATGCCGCCCGCCCTTCGCGGAGGCCAGATGCGAGATCGTCTTCGTGCTCACCAGATCGATCACATCGCCCGGCGGCCGGATCTGATAGGAGGCCTCGCCCACCGGCCCCTCGCTGCCAGCCGCCGTGTAAGACCGCGCCTTCAAGGTCGTGTCCTCCGTCAAAATCACGCTCGCCGGAATCGTCGTCGACTCGTCATCCGGATCGTTCCCGTCGGTCGTGAAGCGCGTCACGCTCTTCTTCACCTTCGGCTTGATCCTCGCGCTCACACTCGCCGGATAAATCCCCGGCGGCGGATCGAAAATCGGCTGCAGCAGCGCCCCCTTCATCACCGGAGCCTGCACCAGCAGTCGCAATCCCAGATACCCGCCGTCCGCCTGCAAGCCGACAAACCAGGTCCCCGCCTCCGGCTCCGGAATCCGGATCTGCTGCCGCGTCCCCGGATACTTCGACGAATAATCCGTCTGCGCCCCGTTATAAGTCGGGTGCGCACCCTTCCGCACGAAGACGTCCACATTCCCGGCGCCACCGCTCGTCGTCACCAGCAGCCGCTGCGCCTGCGGCGGCACTTCCACCCGGTAGACCACGAAGGCATGCGGATCGGAGGAGATCAGCCCGCCCGTCGCCACCCCCGCCTGCACGACTTTCGGAAATGGCGTCACCTCGAAGTGCGCCCCCACGGGCAACACGGCGAGCAGGCCAAGCATCAGGGCAAATGCTGTCTTCATTGCCGCCGACTCTGCCGCATCCGCCGCAAAGAGAAAGCCGAACTTCAAGGGAAAATCACCCTCACCGAAGCATCGACAGCGCCTTGTCCACCGCCGTCGCCAGCGCGTCCACCTCCGCATCCGTATTGTAGATGGCAAAGGAAGCCCGCGTCGTCCCCGTGATCCCGAAGCGCGCCATCAGCGGCTGGCAGCAATGGTGCCCGGTCCGCACCGCCACCCCCATCTGGTCGATCAGCGTGCCCAGATCGTAATGGTGTACCCCCTCGATCCCGAAGGACAGCGCCCCCGCCCGGTCCGCCGGCCCGTAAAGCTTCACCCCCGCAATTCCCGCCAAGCTCTCCGCCGCCCGCCGTACCAGCGCTCCATCGTGCGCCTCGATCTCCGCCAGCCCGACCCCTTCCATGAAATCGAAGGCCGCCGCCAAGGCGATCGCTCCCTCAATGTTCGGAGTCCCCGCCTCATACTTGAAGGGCAGGTCGTTGTAAGTCGTCTTCGCGAAGGTCACCTCCTTGATCATCTCCCCCCCTCGCCACGGCGGCAGGGCGTCCAAAATCTCCTTCTTCCCCCACAGCACCCCGATCCCCGTCGGCGCGTAGGCCTTGTGCCCGGACAGCACCACGAAATCCGCCCCCAGCGCCTGCACGTCGATCGCCAGATGCGGAACCGCCTGCGCCGCATCGATCAGCACCAGCGCCCCCGCCGCCTTCGCCGCCGCGGTCATCTCCTGCACCGGATTCACCGTGCCGAAGGCATTCGAAATCCACGTGAAAGCCACCACCCGCGTCCGGTCCGTCAGCAGCGCCCGGTAGGCCTCCTGGTCCAGCGTCCCGTCCTCATGGCAAGGAATCACCTTCAGCATCGCCCCGCGCCGCTCGCACAACATCTGCCACGGCACGATGTTCGAGTGGTGCTCCAGCGTCGAAATCAGGATCTCGTCCCCCGGCGCGATCCGCTCGGAGAACCCCAGCACGCTCGCCACCAGGTTAATCCCGTCCGTCGTTCCCGACGTGAAAATCACCTCCTCGGCCGCCGCCGCATTCAGATGCTTCGCGATCGTCTCCCGCGCCGCCTCGTGCGCCTGCGTCGCCAGCCGCGCCAGATGGTGCGTCCCGCGGTGGATGTTCGCATTGATCTCCTCGTAGTAGCGCCGGGAAGCATCCAGCACCGCCCGCGGCTTCTGCGAGGTCGCCGCATTGTCCAGATACACCAAGGCACGACCGTTTACCGACTGTTCCAGAATCGGGAACTCGGCGCGGATCGCGGAGGAATCGATGGCCATGTGAGGGCTAGGGAAGCGCGGATAATCCGCGATGCACGCGAAATGTCCGCTCAGGGCTGCGGCGGCAAGTGCTCGGAGCAGTATTCCTTGCCATCCGGCATCACGAAAAACTCCAGATCCGCCGGGTCCCGCTCCGTCCGGCCGCACACCTCGCACACATGGAAGGGCACGCCTTCCGGCCCCTTCGCCACCGTGAAATCCCGCCGCCGCACCGCCGCCGTCACCAGCGTCTTCCGGCCGCTTACGATATTCGGCAGCACCCACAGCAAGTAAGGCAGCATCGCCGGCACCACCAGCCACAGTAAGGAAGGGATCGCCACGGCGTTAATCGCCAGCAAGACCGCCGCGAGGATCGCGAGAAAGCGCACCTGCACCGGAATCAGGAAAAATAGCATGAACTCCACCTTCGGAAACAAGGTGGCAAAGGCGAAAAACAGCGAGGTATAGAGCAGGCTCCCGCCCCCCTTTGCCCCCGGGGCCACGGCGAACTGACAAACCGTCATCCCGACAATTGCCACCACGATATACAGCGTCGTCCGCGTCGGCCCCCAGGCATGCTCGATCGAATCGCTGATCAGGAACGAAATCATTACCGCGAAAAAGAGGAACAGCACCCCCACCGGCGAGAACGACTGCATCCCCATCGGGGCAAACACGAAGGTGAAAATTCGCCAGATCTCCTTGTGTTCAATGATCCGCGCCCGGTCAAATTCCAGGATCTGGCCGATCTGGGGATTCGCCCACTGGCAGGCATACGCAATGACTCCCAGGAAGGTCAGATACTTGAACAACCCCGGGAAGGAGAGCCACTCCATCCGCTTCTCAAATGCATCAAGCCATCGCACGCCGGGAGAGAAACCCGGCATCCCACCCCTGACAAGGCCCAAGGGCCATCCCGCTCCCCCAATACAAACTGCGCCCCGCTTTCCAAGCGCCGGAGCCCCTTGGCCCGGGCCGCCTTTCCTCCCACTGATCACTGCTCACCGATCACTCGGCACTCTGCCTTTCCCTCCGCGCCTCCGCGGTTACTCTTCTGCCTTTCACTTCGATGTTCGATGTTGGGCGTTCGATGTTCGATGTTTTCTCCCGCCTCCCCCCCCGATTGATATTTGGAAGATCGCCGATTGATGATTTCTTCCCCCCAGCATGAGCGAGCCGCCCCCGATCGACCCCGCTCTCGAGAAAACCCGCCGCTACCTCCCCTGGGTCGTCGCCGTCGCCCTTTTCATGCAGCAATTGGACGGCACCATCGTGAATACCGCCGTCCCCACCATGGCGGCCTCCCTCGGCGTCGCCTCGCTGGCCCTGAAGTCCGTCCTCACCAGCTACGCCATCGCCATCGCCGTCCTCATTCCCCTCAGCGGCTGGCTGGCGGATAAATTCGGCACCCGCCGCGTCTTCGGCTTCGCCGTCGCCATCTTCACCCTCGGCTCATTGGCCTGCGGACTCTCGATGAACCTGCCCATGCTCGTCGCCTCGCGCGTCCTGCAGGGCATCGGTGCCGCCTTCATGATGCCCGTCGGCCGCATCGCCCTGCTCCGCACCTTCCCGAAGTCCGGCATCCTCCGCGCGATGAATTTCGTCATCATCCCCGCCCTCCTCGGACCGCTGCTGGGCCCCCTCACCGGCGGCCTCATCGTCCACTGGCTCCCTTGGCGCGTCATCTTCCTGATCAATATCCCCATCGGCATCCTCGGCCTCTGGCTGGTGAAACGTTACATGCCCGACCACCGCGGCACCGATGCCGATCCCCTCGATACCAAGGGCTTCCTGCTCTTCGGCAGCGGCATCGCCCTCCTCTCCTGGGTCTTGGAAATCTTCGGCGAGCACCGCCTGAATCCCGGCCCCGTCATAGCCCTCGCCACCCTCTCCCTGGTCCTCATCGCCGCCTACTTCCGCCACGCCCTGCGCACCCCGAATCCCCTGCTCCCGGTCGACCTCTTCAAGGTCCGCACCTTTCGCGTCTCCGTCGCCGGCGGCTTCCTCACCCGCCTCGGCATCAGCGGCATGCCCTTCCTCCTGCCCCTGCTCTATCAGCTCGGCATGGGCTTCACCCCTTGGCAGGCCGGCCTCCTCGTCATGCCCCAGGCCCTCGCCGCCATCGGCATGAAGCTCCTCGTCCAGCGCATCATGGGCCGCTTCGGCCACAAGCGGGTCCTCGTCTGCAATACCGTCATGATCGGCCTGATGATCGCCGCCTTCTCACAGGTCGGCCCCGGTACCCCGGTCGCCGTGATCCTCCTCTTCAGCGTCCTTCAAGGCAGCGTCTCCGCCCTCCAGTTCACCGCCATGAACTCGCTGGCCTACGCCGATACCAGCGATGCCCAGGCCAGCGACGCCAGCACCGTTGCCAGCACCGGCCAGCAGCTCGCGATCAGCTTCGGCATCGCCTTCGCCTCCCTCATTACCGCCTGGTTCCTCGGCGGCATCGACCGCGCCGATCCCGCCCAGCTCATTCCCGCCCTTCACAAGGCCTACCTCTTGTTAGGCGCCGTCACCGTCGCCAGCTCCGCCATGTTCCTCACCCTGCGCCGCGAGGACGGCGCCAACGTCAGCGGCCACGGCCAGCCCCCCGAAGCCGAAGCTGAGCCCGCCTAGGCCATCAACCACCGAACGGTCCCTCCAAGGTCCGCCACCAAGGGTACGTAGTCCCGCCTTCAGGCGGACTCACCGTTAGCCGCACCGGTAGGACAGGTGGCCCGGGTTCCGCCGTGGCCGTCCATCCCCCACTCCCCGGCACAGCCGCACTCCGATTGATGATTGGAAGATTGATGATTGATGATTTCTCCCCCTCCCCGTCACAAGGCCTTCACCTTCCCCCCCACCCACCACAGCACCGCCGGCACCCCGACGCTCAAAGCCATCGCCCACCCCGGCGCATCCCTCCCCACCGCCCCGATCCACGCAAAGATCACCCCCACCGGCACACTCCCGCACGCCAGCGCCCCCACGAACCTCCCGAATGGCATTCGTACTAGACCCGCCGTACATGACAGCGCCTCCGGCAAAATCGGCACCGCCCGCGAGAGCGCGATCATCCAGCCGCCCCCGCGCGTGAAGAGCAGCTTCCCCCTCTCGAAATCCCTCTCCCCCAGGATCTTCCTCGCCGCCCCTTCCCCGATCAACCGGCCCACCCCGTACCCGCACAGCCCCGCCACCATCGACCCCGCCGCCGCGATCACCCCGCCCCACCAGAAGCCATAGATCCACCCCAGCGCCGACATCACCACCGTCCCCGGCACCGGCAGCACCAGATCCGCTGCCAGCAGCCCGATCCCCGCCGCCCATGCCCACGGCCCCGCACCCTCCATCCACGCCACCGCACCCGCCAGCGTGAAACGCTGCTCCCATGCCCCGCCCCAGATCAGCCACACGGCCAGCACCACCAGGGACAAGCCAATGAACCAAGCAATCAATCTCATGGCACCTTGTTGCTCAAATTCTAGAATTCACCGGCCACTTCTTCGTCCCAAAGGGACGGCTTATAATAGCCCGGCACGCAGTGCCGGGTAAAGCCGCAGTGACCATCGCGTCCTGTAGGGACGCCTCATGCAGGGAAAATGCTGCTCTTGGAAAAGTCATCTCGATTCCTGAAATTGTTAGAAGACCCACCACGCCAACAAGGTCACCGCCACCAAACAAAAGAAATCGAGCAGCACCCCCGCCTTCATCATCTCCCGCTGCGGGATCATCCCCGTGGCGAAGACGATCGCATTCGGCGGCGTCGCCACCGGCAGCATGAAGCCGCAGGAAGACGCGATCGCAATCGGAATCACCAGCTTGGCCGGTGCCACTCCCAGCTCCTTCGCGATCGAATAGAAGATCGGCACCATCAGCAACGCCGTCGCCGTATTGCTCGAAAACTCGCCTAACAGGATCACGAACAGCAGCGAGACCCCGATCACCAGGATCAACGGCCAGCCGTGCACCAGCGTCACGATCTCCCGTGCCATGAACGCGCTGGCCCCCGTCTTGTCCAGCACGCTGCTCAGCGCCAGACCGCCGCCGAAGAGCAGCAGCACGCCCCACTCCGTGCCCCGCTCGATATCCTTCCACCCGGCCGCCTTCGAGATCACCAGCGCCATCACCGCCAGCAAGGCCACCACCGTGTCGGTATTGCTCTTGACCCCGATCTGCTTGCCGAGGATCTCGCCGAAGATCCACAGCAGCGCCGCCACGCCGAAGATCACCAGCGTCGCGATCCGCCGCCCGTGCCACTCGAAGCGCTTGGCCTCCGGCAGCGGGAACCTCATCGCCGTCGGCCGGCAACTCAATCTCAGCGCCAGCACCATCAGCGGTAGCAGCACCAGCACCGCCGGCACGCCGTAGCGCAGCCACTCGACAAATCCTATCCCCAGTTGCACCGCCGCCACTCCGTTCGGCGGCGTGCCGACCACCGTTCCCAAGCCTCCGATGCTCGAGGCATAGGCCGTCCCTAACAGCAGGTACATCGCATTCCGCGAACTGCCCTCGCCCGGCGGCAATTCCCGCAGGATCCCGAGCACCAGCGGGATCATCAGCGCCGTCGTTGCCGTGTTGCTCATCCACATCGAGAGGAAGGCCGTCGCGCAGAAGATCAGCCACGAGACCCGCAGGAACTTCCCCTTCCCCGCCACCATGATCCGGTCCGCGATCCAGCGGTCCAGCCCCTGCACCGCCATCGCCGAAGCCAGCGCGAAGCCTCCGAAAAACAGGAAGATCAGCGGATCGCCGAACCCTGCCAGCGCCGCCTTCATGTCCATCACCCCGGTCAGCGTCGCTAGGATCGGCACCAGCAGCGCCGTCGCCGCCAGCGGCAGCGCCTCGCACATCCATAGCATCCCGATGCACAGGAAGATCCCCAGCCCCAGCCGGATTTTCGCAGGATCCAACCCCGCCGCCGCCGGCTGCGAGGCATCGATCGGCAGCAATCCCGACAACGGGATCAGCGCCAGACTCACCAGCAGCAGCCAAGTCTCCCGCCGGGCAAAAGGATGGCGCGGATCGGACGGCGGACCCGCATTCTCAGACACATCGCCCATCGTGCCCACCTTTCTGGACACCGCCCCTTCACCACGCAAGCCCAGAGCGGTCCAACAACGCCCGCCACCAAGGGTAAGTAGTCCCGCCTTCAGGCGGACGAAGCCATCTCACAACTCCGATTCCACCACCTCGTCTTCCCCATCCAACAGCCGATCTAGCACCCCAATCACCCAATCACCCAATCACCCAATCACCTAAACCTGAATTCCGAAATGAGAACCACGGAATACACGGAACACACGGAAAGCAAAAGAGTTGAGCTGTTGATGCCGCACACCCAAAGGATGCGTTCCAACTCCCACGCAAGCGGTTCATCTTCCGTGTATTCCGTGTGTTCCGTGGTTTTCTATTTTCCCGTTTAGGCTAAATAGTCCTTAACACGACACCCCCGCCAATCCCCGCTTCCATATCCCCGGTTCACCAAACGCAGGCAGCAATGCCAGCCACCGCGAACGAACCTTTCCAGCAGATAATTCCCGGGGCGCAGGCACGGTTCGCCGTGCGGAGGAGCTGCGCCCCGGGTTTCTCCCGTACGGAAGGCAGGGACCCGCTCTCCGAGCGGTCCGGCTGGGGGCGTGCCCCTCAACCCCATCGCACCTGACTACCGATAGCTTCCTACATCAGCCGGCCCTTTCCGCCTCCCCCACGCGCCAGCGCCCTCCTCTTCGCGCAGCGCCACTTCGATTGATGATTGGAAGATTGGTGATTAGTGATTTCCCCTGAAGGGGGACCACTACGCCTCCAACTCCTCCACCGCATCCCCAGCCACCCCCGCCGGCTCCAGCCGTCGGAAATGCACCTGCCCCACCCGGCGGCCATCCGTGCTGGTGACCTTCGCCTCCCAGCCGTTGATCTCCATGCTCTCGCCGCTCTCCGGGAAGCGCCCGAGCTGCTGCGTGATGTAGCCACCCACGGTGGTCACCTCGCCGCTCTCGATCTCCAGCTCCTCGTCCATGCTCGCCAAGTCGTTGAGGGTCATCGCCCCTTCGACCACGAACTCATTCTCGTTGATCCAGTTCGATTCCGGACGCTCGTTGTCGAATTCGTCCTGAATATCGCCCACCAGTTCCTCGATCACGTTGTCCAAAAAGACCAGACCGACCGGTGTGCCGAACTCATCCACCGCCATCGCCAGGTGCGCCCGTTCCTTCAGGAAGAACTTCAGCAGCATGTCCAGCGGCATGGTGTCCGGCACCATCTTCAGCTCGCGCTTGATCCGCATCAGATCGGGATCCGGCGAGCCGATCAGCTTGAGGATGTCCTTGATGTGGATCAGCCCGATCGCGTTGTCGAGGTGGCCGTCCTTCACCAGCGGGAAGCGCGTGTGCTTGCTGCGCCGCGCCACCTCCAGGGCCTGCTCGAAAGGCTCGTCCGTGTTCAGCACGATCACGTCCTGCCGCGGCGTCATCACATCCCGCACCCAGAGTTCGTTCAGCTCCAGCGCATTGATCAGTATCTCGCGCTCGGTCTCGGTCACCTTCTGGCCGCGCTCGCTCTCCGCCACCAGCAGCGCCAGCTCATCGGAAGAGTGGATGTGCTCCCCCTCCGCCACCGGATCGATGTTGAGCACCTTCTTCAGGATCCAGTTGGCCGTGTTGTTGAGGATCCGGATGGCAATCTGAAAGGTCTTGTAAAAAACGTGCAGGGGCCCCGCCAACAGCAGCGTCGTCGCCGCGGCCTTGCGGATCGCGATCGACTTCGGGATCAGTTCGCCGATGACCACGTGCAGGAAGGTGAACGAAGCGATCGCCAGCAGGAATGAAACCGCGGAGATCGGCTTGAGAACCTTGCCCCAGACCTCCACCTCCACCGGCATGCCGAGTTTGTAGAGCGCTGGCGAAACCAGCGCTTCCACGAAAGGCTCGCCTAGGAAACCCAGGGCCAGCGACGCGATCGTGATCCCGAGTTGGTTGGCCGAAAGGTAGCCGTCCAGATGGTTGACCACATGCAGCGCCGTCTTGGTCCGGGCCGGCCGGTCCTTCGCGGTCGCTTCGAGCTGGCTCGGCCGGACCTTCACGATCGCGAACTCCGAAGCCACGAAAAAAGCGTTCAGGAACAGGAAGAAAACGATGCCGAAAATGTACAGCATCGTCTCTCCCGGAGTGGGCCATTCAGTACGAAGCTCCGCCGCAAGCAACAAGGTGTCGGGAAGAAAGTTCATCCCGGCTCAGAGTTTCTCGTAAACGCCCTGATCCCGCTTTTGCAGGATCGTGAAGCCCGCGGACTTCGCATCGCTCACCGAGAGTGGCTTGGCGATCCGCGGGGTATTCACCTTCGAAATCACCTTGCGCACCGAATGGCGGCAAAGCGGGCACTGCTCAAGCGCAGGCCGGTCGATTGGACGTCGCAATTCGAACCCCTTGCGGCAAACGCGGCAAGATCGCTCCGGATCTTCAGGATTCTCGGAAAGATATTCGTAGATAGGCATCGATAGGACGGAAGGTCGAGCGGTTACCGCCTCCCGTCAACCGTAGCGGACGGCGTGCCGTTTTACCAGCTCGACTTCGTCACGCCCGGGATCATTCCGTTCGAGGCAAGCTCGCGGAAACTGATACGGGACAGACGGAACCGGCGGAGGAAAGCACGTCGGCGGCCGGAGTAAAGGCAGCGATTCACCAAGCGCGTCGGGCTGGCGTCACGGGGCAACATCGTCAGGCCGATGTAGTCTTTTTCCGCCTTCAGCTTGTGGCGGAGGTCAGAGAATTTTGCGACGGTACGCTTCTTGCGTTCGTTGCGGGCGATCCAGCTCGTTTTGGCCATAATTCGGGGGGCGGTGAATACCCGATGGGCGGCCCCGTGCAAGGGCAAAGTTACGATTTTTGCCCGAATTCATCCGGAGGAAGGACCGCAAACCGGAGGAAAGCACTGGCACGGTGCCTCTGTTTCCCCTATGCTCCGGGTGTGCCCGTCTCGGAAAAAGTGCAGCGCCTGGCCGAAAGCTACTCCGCCCTGAGCAGCTCGGAACGGCTGGAATTTGTCAGCTTGGTGGTTCCTCCCGATGACCACGAGGTAAGCAGCGAATGGAATGAGGAACTCCTCCGCCGGACTCGGGAAATCGATGAGGGGAAAGTCCAACTCATCGACGGCGACGATTTCCTGAGCCGTCTCCGGGCAATCTGAGGCGATGCTGCGTCTCCGCTTACACCCGGAAGCGGAAGCCGAAGCTTTCGACGCAGCCACCTGCATCAAAGCCGATGACTTCCAGCAAGGCGTGCTGTTTGTTCAGGCCTTGGAAGACGCCTTGGTCTGGGCAAGAACCCAGCCCCTGATCTTCCGATGCTTCGACGGCAAATTCCGGAAGGCCAGGTTGGGAAAATTCCGATACTCCCTCGTCTTCCGGCTTCGCGACCAAGAGATTCAAGTGATCGCCGTGATGCACATGAGCCGCAAACCTGGCTATTGGAAAAACCGTCGGCAGAGCTTTTGACGGCAAGCTAAGCGATGCGAGCGTTCATCAACGCAAAGCGTCTCACCGCGTCGCCATCGGCGTCTGCCAGAACTTCGAGGGCGGCAGGTCCTTCGGGCGGACCACCACGATCCCGGCGTGCTTCGAGCCTTGGTAGAGGTAGTCGGTGATCGGGCGGTCGATGATCGTCATCCGGCCCTTGTCGCGGTCGGAAGTGGCGTGGGTGAAGACGGCCCGGCCGTTGATCTTGGTGATCAGGCCGACGTGCGAGGTGTAGCTGCCGTTGTCATTGCAGGTGATCGCGCAGATATCGCCGTCCTGCAGGTAGCCCTCGATCCCGCGGACCCGGCTCTTCGGGATGTGGAAGACCGGCAGGCGGGAGACCTGGGCCTCGATCCGACCCATCTGCGGTAGCAGGCCCGGGTTGTTGCGCAGGTAGCGGTAGGCCTTCCACTGCACGGTCATCTCACGGATCTGGCGGCTCAGGCGCTGCGCCCCGGGGATCCGCGGGGTGATGTTGGTGGCGAGGCCGCGGCGCTCGTTGTTGGCGAAGACTTCTTCCAAATGGTGCATGCGGCTCAGGTAGCCGCCGGTGCAGCGGCCGTCCCGGTAGCGCTCGAGTTCCACCATGTGCAGCAGGTCCTGCGGGGCGTAGGGCGCCGGCTTGTAGCGCAGCATCCGGGCGAAACCCAAGGCGTTCTCGTAGTAGGTCCAGCAGTCCATGCCGTTCAGGTTCACCACCGGGTTCTCGACCCGGTTGTCCACCTCCAGCGAGTAGTTCACATACGGCGTGCCGACCATCGCGCGGGCGGCGCGGATGGTGCGGGCCCCGAGCGGGAGCTGCCGCCAGTTCTCTTTCTCCGCCTGGATGACCAGCGCGCGGAACTTCGCGTCACCCTTGAAGACCGTCGACAGCGGCAGCCGCAGCGGACAGGGCGGGGTGACGGTGTGCTGCGCGGCAGCCGGCAGGACCGCCAGGGCAAGCGCAACCAAGGGCAGGGCGAATCGCATCCGCCCATCATACCGATTTATTCGGAAAAGCAAAGCAGCAATCCTGCGCAGATGCTTGAATAAACGGGCCGCCCTCCCCCACCCTGCCGCCATGAACGACGCCTACGAAACCCCGCGCAGCCCGCGCGACGAGATCGGGTCCATCCCCTACTTCCCGCGCCTCTGCCACAAGGTCCGGCTGATGGCCGCGGGCAAGCTCCACCCGCAGTACCAGGCCAACCTCGGTGGCGCGTGTGACCTTTGGACCTGCCAGTTCCTTGGGGTGGACTACGCCGCCCTGGCCGACCAAGTGCGCGCCGGCCTCAGCGACACCGATGCCCTCGCCTGGGCCCGGGAGCACGGCGTGACCCGCGCGGACTGCGAGACCGCCTGGTGGCAGTCCTTCATCCGGACCCGTGGCTTCCGCGACGACCTGGCGGAGCGGCTGGTCCAGCGCAAGGCAGAGTCGGGCCTGGCGGACCGGGACGACGTCCTCACCTTCTTCGACTACATGGACGCTGACGAAGGTAGAATGTGATTCCTTAAAGAAGTACCCTTAGGAGGGATAACCTTTGCGTGCCGTTTGGGGCTACGGGTGGCGTGCCGTTCGGGGCACCACCCCCGTGCCGTTCCGGGGCACGGGTCCCTTCCCGGGGCTGGACGCCGCCGGGGGGCTGCCTAGAATCCCCGGCATGCCCGATTTCGTTTACCAGGATCCCTTCCCGCTCGGTCCCGATGAGACCGAGTATGAATGCCTCAGCACCGGGCACGTCTCGGTCTCGGAGTTCGAGGGCAAGCCGATCCTGAAGGTGGCGCCGGAAGCCCTGGCGCTGCTGGCGAACGAGGCGATGAAGGCGATCAACTTCACCCTGCGCCCGAGCCACCTCGCGCAGGTGGCGGCGATCCTGGACGACCCGGAGGCCACGGAAAACGACCGGATGGTCGCGCTGATGCTGCTCAAGAACGCGGAGATCGCGGCCAAGGGCATCCTGCCCGCCTGCCAGGACACCGGCACCGCGACCGTGATGGGGAAGAAGGGCCAGCAGGTCTGGACCGGCTGCGACGATGCGGAGTGGCTTTCCCAGGGCATCCACAAGACCTACCAGGAGGAGAACCTGCGCTACTCCCAGACCGCGCCCCTCACGATGTATGAGGAGGCGAACACCAAGACCAACCTCCCGGCGCAGATCGACCTCTACGCGACCGAGGGCGAGGCCTACAAATTCCTCTTCGTCAGCAAGGGTGGCGGCTCGGCGAACAAGACCTTCCTCTATCAGGAGACGAAGGCGCTTCTGAACCCGAAGCGGCTCAAGGAATTCTGCGTCGAGAAGATGCGCTCCCTCGGCACCGCGGCCTGCCCGCCCTACCACCTCGCGATCGTGATCGGCGGGACCTCCGCGGAGACCTGCCTGAAGACGGTGAAGATGGCCTCCACGCGCTACTACGATGCGCTGCCGACCAGCGGTAACGAGCATGGCCGGGCTTTCCGCGATGTGGAGCTGGAGAAGGAGCTGCTGGTGCTGGCGCAGCAGATCGGGATCGGCGCGCAGTTCGGCGGGAAGTATTTTGCTTTGGACGTGCGGGTGGTGCGCCTGCCGCGCCACGGGGCTTCCTGTCCGGTGGGGATCGGGGTGTCGTGTTCGGCGGACCGGCAGGCGAAGGCGAAGATCACGAAGGACGGGATCTTCCTGGAGAAGCTGGAGAAGGACCCGGGCCGCTTCATCCCAGAGAAGTATCGCGACTGGAAGTTCAAGGGCGTGGAGATCGACCTCGACCTGGGGATGGAGAAGACGCTCGCGACGCTCGGCAAGTATCCGGTGACCACCGCGGTTTCGCTGAGCGGCACGATCATCGTCGCGCGGGACATCGCGCATGCGAAGCTCAAGGAGCGGCTGGATGAGACCGGCGAGCTGCCGGATTATTTCAAGGACTACCCGGTGTATTACGCCGGTCCGGCGAAGACTCCGGCGGGCTATCCCTCCGGGTCCTTCGGGCCGACCACGGCGGGGCGGATGGATTCGTATGTGGACCTTTTCCAGAGCCATGGGGCCTCGCGGGTGATGCTGGCCAAGGGCAACCGCTCGCAGGCCGTGACGGATGCCTGCAAGGCACACGGCGGCTTCTATCTCGGCTCGGCGGGAGGCCCGGCGGCCTTGCTGGCGAAGGAGCACATCAAGAGCCAGGAGGTGGTGGAGTATCCCGAGCTGGGGATGGAGGCGGTGTGGAAGATCCGCGTGGAGAATTTTCCGGCCTTCATCCTGGTGGACAACAAGGGGAACGACTTCTTCAAGAAGATCAACGAGTGTCCGGTGTGCGTGTGATGGGGATAGCTCTGCGTCCCGAAGGGATCGGGGCGCGGGACGCCCTCTCCTTGGGCTACGCGATTGCGTGGGTTGGGAATGCTTGAAATTAAGGAGGCCTCAGGCATTATCGGCGGCGCTGTTTCTACCCCCAATCCCCCTGCCGATGAAATTTCCCCTGCTTACTGCGGCCTTGATGCTGCTTGCCCCAATGTCCGCTTTGGCGGCTGCTCCTGCTCCTTCCCCGGTTGGCACCTGGGAGGTCAATCTGGCCGGTGCCGATCAAGGCATCGCCTATGTGACGTTTGAAGAGGATCAGGATTTCACGGCCTATGGCGTGAGCGCGAAGTCCTTCGGGGTGTTCTCGATTTCGGGGACTTGGGAGATGGATGAGAAGGGCCGGCTGAGCGCGGTCTATGAGGAGTGGATCAATGGCGAGGATGTGACCGGCACGATCAGCGGCAAGGTCACGGCGAAGGCGATCTCCGGGAAGATCAGCGCGAGCAATGGCAATTTCAGCTTCAAGGGCATGCGCGAGAAGGTCACCCAGGATCTGAGCGGCGTGTGGAACGGCACGGTGGCAGTGGGCAAGAAGACCCGGCTGGCAGAGGTCTATCAGATTTCAGGCAGCGAGCTGCCGCACATTTATGAGGTGACCGGTGTTGGCGTTTCGCCGACGGGCGGCGAGTTCCAGATCGCCGGTGTCGCGATCGCGGGCTCGAAGGGCAAGGTGCGGATCTTCGTGCAGAGCGAGTATCCTTGGACGGAGACGCCGGGTCTGGCGCATCTTTTCGGCACGGTGAACGTGGCGAAGAAGAAGGGGGCTCTGAAGGGCTTTGAGAGTGGGCAGGTGGTGAAGGTGGGGTTGAAAAGGCAGAGTGCCGAGTGATCGGTGATCAGTGGTGGGAAGGGCGGGACCCTTGGAATCACTGGCCTACGTGCGCCCCCTTCAGGGCGCGTTGCCGGGTCGGACAATCCGGGGCTGCGCGGTGCTTGCCCCGGGCTATCGACGTTTGCCCTTTCAGGGCATTTGAATGGGATCCACGCGAAATGTGGAAAGCGAGTAGAGCCTGCCGCATGCCACGGCAGAGCCTGCTGCAGGAGCGAAGCGATGGGGTATTCCTAGCCGCGGACGAAAGGTGGTGTCCGCATCTCAGGTGCTTCACGGCAGCGAGCTGCCTGCCGAAGGCTGCGGCGAGCCGCAGCAGTCCAAGGCGGCTGCGCCGCGATCGTTGCCACGCACTTACGAAAACGGGCTCGCCGGCGGTTTGCCAGCGAGCCCTTGAAAGTTGAAGCGGCGGCGGGATGCCGCCTTATCGGATCGGGGCAGACGCCCCATCCATGGTTAGGGTGTAGCTGGTTCCTCCTCTTCTTCCTGCCCTTCGAGGTCGGGATCGACGTAGTTGCGGATCTTGAGTTCGTCGGGGGTGAGGCCATCAGTGTCCTCCTTGTTGAGCTTGTCGAAGGACTTCTGGATCTTGATCGGATTGGTGCGGGCGGGGCGCATCTTGGCGTATTCTTCGACGTCGAGTTCACCGTCGGGAATGTCGCCCTCTTCGAGCAGAGAATGGTCCGCGAGGTAAAATTGGCGGGCCTTGGACGGTGCGCGGAACTTCTTCCCGGCGAAGCCCTTGGCGTATTCGGCGAGGTTGACGGTCGGAGTTTCGTCCGTGTTCAAGGAATCGAAGCGGTTCTTGACGATGACCCATGCGAGACGGCCGCCGTGACCGGCCATGTACTCGCCGAAGGTCAACTGGCCGTCGGCATTGATATCGATCTGGCGGAAGCGCCGGCCCCAGATGGCGGTCTTGCCGGATCCGTCGCCGAAGGTGGTGACGGAGAGGGGCAGGGATTCCTCGCTCTCCTCGCCAGTCGCGGAGACGGAGATGAGCGTGTAGGTATAGGTGGTGTTGAGGGTCAGGCCGGTGTCGTTGTAGGTGGTACCTTCTTCGATCTCGAATTCCTCGAGATCATCTTCGAACTCGCGGAGCAGGATGTAGCTTGCAGCACCCTCGACCGGGTTCCAAGTGAGCCTGATGCTGGTCGGAGAAATGTCCGAGGCGCGCAGGCCCGAGGGGCGATCGGGGCTGTCGACGGGCGTCACGGTTGCCGGGTCCGTGGGGGGGCCTTCCAAGGTGGCCGTTTCAACAGTTCCGATGTACGCCGTGACGGTGTAGATGTAGCTGTTTCCCGCTACCAGCACTGCGGAACTGTCGGTGAAGGTCGTGGCGTTAGCTCCTAGCTGATTGAAGGACGTAATCCGTTCCGGGGTTCCGGACGGAGCGAGAACCCGGTACACGTAATATCCATTGGGAGCCGGATCCTCAGTCGTGACCGCCGGGGCGGTCCACTTCAGGACGACGGACTTCGCCGAGCCTGCCACGGCGCTGAAATTGGTAGGTTTGCCCGGATTTTCTTGGGCGAAGCCCGGAGCGGCGGAAAAGAGAAGGAAGAGTAGTGCGAACAGGCGCATGGGATTACTTGGGGATGGATCGGACGACGACGGGGAGAACCTGTGGGGGGAATGTCCCTCCAGCAAGTCCTGTCTCCGCCGGTCAGTGCCGTAAAAACCGCCGCGGGGCGGATTTGTGTCTCACTTTTTTGAGCGGAGTTGTTTGAAATGCGGAATCGCCCGTGATTTCGCGGCGGGATCTGGCAGGTTGCGGTGATGAAGGAGACCCGAACCGAGCGTGATTCGATGGGCGAGATGGAGGTTTCGGCGGAGGTGCTTTACGGGGCATCGACGGCGCGGGCGGTGGAGAATTTCCCGATTTCGGGGGTGCCGCTGCCGCCGAAATTCATTCATGCCTACGGGCTGATCAAGGGGGCGGCGGCGGCGACGAATGCCGGGCTGGGCCTGCTGGAGGCGGCGGCGGCAGAGGCGATCGCAGCGGCGGCGGAGGAGATCGCGGGCGGATTGCACGACCGGCATTTCCCGGTGGATATCTATCAGACCGGCTCCGGGACCTCGACGAACATGAACCTGAACGAGGTGATCGCGCACCTCTGCGAAAAGCGAGGAGTGACGGTCCATGCGAATGATCACGTGAATCTGGGGCAGTCCTCGAACGACACTTTTCCGACCGCGATCCATCTCTCCGCGGCGCTGGCGCTGAAGGAGAATCTGATGCCGGTGCTGGAGGCGCTGGCGGCGGCGCTGGAGGCGAAGGCGGAGGAATTCCACGGGGTGCTGAAGATCGGGCGGACGCACCTGATGGATGCGACACCGGTGCGGCTGGGCCAGGAATTCCGCGGCTGGGCACGGCAGGCGACGCTGGCATCGGTGCGAGCGTCGAAGGCGCTGGCGGCGCTGGCCGAGCTGCCGCTGGGCGGGACGGCGGTGGGGACGGGCTTGAACGCGCATCCGGAATTTGCGGCGCGGACGATCCGTAAAATCGCGGAGCGGACGGGGCTGGAGCTGAGAGAAGCTGAGGACCACTTCGAGGCGCAATCGGCGAAGGATGCCTGCGTGGAAGCGCACGGGCAACTGGCGACGATCGCGGTTTCGTTGCACAAAATTGCGTGCGACCTGCGCTTGCTGGGCTCGGGTCCGCGCTGTGGGATCGGAGAGATCAAACTGCCGGCGACACAGCCGGGGTCCTCGATCATGCCGGGGAAGGTGAACCCGGTGATCGCGGAGGCGGTGACGATGGTCGCGGCGCGGGTGGCGGGGAACCAGACGACGCTGAGCTGGTGCGGCGCCGGCGGGTATCTGGAGTTGAATGTTTCGATGCCCTTGATCGCGGCCTGCCTGCTGGAGTCGATCGGGCTGCTGGCAAATGCGGCGGAAGCCCTGCGAACGAAGTGTGTGGAGGGGATCGAGGCGAACGATGAGCGCTGTCGGGAACTGATCGAGTATTCGCTGTCGATGGTGACCTCGCTGGTGCCGGCGATCGGTTATGACAAGGCGGCGGCGATCGCGAAGGAATCGGTGGCGACGGGCCGGACGGTGCGGGAGTTGTGCGGGGAGCGATTGGGGGAGCTGGGGATCAGCGCGGGAGAGCTGGAGGAGGCGCTTGATCCGGGGCGGATGGCTGGTGCGTGAGATCGAACGAGTTTGCTAGTTTTCAGTGTTCAGTTTTCAGGGAAGGCGGAGAAAGGCAGAGTGCCGAGTGATCAGTGATCAGTAATCAGTGATCAGTGGAAAGGCGGAAGACGAAGAATCTCAAATTTCAAATTTCAGATCTGGGATCTGGGATCTGGGATCTGGGAGGCGAACAAAACCGCCCGATTGTCCTGCTCTGCGTTCCTCCGCGACCTTTGCGCCTCTGCGGTTACCATTGCGTTGCGAAAGCTTGCAGGGGCGGCGGGCTGTCGGGGACCACTCGATTGCTCCGGATCTGAAATCAAAGTGCGGGGCTATCTCCGGCTGCGCCTCCGGTTGTGCGGGCCACCTTTCAATCTCCCGAGCGGCACCTACGTAAATCGCGCTGATCGCGTAAGAAAGCGGTGATAACCGGCCAAGCATTACAGGGGTCGTACATGAAAATACAGCGCGAGCCGGAGGCCGGCAGGGAAATGATCCGGAAACTTCTCGACCCCGCGAAAAGGAGCGGAGAATGAACAGGGTGCATATTTTGCAGGGGCAGATTTTTTGATCGCACCGGGAATTCCAAATATATAAGCATAGGTTAAATGTCTGCCCCGCAAGGTCCGAACGACAACTCCGATCCGATCCGGCCTTGGTTCCGTGCCCTGAAGGAATTGGGCGACTGCATCGAGATCCGCTTCGGGCAGATCAAGCCGGGGACGAGCGAGCCGGAATGGCACTTCCTGGAGCACACGGACTACGACGGGATCGGCGGTCTGGCGAAGCTGCTGCGCGAGCGCGGCGGCGAGGTGGGCGACCTGCCGATGATCACGCACCCGGCACCGCTCAACTGGTGGTCCTTTCTGAAAGTCGTGCCGGCGATGATGGGGCCGCGGAGGCGGCTGCAGTGGAAGCCGATGCCGGAGGGTCCACCGCCACCACCACCAAACCAGCCGCCCGCTGCGGTGGCCTGGCACGTCTTCAGCGAAGAGGAGACGCTCAAGATCCGGCAGTCCGCGCGCAATGCGATGGTGACGGTGAACACGATGCTGCTGAAGTATCTGGACCGCTCCGTGCGGCCCTTCCTGATGGACCCGTCGAATGCGGTCCCGTGGATGATCCCGGTGAACCTGCGGGGGAAGGTGGAGCAACCGGCGGACACGGAGAATCACTCGACCTACATCGGGATCCGCATCTTCGCTTCGGAAGGGATGCAGGAGGTGCACCGGCAGATTTACGAGAACCTGGAGAGCGGGCAGCACTGCGGGCACTGGATGGCCTTTACCGCGAGCAAGTTTTCCTCTCCTGCGCTGAAGAAGAAGCTGATCCTGGCGGACCGTGCGACGACGCAGTGGAACCTGGGCGGCTTCTCGAACCTGGGCGTGTGGGATCCGGACAAGCGGATCGATGCGGCGGATTGCCAGGGTGACTGGCTATTCGCGCCGCCGGTGCTGGAGTCGCAAATGATCGGAGCCGGCTGCGTGACCTTCCAAGGCCGGCTGAGCCTGACCCTGCATGTGCACCCGAACCTGACGACGGCGCGCGAAGTACCGGAAGAATTCATGAACCGCTGGGTGCGCGAGGTGGAACTCGGCTTCCCGGTATAACCCCGACAAGCCATTGAACACGACCCTGCGCCCACTTTCCTCCCGCTTGCTTGCGGGCGGCCTTCTCACGATTCTTTCCGCGCCCGCCGCCCATGCCGTCGGCTACCGCTTGCCGAACCAGGATCCGGAGGGGATCGCGCGGGGCAATGCCTTCGCCGCGACCGCGGACAATCCCTCGGCAATCTACTACAACCCGGCGGGGATCACCCAACTGGAAGGGGCGAACTTCAGCGTGGGGGTGTATGCGATCTCGACCGACGTAAACTTCCATTCTCCGGGCGGTGGCTCCGCCAGCACGGAAACGGCGATGCAATACGTGCCGCAGATCTACTACACGTATTCACCTGCGGAATCGGACTTCTCCTTCGGGCTCGGGGTGTATGCACCATATGGCCTGGGGATCGACTACGGACGTAACACGCCCTTCCCGACCGCGGCGCAGGATGCCGAGCTGGCTTATGTCACGGTGAACCCGGTGATCGCGTGGGAGATCGCGCCCTGCTTCTCGATCGCGGCGGGGATCACGCTGAACCGCGGAGACGTGCGGCTGGAGCGGCGGATCGGGCTGGTGCCGAAATTCGATGAATTCCAAGTCGAGGGGAAAGGCTATGCGGCGGGCTTCAACCTGGGTGCGCTGTGGCAGCCGGCGGAGAAGTGGTCGCTGGGCCTGAACTACCGCTCGCCGACGGAGATCGATTTCGAGGGTCGCTCGATCACGGCACCGGTGCCGCCCTTCGGTGGCGGGACGCCGACGGAGGCCTCGCTGCACTTCCCGCAGTACATCGTGGGCGGGATTTCGTTCCGGCCGACGGAGGACTGGAACTTCGAGTTCAACCTGGACTGGACGGACTGGGACCAGGTGAACGACTCGGTCTTCGTGGGGACCTTCGGCGGGAACCAGGTCTTCCCCTTCCGCTACAAGTCGAGCTTCATGTATGAGTTCGGGGTGACGCGGCAGTTGGGTGGCGGCTACTTCGTGAGCACGGGATATATCTATAGCGAGAACTCGGTGCCGGACGAGACCTTCACGCCGCTGAATCCGGATTCGGACCTGCACTTGGGTAGCGTCGGTTTCGGTTACCGCGGGGAGAAGTACGGTTGGGCTGCCGGGTATCACTTCGCCTACAACGGCGGACGGACGGTGACGGGGAATTTGAACCCGACGGTGAACGGGGAGTATGAGACGTTCAACCAGGCGGTGAATATGTCGGTGAGTTACCGGTTTTGATGGGGGGACGGGTGCGAGGCCAGAAGAGCCGCCACGAGGATCGTCGGGCCATCGCCTGACCCTTGTGGCGGACTGAAACTCGATGCTGCAGCGGCGCAGCCGTGCCGGTTAGCCACATTGTATTGGCCTAACGTGTCAGCGCCTGGGAGCGCGGAGGCATTGCCCCGCAGAAGCAGCCGCGGCAGCGTTATACATCGCGTGGCGGAGAGCGCCGTTGCTTGGCTGCCTACCTTTGCGTGTCCACGGCAGCGAGGGACCATTCTCCGGGCCGGGTGGCTCCGAGCTCCCAGGGGAAGAGCCGTCCGCGAGGCATCACTGCGCGGCTTCCGTTCCGGGGACGGGCCGGTGAACCAAGGTATTCCCGTCCTTCGTCCGCCTGAAGGCGGGACTACTTACCCTTGGTGGCGGGCTTGAAGGGACCGTTCTTGGGGCGCGCGACGCGCCCGCTCCTGCTACTCGAGGCGGCGGTCGCGGTCGGCGTCGTGGCGGCGCTGGAAGTCGGTGGGGCTGACTTCGTAGAAGGCTTGGAACTCGCGGCTGAAGTCCTTGGTGGAAGGGAAGCCGAGTTCGGCGGCGGCGGTCTTGATGGGCAGGCCCTCGAGCAGGAGCTGGCGGGCCTGGACCATGCGTTCGCGGCGCAGCCAGTCCTTCGGGCTGATGCCGAGGGACTCGTTGAAGGTGCGGTGGAACTGGCGGTCGGAGAGATTGAAGCGCGCACAGAGCGGGCTAACCTTGAATCCGGTGGCACGGGCCAAGGGGCCCAAGGGCATGGCTTCGGGCTCGCGGGGCCGGATGGCGACCACGCGCCCGTTGCGATAGGCAATTTGAAGTTCAGGACGCTTCATTTGGGTTCCAGAAGAGGATTGGAATGTATCTCGAGGATAGGTCAGTCCACGAGTCCTGAAAACTACCTGAGACTACTCATCCTAGAGAAGTCCTAAAGCGGAGGAAATGAGTAAATCATCATCAAACAGCCAGCGGCCGACATCCGAGCCCGGTGACATTTCCGCCGCAGCGCCGCCGGGGCGGACTTGGATGGCGAGGGAATCCGAGCGGAGACGGGTGACGGAGGCGCCGAGATCGTAGATGCCGAAGAGAGCGGCCAGCGCGGGGATGGCTTCATCGCCGCCCTTGCCGCTGACGCCGAGGAGTCCGGCGAGCAGGCGCGGGAAGGGATCGCTGGCGGCACCGAGGGTGAAGTTGTCGCCATCCTGGGCGAGATCGAGGACCTGGCCGTCCGGGAGGGACTTGGCGAAGGCGGCGACCCGCTCGGCGAGGGAGCTGCCGGAGAAGCCAGCCTTGAGGGTGGTCTCCAGAGCGGAGGCGAGCTTGAGCTGGATCTCGTGGACCTTCCGCCAGGAGTCGATGCCGGCATCCATGGTGCCGATGCGGCCGGTGCCGGCGGCATTCCCGAAGGCGCCGAGGCGGACGAAGGAGGCGACGGCTTCCGCAGCGTGCCGACCGGGCAGGCCGGCGGTCAGCGGGGCGAGCGCGAAGGCGGCGAGGCGGGACGAGTAGATGACATTCGCCAGGGCCTGGAGCTTGGCACCCATGAGTGAATTGCGCTCGCGCTTGACGATGAAGAACTCCATCGCGCGGAGCAGGGTGACTTCGAGTTCGCTGACTTCCCAAGGCTTGGTGATGTAGCGGTAGATGCCGCCCTTGTTGACTGAGCCGATCGCCGCATCGAGGTCCGAGTAGGCGGTGGAGAGGATCTTGACCACATCCGGGTACTGGTCGGAGATCTTGGCGAGGAAGCCGACGCCGGTTTCATTCGGCATGCGCTGGTCGGTGATGATGATGCCGATTTCCGCGGCGTGGGCGCGGAAGACCGAGAGCGCTTCGACACCGTCCGAGGCTTCGAGGATGCGGAAGGTCTCGCCGTAGAGGCGGCGGAAATACTTACGCGTCTTTTCTTCGTCGTCCACGAAGAGAACGGCGTAGCGCTGGTAATCGTAGTTGAGGTCACTCATGGCAAGGTGTCGCTGGGGTCGGAATTTTTAGAGTCTTCTGCATCCCAAAAAGCATCGGGATCGGGAGGTGGAAAGAAGATGGTGAAACAGGTGAATTCGCCGGGGCGGGTATCCACCTCGATGTGGGCGCGGTGGCGGCCGAGGATCTGGTGGCTGATGCTGAGGCCGAGGCCCATGCCCTTACCCACATCCTTCGAGGTAAAGAAGGGATCGTAAATCTTGTTAATGATATCTTTCGGGATGCCGGCACCATTGTCCCAGACGGTGACTTCCCAGCCGCCGGCGGCGGCGCGCAGGCCGATATCGATCTTGCCGGGGTCGCCGGGCTTGTCCTTCTGGCGCTCGTCGATGGCGTCGAAGGCATTCTGGAAGAGGTTCACGAAGACCTGGACCAGTTGGTTGGAATTGCCGGTGATAAGCGCCTTGCCCGGCTTGTTGATCTTGAACTCGACCTTGTCGCCAAGCTGGTGGCTGACGAGGCGGCGGGAACGCTCGACGACCTCGACGAGGTTGGCCTCGCCGCCGACGCGGTTGTCATCGCGGGTGAACTGGCGGAGGTCGGCGACGATCTGGGCGACGCGCTCGACGCCCTCGCTGATATCGCCGACGATTTCCGCGTAGTCGGCGTGCTCGGCCTCGGGCAGGAGGCGCTTGAAGGAATTCAAGGCATGCAGGCCGGCGCGGGCGTAGTTGAGGGGATTGTTGATCTCGTGGATGATGCCGGCGCTCATCTGGCCGAGGCCGGAGAGCTTTTCATTGCGGACCAGCAGGACCTCGTTGTCCTTGAGCTTTTCCATGGCGGCGGCGAGGTCGCGGTTGAGCTCGCCGAGTTCGGTGCGGATGGCGGCCATGGCGAGTTGGTTGCGGAGGCGCAGGACCAGCTCGGTGCCGGAGAAGGGCTTGGTCAGGAAATCGCTGGCACCGGCATCGAGGGCCTGGAGCTTGGTCTGCTCATCGGCGCGCGCGGTGAGCATGATGATCGGCATCTCGCGGGTGGAATGATGCTCGCGGATGGCCTGGCAGACCTGCACGCCGTCCATCTCCGGCATCATGTGGTCGACGAGGGCGAGGACGGGCTGGTGTTGCTTGGCGAGCTCGAAGGCTTCCTTGCCATCGCGGGCCTCGATCACGTCGACATTTTCGAGCTGCATGACGAGGTAGCGGCGCATGTCCGGCTCGTCATCGGCGACGAGCACGAGGGGGCGGATGGAGGAGCCCTTGCGACCGATGCCGCGGTTGAGGACGGCGGCGTCCTTGGAATCCGTGGGGCGTGACACGGAGAGGGCGGCCTTGCGGTGGAGTTCCTCGATGTACTTGCCCGAGGTATTCTCATCGTCCGGATCGTCCATGGCGGCGGTTTCGGCGGGTGCCGCGGCGTCCACCGGGAGATCGACCGTGAAGCGGGTGCCGACGCCGATGGTGCTCTCTGCAACGATGGTGCCGTGCATGGTTTCCACCAAGCTGCTGACGAGGGCGAGGCCGATGCCCGCGCCCTGGAACTTGCGGGTGGAAGAAGAATCGACCTGCCAGAAGCGATCGAAGATCCGATCCAAGCCTTCCGATGAAATGCCGACGCCGGTGTCCGCCACGCTGAGCGAGAGCTGTCTGCCGGAGATCACGGCATCGACATCGATGCGACCTCCGGAGGGGGTGAACTTGATGGCATTGATGGTGAGGTTGAGCAGCACCTTCTCGAGCTTGTCGCGGTCGAGAAGGAGCGCGGTTTCGGCGCCTGTGACCTTCCAGTCGAGGGTTACGCCGTCCTGATCGGCGAGGTGGCGCATCGAGCTCATCAGGCCGTCGAGCAGGTCGGGAAGGCGGGTCGGCTGGAGCCTGAGATCGGCATGGCCGGTGTCGAAGCGCACGAGGTCGAGGAGGTCGTCGATGAGCTTGAGCAGGCGCAGGCCGTTGTGTTCGGACATGGCGAGCATGTCGCGGACCTCCTTTTCGGGGGAGAGCTTGAACTTGTCGGCCAGGCGCTCGGTGAGGCCGATCATGACGGTGAGCGGCGTGCGGAGCTCGTGGCTGATATTGGCGAAGAAGCGGGTCTTCGCCTCGTCGAGCTCGCTCAACTGCTTATTGGTCGCCTCCAGTTGTCCGCGGGCGTCCTCGACCTCCTTGCGCAAGGCGAACTCGCGGAAGCGGAGGCGCTCGTAGAAATAGCTTCCCGCACCGACGAAGACCGCGGTGACGAAGAGGAAGTAGGAGTTGTTGAAGAAGAGGCGGTGGTCAGAATGCCAATCTGAAAGCCCGACGCTGCAAAAATAACAAGTCAGGCAGAGAAGGATCATCACCACCGAGTCCTGGAATGAACTGCGCAGCAAAAGCGAGAGGCCGAGCAGCACGAGATTGAGCCCGGCATAGTATGGCGAATCCCCCCCTTTGGTCAGGGCGATCATCCAGCAGATGCTGACGGTGGGCAGCATGAAAAGAACATGCGCGGTAAGGCGCCGGGACCACTCGCTGGATAACAGGCCGAGCAACCAGAAGATCACGCAGAGCAGCAGCGTGACGATGGCGCGGATGAGCAGGAAGTGCCAAGCCAGCTCCGGGAAGACCATCCAGTCGAGCGAGGTGCCCGCGAGCATGAAGAGCGCGGAGAGCGCGGCGGTGCGGCGGGCATTATCCACGAACACGCCGTGTTCGTAGCGCTTGAAGGCGTGGTTCAGCTCGGCCTCTTCGGTGGCCGTGTAGGGAACTGTGGCGGCGTCAGCCATCGGCCAGTTCGATTTCCAGGAAGAGGTTCACCCCGGTCGCGTCTGCTTTCACTTCCACGCGCTTGGTGGCAAGGCCGGCGGGGACAAGGTCCATCATGTCCTCCTTGCTGCGGTAAATCAGGTTCCACTCCATCAGATATTCCATCCAAGCCTTGCGTGGATTGGTGTCTGCCACGTTGGTGACGACGACGAGGCCGCCCGGGTTGGCGATCGAGCAGAAGAACTCGACCAGGCGCTTGCCGACGCGCTGGGACAGGTAATCGAACAGGCCGGCGCAATAAACCACGTCGTAGCCGCCGAGTTCCGGGTCTCCGCCGGGCTGGACGGCCGCCTTCAGGATCTGGTGGACGGAGCGCGGGATGAAACGCAGCCGGGTATTCCGCCCTTCCGCCATGCGCGCCTTCTCGAGACGCTCGCGGGTATACTCGAGGGTCTCCGGATTGAAATCGAGGAGATCAAACTCCATCCGATCGCTGGAATCGTGCTGACCCAGGAAGCGCAGGACTTCCTCCGCCGGCCCGCAGCCGAGATTGAAGGCGCGCGCCCGGCCGCGGCGACGGTTCGACTCGCGGTCGAGCATCTCCACCAGATAGTCGATCCGGTTGCGATGGGCAACGACCGGCTCGGTATTAAGGATCGCATAGTTGAGCATCTTCGCGAACGACGACGCCCCTTCATACGGATCACGCAGCATCATATTGACCATCTCATAGTCACCCGCGTAGCCGAGCGGCTTCATGTAGGTGCGATAAACGAAGGGAGCACAAAGGACGATCGGGTGCATCTCCCGGCGGATGTATGATTTGTGCGAGGGCACCTCATCTTCGCTAATTTTGTCCGCCACCTCCTCGAAATTTTCCATCGAGGGGATCATCTGCTCGAGGACCCTCTGCTGGACGTTGGTGAAGATCTCGCGCTCCAGGTCATCGCGGCGGCGGGTGGCGGTGGAGCGGATGCCGACGTCGATGCCGCCCATCCAGTGCTGCACGCCGGTAAGGGCGCTCGCCATGTCCGCCACGGCGACCTTGAAGGGGTCCTGCACGTGGTTGGCGGCTCTCCATTCCGACATGAAGGAGGTGAACTGGGCACCGAGATCGGCCTCGCCGGTGACAGCGGAAAGGAAGTCCACCTCCTGCCAGCCATCCTCGAGGTTCGCCTCGCAGACCAGCACCAGGCCGGTATTGAGCAAGTTGCTGACGACAGCCTTGCCCCGGTAGATCAAGCGCCGGTTGGCGAGGATCCGGAAATCCGAAAGCACCTCCGAGAGCTGGAGGATGCTGTAGGGGTTATAGACTTCAAAAACAACCGAGTAGCGGGTCAAACGGAGCAGGTTTGCCTGCACCTCCATTCCTTGGCTGTTACGGCATTTGATGACACTCTGCGACTGGTCGGGAAGAATCTCCATCAGGGAAAGTTTTTCTGAGAGCGCACGACACCCGAAATCGGACATACGAGCAAGCTCTAGTCGCGATCCTGCAATTCTTGCAGGGTTACAATATCACAATAGTACACCGAAAAAGTCCTTCATCACCTGGCGATAAACGTCCCGCTTGAACTCGGGGAGCCAGTCCAGATCGAACTCCTCCGGCATGATCCAACGGTAGGCTCCGAACTCGCGCGCGCGCTGGTGCACGTTCACTTCCGGCGCGCCGTCCCTGAGCAGGCAGTGATAGTAGGTCTGCTCCTGGCCGTGGCAGCCGTGTTTGCGCATCTTCTTCATGCGCACTTCCTCCGGGTAGAGATAACGGTAGCCGGTGCGGTAACCAAGCAATTCATAGTGCTTGGGCAAAAGGCCGATCTCCTCTTGAACCTCGCGGTAAAGTGCTTGTTCGAGCGATTCGCCGTCATCGACGCCGCCCTGGGGGAACTGCCAAGCGCCGGGTACGGACCAGCGCTCGCAGACGAGCAGCTGCCCCTGCGGTTTCACCATCAGCGCGGCGACATTGGGCCGGAAACGAACCACGGGCGAATATCTATGCAATCCCGCGGCTCCGCTCAATCCTTAACTTTCCCGAAATAATGCGGCGAAACTCGCCAAAGGGATGGCGCGTATCCAGAGTTCCACCACACGTCATGAAAACGCCGAAGTTCACGCTGCTCCTCGCCCTGCTCTTCCTCGCCCTCCCTGCCGCCGCGCAGGGGCAGAAGGACAACAACGAGAATGAAGACGACCAGGAGGAGACCCAGAAGGACAACAACTCCACTGCCGAGGAGAGCGAGGGCTCGAAGCGCTTCTGGAGCGCGACCCTGCCGGGCGGGGAATACAGCGTGATGCTGGACAAGATTTCCTCCGTGAGCATCCACGAATACGTGCTGGATACCCAGCTGGTGGTGACCGAAATGGTGATCGATACGAACGGCCGGGCGATCGCACGCTTCTACCATGTGCGCCCGGCGGTGGGTGCCACCGGGGCCGGCACGGTCGACCGTCTCGTGGACCGCGGCAACGATCTGGTGGACCGTGCCGGCCAGCGCGCGAACACGACCGTCCACAATCTCCCGCAGAAGAATTATCCGGCTACCAGCCACGCCGGGATGATCGAGTTCCGCGTGCTGAATCTCAATGATTTGAAGGCGCTATTCAAGAGCGCGGAGGGTTCTTGGCAGTCGAACCAAGGGAAGAAGATCACGCTGAAGGCGATGAAGTGAGGGAAAAGAGCGGGCGAGTTTTTCAAGCGGCGTCATGCCCTACCCCGCTACCCACCACATTCGCCGGTCTGACGCGTGAGCGCCCGGGACCGGGGAGGCTCTGCCCTGTCGCGCGATGGTGGTGGAAAGCGCCGTCGCTTGACTGCTTACCTTTTAAGTGCCAACGGCAGCGAGGGACCACTCTGCGGGCCGGGTGGCTCCGCGCCCCCAGGGGAAGAGCCGTCCGTGAAGCACTGCGGAAATGCGGGTAGAGCAGGCTGCCGCACTCCAGATGGCAGCTCACTCGTCCTTCTTTTCCTTCTTGCTGCCGCCGAAGATGTCGATCACCTCGCCGACGCCTTCGACGACGCCCTTGGCTCCTTCGATGACGGTCTTGCCTTGATCGAGGATCTGTCCGCCTTTTTGCAAGTGGGCTTCGAGATCCTGGCCGATGACCTCCTTGGTGAACTTGAGGACCTTCTCGCCGGTCTCCGGGAGGATCTCGAACATGCGCAGGCCGGCGGCATCGACCAAGCGCTTGCTGAGGTCCTCCTCCGGATGGTCGACGGTGCCAGTGATGTGCAGGTCGGTCCACAGCAGGCCGCGCTCGCCGCGACGGAAGACCTCGGTCTCCGCGCCGGGAATTCGAGCGAGGATTCCCGGGACAAGACCGAGGCGGAAACGGCCGTCGAGGTTCTTCCGTGCATCCACGCGCAGGGTTCCTTCCAGACGCACGAGGCCTTCGCTGGAGAACACGAGATTGCGCAGGGCGAGCGCGCCGTCCTGCCACTCGAAATCGGTTTTACCCTCCTGCAGCGCGATGCGGCGGAAGCGGGTGGTATCGGCGTAGGCCGAGAGCGAATCGAGCAGCGGCAAGGCGGTCAGCACGCCGTCCGCGAGCACGACATTGCCGCTGACCTTCGGGCTCAACTTCGAGCCCTCGACCGTGAAGTCCGCCTTCACCTGGCCGCTGAGGCGTTGCCGCCAGCTCTCCGGGAGGATCTCCGCGCAGGCTACGTCGCGGAGGTTGCCATTGAAGATGTAGCCTTCGCCCTTCACGGACATCTCGCCATCGAGTTCGAGGCTGCCGCTCTCGTAGACTTGGAAGTCGGCGCTGGTGAGATAGAGGGTATCGCCCTGATAGCGGAGGCGGGCGCGGCCGAGATTCATGCGCGGCGCCCAAGCCCACGGCAGCTTGACCGTGCCATCGGTGCCTTCCGCACGGTAGCTGCCCTTGGCGACGTCCGGCATGACTTTCCAACCGGTATTCGCGATGCCGACGGGGCCGGAGGCGGTGATCACCTTCACCGTGGAACTGCTGATCTCGAGCTGGCGCAGGTCCACCTCGTGGGGAATCAGGGAATCGTACCACTTCCCCTTCTTTTCCGCCGCCGTCGGTGGTGCGTCCGCTTGCATGGGGGCGGGCTGACTCTTCATGCGGTCGGCAGCGGTGGCGTCGATTTCGATTTCGATCCGGCGCGCGCGGGCGCCATCGATCTGCCAGACGCCCTTCCACCAGCCGCCGAGGCCGACCTCGACGCGGAGATCGTCGGCATCGATGGCTTTGATCAGGCCGCCGCTCCGGGCCCTGAAGGATTCCGTGTCCATGCGGGTGCCGCTCCAGCGGAAGGGGCCGAACTCGCTGGAAACCTGGAGGGCCTTGTCCGCCTCCCCGGCCAGCATGCGGCGGAAGGACTCGCTGTGAAGCCAGCTCCGCAGCCAGATGTAGCCGCCGCCCATGACCACCACGCCCAGGGCCAAGGCCGCGATCAGGACGCGGATGGCCCAGCGCCCGCGGGCGCCGCTGGCCGGGTTCCTGGCGGTTCCCGGCTCCGTGGTGGATCTCCTCCTCTGTCTCCGGCTCATGCGTGGAAGCTGGCCTGTTTCCCCCGGCGCGGCAAGCCGCTTGCACCGCCGGGGCGCATGGCTACACTACTCCCATGCACGAGGAAATCTCCCTGGCCCGCGAGGTCGAAGCCATCCAGATCCCCAGCGGCGACGCGATCACGCTGCCCGCCGGGACGCCGGTCTTCATCACGCAACGGCTCGGTGGCACCTACACGGTGGCCACTTCCGCCGGGCTGGCGCGGATTTCTTCGAAGGATGCCGACGCGCTGGGCGTGGATCTGGAGAAGGAGAAGGAAAAGCATGCGGAATCGGTCCGGCTGAAGGACGCCCCGCTGGAAGAACAGGTCTGGGCCCAGCTCAAGGGTGTGTATGACCCGGAGATTCCGGTCGATATCGTCAATCTCGGCCTCGTCTACGACTGCGGGATCGAGGAACAGGATGGCAAGAAGATCGTGGCGGTGAAGATGACGCTGACGGCACCCGGCTGCGGCATGGGCCCGGTGATCGCAGCGGACGCGCAGGCCAAGATCATGATGATCGAAGGCATCGACGATGCGAAGGTGGAGCTGGTGTGGGACCCCGCGTGGAATCAGGACATGATCTCCGAAGAGGGGAAGATGAAGCTGGGGATGATTTGAGAGAATGACGAATGTCTTTGGGAAAATGACGAATGTCGAATTCTCGAATGACGAATGAAGTGTGTTTCAGAAGGGGCTCTCGCCAGAGGCGGACCATCTCTTTGGACACACGACATTCGGCATTCGGAAATTCTGAATTCGTCATTCAGAGAAACCTTGTGAGCCCCTTCACCGTGGGGTCGTCGAGCCTTCTCGCCAGCGCTACGGCAAGCGAGACCATGTGGAGGTAGTCGTTCACATCGATGACCGAGTTGTGCGAGTGGATGTAGCGCGCGGGGACGCCGAGGACGACGGAGGGTGTCCCCTCCCCTGCCAAGTGGAATGAGCCGGCGTCGGTGCCGCCGCTGCGGCGCACGGTGACCTGGTGGGGAATCCCCTCTTCCTTCGCGGTCCGGATGGCGAGTTCCGTGAGCCGCGGATTCATGATCGCGCTGGGATCGAAGAGGCGGATTTGCACGCCGCCGCCGAGCCGGCCCTGCGCCTCCGCGCGGGAGAAGCCGGGGGTGTCATCGGCGGGCGGCCCTTCGAGAATGATGGCCACGTCCGGCTTGGCGTGGATGGCCGCGGTCCTGGCGCCGCGCAGCCCGACTTCCTCCTGCACGGTGCCGGCCAGGATGATCTTGTTAGGCCGGATGGCGGATGCCAGCACCTTGCCGGCTTGGATCGTGCCGGCCATGCCGACGCGGTTGTCGAAGGCCTTGGCCATGAACCAATCCTCGCGCTGCAGCGGGGTGAAGGGCGACCAGGGGGCGATGGGATCGCCCACGGAGACGCCGAATTCCTGCTCCGCTTCGAGCCGCGAGGTTGCGCCGATATCGATGTGCATCTGGTCGATGCTCATCAACTGGCGGCGCTGGGCCTCCGGGAGGAAATGCGGCGGCTTCGAGCCGACCACGCCGATGACCTTTTCCCCGGAGCGGGTGCGGATCTCGACGCGTTGCGCGAGGATCACGTGCTCCCACCAGCCGCCAAGCCCGAGGAACTGGATGAAGCCGTCCGGGGTGATGTTCTGCACCAGGAAGCCGACCTCGTCCATGTGGCCGGCGATGATGACCCGCGGGCCTTCGCCTTCGAGGCTGCAGAAGACGCTGCCGGAGCGGTCGGTGGAGAGTTCGCCGCATTCCTCCATTTCATCGACGAAGATCGCGCGGACTTCGTCTTCGTGGCCAGGCACCGAGTGGGCCTCCGTCAATTCCTGTAGCAAGGAGATCGCCTTTTCCTTCACGCCCGTGACGTTATCGGCACGAGGCGGGGCGGCGCAATCTCCAAGGCGGGGCACGGGACGCACCCCTCCTTGGCGACACCTTGCACTCATGACCATTCCATGACAAAGGGAGGAGCGGAAGCTGCCACTGTCGCACCATGACTCGCAACCCCATCCACCGTTCCGGTCTGCTTCTTCTCGCCATGCTGACGCCGCTCGCGCCGCTAAGTGCGGAGGACGAGTCCCCGCGCGAACTGCTGCGCGATGCGCTCTACGCGGAGGAAGTCACCCGCGATCCTGCCAAAGCCGCGGAGCACTATCAGAAGGTGCTGGAGCTCTATGAAGAGGAGCGGCCCTTCGCCGCCACGGCCCTCTTCCGCTTGGCGGAGGTGCGGCGCAAGCAGGGCAACAAGGAGGAGGCGGCGAAACTCTATCAGCGCCTGCTGCGCGATTTCCCCACCGCCGAAGTGGAGGGCAAGCTGGCCCGCGAAAACCTGGTGGCGATGGGTGGCGCGGTGCCGGAGGCTGGAGCGCCCGGCGAAGATGATGCCGAGTCCAAGGAACTGCGCCGCCTGCAGGAACTGAAGCGGACCAGCCCTGACCTGGCGAGGGATCCCAATCTCCTCTCCAGCGCGGCCTCCGCCGGGCAGATGCGGACGATGGCCTTCCTGATCGAATCCGGGATCGATCCCAACAGCGGCCCGTTCCTCTCGAGCGCCGCGGGCAGCGGCAACCTGAAGGCGGTCGAGTTCCTGCTCGCCAAGGGCTGCGACCCGGGCAAGCCGCCGAATGACGTGGCCATCAACGAAGCGGTCAAGAACGGCTTTCACACGATTGCGGAGGCGCTCTTGAAGGCCGGCGGGAAGGCCACCTACGTGTACCGCTTCGCGGAATCCTCCGACGGCGGCCAAGCGACCTTCATGAGCATGCTCCATCTCGCGGCGAAAGCGGGCGACGAACGGATGTGCAAAATCCTCCTCGATCACGGCGCGGATCCCAATTTCATGCCGGAGTTTTGTTATCCCACCAGCGTCGGCCTGAACAAGAAGCCCGCTCCGGTAGGCAGCGCCCTTCATCAGGCAATCTACGATGGCGAGACCGGGGATGGGATCTTGCCTGCGCTGCTTCTGAAGGCGGGAGCGAAAGCCGGTCTCGCGGCACCGGGCACCGGATTAACGCCCCTTCACTTTGCCGCCCAGCGGGGGAGTCCGGCGGTGGTGCAATTGCTGCTGGATGCCGGCGCGCCGGTCGATGCGAGGACTGCCGGGCCCAAGTTCCAAGACTCCGAGCACGTGGCGGAAGTGACTCCTCTACTCTACGCGGCCGAGCGCGGCTCGCCGGAAACCATCCGCTTGCTGCTATCCAAGGGTGCCGATGCAAATGCCGAGGATAAGAACGGCGCATCGGCCTTGAGCTATGCTCTGGCGTCGAAGAAACCCGAGGTCTTGGATTTGCTGATCCGGGCCGGGGCGAAAGTTACATCGCCCGAACTGATCGCTTCCGCCATCGACCGCGGATCAAAAGAGGTGGTCGCGAGGCTTTTGGACGCGGGAGCCGATCCAAATGCCTATTCGCCCAATTACAGAAAGCCGCCTCTGGAAATAGCAGCGGAGAGAAACTCCTCCACCGAGATCCTCCGAATGCTGCTCGATCACGCTGCCAAACCCGGCGAGGAGTGGCTCAACTCCTCATTCCGGAACTCCACGGACGAGAACCGGAAAGTTCTCACGGAGAAGTTCGTCTATCCCGATCTGATGGCAAAACCTGCGGTGACTCTCGTTTATCCGGACGCCATGACCCGCAACGAGGCGGCGGTCCGGGATGGCGATGCAGCGCCTGCCTCGCTGGAAGAATTGCTCCTCAAGGCCACCAAAATCCCCCACTTCAGGAGAGGCCAAACGGGCCAAGTTACGGGTTCCGATGGCTTTCCGGCGCTGGTGACCATCGTCCGCACGAATGCCACGGGCGGAACGGACAGGATCGCGGCACGGATCGACGGTTCGGCGGCGCTGCCGAAGCTGCAGTGGGGAGATATCGTGGAGCTTGCGGTCGATTGGCAAGACTCCGATGCCAATGTCTACCGCAATCGGAATGTCGAGTATCGCGATCAGGTCTTCCCCAAGATTGCGTGGCTCCTGCGCAAACAGGTCACGGTGCCGATCACGGTGAGTTTCGGCGATGCGGCGCTTGCGATGACGCTTCGCGGCGACCGTCTCGTCTATCATCCCGGGGAAAACGTGGCTCCCTTGTTGCCTGCCGGGCCACTGGCCGGCTTGCTGTGGAACGGCTACGTGCCGAAGAGCCTGGTGGTGCGCCGTGGCGGTTGGCCGGAAATCCGGATCAATATCGACACTCCCGAGTGGAGGCGCTTTGAGTTCCAAGCAGGCGACCATGTCCTGCCCGAGTATCCGGCAGAGTATGCAAGCAAGCAGGCGGAATGGCTGACCAAGCGCATCAGCCTGAGTGTACCCGGCACCGGCTTTGTGAAATCCTGGAGCAATGCCGAGCCCGCGACGGCTCCGACACTGGTGGAGATCATCGCGGATCTTTATGCCTCCTGGCATCCGAATGACCTGGAAAATCTTCCCGAGGGCGGTTCCGAAAGGTGGGCCGAGATTTCCGCCCGGGAATTGGACGATGCACTGGGACGCTACGGAAGGGGAGGCAGCCGGTTTATTCCCTTCCCCATCGTGCCGGAGCATCCCGATTTTTCCAGAATCCGAATCCTGCGCCGCGATGCCGAGGGGAAGGAAACCGTGCTGGACGTCGATCTGGCCAAGGCGATCGCGGCCTGCACCGAGGCCACCGCGCCGGAGGAGGTCCGCCGCCAGGATGTCGCGCTACAGGCGGGAGACCGGGTGGAATTACCGCTCAAGGCGACACCGCAGGCGGGGCCGTGGGGCGGCTTCACGGCGGAGGAGAGCCGCTTCTTCGGCAAGGTGCTGGGCGGGAATTTCCAGCTGACGGATGTCGCAGGCGACATCCGTCGGATCCGTCTGAACTGGCAGCAGCCGAAATGGACCACTTCACCCGGAGGCTTGCTGCCCTTCCCGCCCGACGGAGGGGTGCCCTCGTCCAATACGCGCTTCCAGAGCCTCAGTTCCCCCGGCAACCCAGGCGTGAACGGTCTCCTCTTGATTCGTGGCGATGCCGAGGAGAGACGCACCGAGACCGACATCTTCATCCGCGATGGCGACCGGATCCGGACGGGCAATGGGTTACAGCCGCCCATTCCGGGACAACCCCAGTCAAGGCCCCAACCGAGGGCCATCTCACCACAGCCACGCCGCTAACGCCCGTCATGCGCCGTGAATCCCCGCCTTCCTTCCTCTGGCTTGCCCTGGCGCTGGTGTTGCCGCTGGCGGTGCTGGTGGCGGTGGCCGGGCACGGGATGCAGGCCCAACTCAAGGCGGCGCGAGCCGAGGCGAGGGAGGAAGCGGAACGCCTTGCGCCGCTGCTCGCGGACAGTCTCACCCGCGAATTGGAGGCGGGGATGGCGACCATCTCCACCTATCAGGACCCGCCGCTTCCCGGTGCGCCGTCGGAATTGGACGCGGTTCTCGACGGCAGCGATCCGACGGCTCTTGAAGAGCTCCGCGATAACCCGGACGCGGGGCTGTCGCCAGCCGGCCTGCCACGCCGTGCGCTGGCGGCATTGCGACTTCAAGTGATCGATCGCTCGCGCCAGTCCAAGCAATCGATCACCGACCTCCTGATCCGGGATGCTCCCTCATCGCTTACGGCAATCGCTTTGGAACGCCTGCCTGCCATGGAGGTCGATCGGGCCAAATGGCGGGAGACGGAGGAGCTTCGCCGACTCGCGAAGCAGAGCCGCAATCCTGACGGTGAGTGGATCGATCGCGGCAACCGGCTTTCGTTCGTCAGGCCCGGCGATGGAAGGCTTTCACACGTGAGCATCGAGAGAGCAACATGGGCTGAATCCGAAAACCGACGGGGGCTTCCGCCGTGGGCATTCGCCCATGTTTTCCGGAGCGCGAGCGAGTGGCCCGTGTTGGCAACGGCACCCATCGGGCTCGGCACGGGCTTGGTTTTGGGCATCTCCCCGCTCAATAACGGCAGCCTCATCGAGGCCCCCATACGCCGGCAACAAAGGTGGACGGCGGCGATCCTTACGACGGCGGTTGCCGTGGCGGCGATCGCGCTGTTTTTCATCCACCGGACCTTGCGGCGGGAACGGCAGCTCAATGAAATGAAGAGCCAGTTCGTCGCCAGCGTGTCGCATGAGCTGCGTGCGCCGGTGGCCTCGATCCGGCTGATGGCCGATGCGCTGGAGGAGGGCAAGCTCGCCCCGGAAACGGCGAAGGAATTCCACCGTCTGATCGCACGAGAAGGCGCGCGGCTTTCGACGCTTGTCGGGAATGTGCTGGATCATGCGCGGATCGAGCAGGGCCGTCGGGTTTGGAAAATGGAAGCCACTGATCTCGCGGCGCTGACGGCGGACACGCTACGCGTGATGCAACCGCTGGCGGCGGAGAAGCAGATCGCGCTGAGTTCGCGGCTCGATCCCGTGGAGGCGGCGGTGGATGCCGGGGCGATCCAGCAGGCGCTGGTCAACCTGCTCGACAATGCGATCAAATTCTCGCCGCCGTCTTCAGCGGTAAGCGTGACCCTTTCCATCCACGAGAACCGTCGTACTTGTGAACTGCGGGTGAGCGACGAGGGACCCGGGGTGCCCAGAGCGGAGCAGAGCAGGATCTTCGAGCGCTTCTACCGTCCCGGCGACGAGCTGCGGCGTGAGACCCAGGGCACTGGCATCGGCTTGAGCCTGGTGAAGTCGATTGCCGAAGCGCATCGCGGCACGATTGCCGTGGAGAGCGAGCCGGGCCGTGGCAGCATCTTTATCCTCCGCATTCCCCTGGGCGCATGAGATTGCTGGTGATCGAAGACGAAGCGCCGATGCGCACGGCGCTGGTGGAGACGCTGAAGGCCGAAGGCTATCGCGTGATGGCCGCGGCGGACGGGATTTCCGGGCTGGAACTCGCCTGCACGGAGAGCTTCGACTTGGTCCTGCTCGACGTGATGATGCCCGGGCTGGACGGCTTCGCGCTGTGCCGGGACCTGCGCAAGCGTGAACGAACCATGCCGGTGCTGATGCTGACCGCGAAGGGCCAGGTGGACGACCGCGTGGAGGGCCTGGACAGCGGCGCGGATGATTATCTGGTGAAGCCATTCAGCCTGCGCGAGCTGCTGGCACGGGTGCGGGCCTTGTTACGGCGGAAGGAGCGGCAGGATTCGGTGGGCTCGGAACTTGTCATCGGGAGCGCCACCGTGGATTTCGAGAAACGGGTCATCACCCGCGGCGGGACCCGCCACGAAATATCAGAGAAGGAAGCTGGCATGCTGCGTCTGCTCGCCACGCATGCGGGCGAAACCGTGAGCCGCGAGAAGTTCCTGGACGTGGTCTGGGGATATCATGCGTATCCCAGCACGCGGACGGTGGACAACTTCATCGCGGCGCTGCGGGGGAAGCTGGAGGAGGATCCTTCGCGTCCGCGGCATCTGGTGACGGTGCGGGGGAGCGGGTACCGGCTCGAACCCTAGACGCCCGCCACCTTCAGATCCGCCACGAACTGCTTATACTCCGCGTCCTTCCGTATGTCGTCCGGCAAGCGCAGGAGATAGGACGGATGCACCGTCAGCACCACCCGTGGTGCCAGATGCGGGGCATCCACAAGGCCCCGTGCTTTCGAGACTTGTACCCCGCTCCTAACAGGGATCGCGCTGCCGTGCCGCCCAGGAGGATGAGAACATCCGGAGCGACCTTGGTCAGCTCCGCCAATAGCCACGGCTTGCAAGCATCGATCTCGCCTGCCGCGGGCTTCTGGTGAAGGCGAAGTTTTCCACGCGGCGTCCATTTGAAGTGCTTCACCGCATTCGTCACGTAGATCCCGGTGCGATCCAAACCGGCCTCGGCGAGAGCCTTGTCTAACAGCTTTCCCGCAGGCCCGACGAAGGGCCTGCCTTCGAGATCCTCGCGGTCGCCCGGTTGCTCACCGACGATCATGATCCGGGCATTCCCTGGCCCCTCTCCTGCCACGGCGCAAGTGGCGTGCTCCCACAAGGGACAGTGGCGGCAAGCCTGCACCATCCGCGCGATTTCAACGAGCGAGGCACTTGCGGCGTCCTTCATTGGCGGTGCTTCCGAGAGCTCCTGCAAGCGGCCGAGGTAGCCGTTCCTCGGCGCAGGCCGCACCGCCCGGCCCTCTTCCGCGATCATGCCTTCGGTTCTGGCGCCGCTGGTCCGGGTCAGTTCCTCGATCAGCTCCGCTTCCGGCAAATTCTTCCAGTAGCGTTTCGGCATCTCGCCTTGCATCGCTTTCAGCTTCAGCCGTGCCGGATTGAAGATGCTGCGGTAATAGGTCCGCCAGATCGCCTCAAGGGCATCGGGATCGTCGCAGGGATTTTTCTCCACGCCGCCGGTGAAGCTCAATTCGCCGCCGATCCAGTGCGCACAGCCCTTCGGCGTGAAGATCGACCAATCCATGTTAGCGAAGCGGTTGCGGAAGAAGGGTGCCGCCGAGTCCACGCTGAAGTGGTCCGGTTCGAACCAAGCGACGAAGCGCTCGCGACCGCCTTCGTCCTCGCCGGCCTTCCGGAAGCGAACGAAGGCGTGCATCTTGTGGATCTCCCGCCGCACGTTCTTCGCCATCAAGCGTGCCTTCGCCACGTCGGGATCGCTGGCGATCTCCAACAGGCTTCTTTCCCCTAGCCGCGCGATCCGCCATAGCAAGCGGTAGAGCAAGGCCCAGCGCCGCGAATCGCCATGACAGGCTACTTCGCGGGCAAGCTCGACGAAGGCGGGCGGCACGGAAAGCTTCGCTGGCGGCCCCGCCGCGACTTCACTTTCGCCAAAGAGGCTCGCGGTGGTCCCGGGCTCCCACATCACCTCGCCCGGTGCCACGCCTTCCGCAAGCAGGCTGCGGGCGGCCTGGCGCCATGACTCGAAACCCTTGCCCGGATCAACCCTGCGCATGGCCGAAAAGCTCAAGTTGCTGAGGGCGCGGCGCGAAGCGGGCCAGCAAGCGGTCACTATCCAGAAGGTAGCGCGCCGGATGGTGGTCGGCGGTGATCACGAAAGGACGCACCTTATCCAGGGAAACGCGCAGCCGTGCCAGATCTTCCAGGCGGAGCTGCTTGTGACGACGGATCACGATCAAGCGGTCCACATTCTTCACGCCGAGACCCGGCACGCGCAGCATCGTTCCGCGGGACGCTTTCTGAAGATCGAATGGAAAGTCCTGCCGGTTCCGCAGGGCCCAGGCGAGCTTCGGATCCATGGTGAGATCCAGATTGGGAAACTCCGCCGGCAAAATCTCTGAAGTACTAAAACCGTAGTGGCGCATCAGCCAGTCCGCCTGATAGAGCCGGTGCTCCCGCAGCAGCGGCGGGGCGACCGCGGGCAAGAGCGAGGAGGGCTCGGGAATCGGGCTGAAGGCCGAATAGTAGACCCGCTTCAAGCGGTAGGAGCGATAAAGCTCGTCCGAGCGTACGAGGAAATCGGCATCCGTCGAGGCGTCAGCGCCGACGATCACCTGCGTGCTCTGCCCGGTCGCGTGGCGCAGCTTGCGGTCGCCCGTGCGGCGCTGCTCCGCGGCGTCGTCGAGCTTCACCCGGATCCGGCCCATCGCCTGCTTGGTACGGGCCAGATTCTTTTCCGGGGCCAAGCGGTCTAAGCTCGTCTGCACGGGCAACTCGAGATTGATGCTGATCCGGTCGGCATAACGCGCCGCCTGCTCGATCAACTCCGCCGAGGCCTCGGGGATTGTCTTGAGGTGGATGTAGCCGCGGAAATCGTGCTCCTCGCGCAAGGTTCGGGCCACACCTACGACTTGCTCCATCGTGTAGTCCGCGCTGCGGATAATTCCGGAACTCAGGAAGAGGCCCTCGATGTAGTTCCGCTTGTAGAAGTCCAGTGTCAGCTTCACTGCTTCCCCGGCGGTGAAGGAAGCCCGCCGCACATTGCTCGACCTGCGATTGATGCAGTAGTGGCAATCGTAAAGGCAGCGATTTGTCAGAAGGATCTTCAGCAGCGAGATGCACCGACCGTCCGGCGCATAGCTGTGGCAGATCCCCGATCCCCCAGCAGAACCTACTCCCTTGCCATCATGCGAATCCCGGCGATCCGCACCGGAACTGGCACAAGAGGCATCGTATTTGGCTGCGTCCGCCAGAATGGCGAGTTTCTCGTGGAGTTCCATGCTGTTCACATGGACAGTATCACGGGAGCGCCGTTCGGCTACCGCAAACTCCTCCGCGTTTCCGGGACAAGGGGCCTAAATCCCCAGTTCCTCAGCTTCCTCTTCCTCCTCGATGCGGCGCGCGGAGCGACAGCAATCGCTCTTGGCGAAAGCGTAAACGCCCGCAGCCAGCAGGCCGATGATGGCCGCGCCTGCGAGGACGCCGAAGGCTTGGCGTGGCGGGCTGCTACCCAGCGAACGCAGACGCTGAGCCGCGTAATTGCCGCTCGCCGAAAGACCTTGGCGAGCGGAGCCGGCGATTTCCCGGGCTCCCTTCGGAAGGGTGTAACGGGTGGTGTAGGTCAGCAATTTGGTGACGTCTCCGCGAAGATCGGAAATATCTTCCCGCACCTTCGAGAGGAGTTTCGCCGCACCGGGGTCGTGAAATGGATTGCTCATGGCATGAAGCGCGGCTCTCCGCGCGTCCCGAGCTAACATCGCGTATGGCCCCGATGCAAGTTCGCTCTGGGACGAACGGAAGGGCTCACGGCATCTTGCCGCTCACCGCGCGCGATGCTGCCGACACGACCATCAACACCAGGAAGATGGCGAATAGCACCTGTGCGATCGTCGCCGCAGCGCCAGCAATGCCCGCGAAGCCGAGGATGCCCGCGATGATGGCGAGAATGAGAAATGTAATGGTCCAGCTTAACATGAACGTCTCCTTTCGTTGTTTTCTAAAACTTCAATGGCCTACCGCAGACTCGAAGGCCTGCTTGGCGAGGCGCACCTCCGCGACGGCGTCGGTGAGGATCTCACGGTGTTCGGGAAGCGTATGCTCGTCCTCGAGCGCGGCTTGGAGCGTGCGCTCCAGTTCATCCTCGCCGCGGACGCATTCACTGAGGATCGCGTCGGACTCCTGATCCGTCATCTTGTCGCGAAGACGGATCCACCAACGGTGCACGCCGGCCTCGATGCTGCCGTCTTCGTCCGGCTTTGCGCCCTGTTCCTGGATGAGCCCCGCCATCCTCGAAGCGATCAGATCGCGACGTTGGGCGATCAACTCGAAGGATTCGGTCAGTCCTTGCTGCGGGACAAGCTTCGCCGCCTGCAGGTAGCCATCGCGCGAATCGACATAGCGGGTGAGCACGTCTTGAAGCCGGGCGGCATCGGAAGCTTGGGGCATGGTATCCATGCTCTTCTTATCGCAGCTTTGATACCACGCGCCTCCGCATCGCAGGTTTGTTGGTGCTCAGGGCATTGCACCTTGTCACTGCGGCGCTGCCTTGGCCACCGGG
Source organism: Luteolibacter sp. Populi (assembly GCF_040801775.1). Lineage (GTDB taxonomy): Bacteria > Verrucomicrobiota > Verrucomicrobiia > Verrucomicrobiales > Akkermansiaceae > Haloferula. The sequence continues at coordinate 2,817,240 of NZ_CP161812.1, forward strand.
CGCTGCCCCTGCATGATCGGATTGCAATCCGCACCACGGCTGGCAGTCGGGCCTCTCACTTTTCCTTCTCTTCCAGCGCCAGCGCCAGAGCGATCACCTTCTGTAGGGCGATCTGTTTCTCGAAAGGGTGCGGCAGCGCTCGCTCCAGATCGAGCTGGTAGGAATTGTTCCGGCCCGCCTTCACGATTTTCAGAAATTCGCTTCTGCCCAAGGAGCCAATCAAGAGCCGCACCGAACGCTCCGTGAGATCCATGTCCCGCGCCAGATCGATCAGGCGCATCTTCGGATTCTTCGCCAAGTGGATCAGCGCGTGGCCATGCCGGCTGAGGAGTGCCCAAGGTCTTGGAGTGGCAGTCATGGCGAAAATCTACGGGTGGCCGGTTCAAAGGTGAAGAAAAAAACCGGTAAAAAACTTTTGCCTTTTTCCGGTTCCGGGACGAACGGTTCTCAACACCGGAACAAAATTACCGGTTATAAATTAAACCTATCCCGATGACCTTGGAAGAAAACCGAACCCTGACCCACGAGCAGATCCGCACTTGGCCCGCGTTCGCCTCGTATGTGGATGCCCTCTCGCGCCTGAGCCGCGGCACCGTCCAGTGCCAGATCGGAGAAGAGGAATCCGATACCTTGAACGAGGCCTCGGCCTTCACGCTCGCGGTTCCCCGCGGACAGGATACATGGCTGGTCCACGTGCCGAAGCCGAAGGAGTCGAACTCGCCGCCGCCATGGCGGGAGCCCACCGTGGTGAGAATGCTCGCCGCGATGCGGGACAACCTCACCGGCGTGAAGGCGCTCAAACAGTGGCCCTCCGCGGTCAGAGCGACTTGGCAATTGGTGATCGATCACCCGTGCCGGGCGATGACCTTGGCCGAGGTATCGAACTGCGTGAACCTGTCCGCCGGCTACCTCGGCGAGCAATTCGAGCGCGTGACCGGCAGCAGCTTCAAGCGGGTCCTGCGCGATGAGCGCATCGCCTACGCTTGCGATCTGCTGGAGAAGTCGAACATGCGGGTGGCGGAGATCGCATCCCGCCTGGGCGGACTCTCGCTGTCGCAATTCAACCGCAGCTTCGTGGCAGCCACCGGCAAAAGTCCCACCGACTGGCGGCGGAACTTCGCGCCCCGCAGGAACGCGGGCTACCCCTCCCACCCGCCCGGCGCGATGCGTAGCACCGACTAATCGTTCACACCGGGAACCTTGAGCGGAAAGGTCGGATTATCCGACATCTCCCGCTTCAGGATCTCCACCGCCTGGCTGATGATTTCCGGCTTCTCCGCGGCGAGGTTCTTGGTTTCCGCACGATCCGCGGGGATATCGTAAACTTCCCAATCCCCCGGGTTCTTCGTCATCAGTCCACGACGAAGGGCCTTGTAAGCGCCTACGCGCACGACGACTTGGCCGCCATATTCGGCATAGGCCCAGACCATCGGCTTGCGGGCGACCGGGGGAGTGCCTCCTTCTAAGACTGGCAGCAGGTTCTCGCCGTCCAAGTCGCCCGGCACGGCGAGGCCTGCTGCCGCACATAAGGTGGGAAACCAATCCGCGAAATATCCCGGCGCATCCGAAACGCTGCCCGCTTTCACCTTGCCGGGGAAGCGGGCGAGCGTCGGCACCCGCATGCCCCCTTCATAGACACTGCCCTTGAAGCCGCGGAGCCCTGCGGTGCTATTGAAGAAGGCCGTATCCACGCCGCCGATGTTGAAGCGCGAATCCGCCGCGGCCTCGAGGGTGGTACCGTTGTCGCTGGTGAATACCACCAGCGTGCGGTCGGCAACTCCCGCCTTCTCCAGCGACGCCATCACCCGGCCGACGTAGGAATCCAGATCCGAAATCATGGCCGCATAGGCCGCCCGCGGGCGCGGATGCGGTAAGTACCCAGCCTCGCCGCGATGAGGCTCCGCGTCCCACTCCTTCGGGAATTTCTCCACCGATTCCTTCGGCGGATGCATGGCCACATGCGGTTCGATGAAGGCGAGATAGAGGAAGAAAGGCCTGTCCTTGGTGGCGGCGATGAATTTCTCCGCCTCCTCCACCATCAGCTTCGGCGCATAGGTTTGGCCGATGTAGTCTTCCATCTTCACCTCGCCGTCCACCGGCTTCACATGGCCGGGAATCGGCTTGGGATTGATCTCGATCTGCTGGTCGTTCCGCCACAGGAACCGCGGGTAATAGCTATGGGCGACCGCCTGGCAATTGTAGCCGAAGAAGAGATCGAAGCCGTGGCGATTCGGATCCCCGGTGCTGCCCACCGGGCCGAGGCCCCACTTGCCGATCGCCGCGGTCGTGTAGCCCGCCTTCTTGAAAATTTCCGGGATCAGCACCGTGTCCTTCGCGATCGGCTGCTGGCCCTCCTTGAATTCCGGAAACGCCAGCTTCGCCTGCCGGTTGCCGCGGATGTCCGAGTGGCCGAGATGCTTGCCACTCATCAGCACGCCGCGCGAGGGCGCGCAGGTCGGAGCGCCGCTGTAGTGCTGGGTGAGCTTGATGCCCTCCGCGGCCAGGCGGTCGAGATTCGGTGTGGGAATCTTCTTCTGGCCGAAGCAGCCGATCTCCCCGTAGCCGAGATCATCGGCGAGGATAAAGACCACGTTCGGGCGGTCCGCGCCCGCGCCGGGCGCAAGCATAGCGACACCAACCATTACTTTCAGGGCGACTTCCAGAATCCCGTGCACGGTAGGACTAGGCGATGAAGCGGCCGGAGTTTCAAGCCCAAGCTAGCGGGACACCGAAATCCTCAAGAACCGGCGCGGGGCAGCACTGATGTTTACCGTATCGCGCACCTCCACCGTCTTGAGGCCTTGGCTTGCTTCGATCTCCCAGACGAGCCCGGGACCGCTGAACGGCCCGCCGTTGGTACTGGTCGCCAGAGTGGTCCACGGAAGGGTGAAATCACTGGTGGCTTGCACCCGGATCACCACATCGTCACGCACGGGATCGCGGGTGAAGATCATCGCCAGGCGGGTACCTTCCGCATAGTTCCGCTTCTGCGGGACCGGCAGCACTGCGCGGTCGTGAGCGCGCGGCGGCAGCACCAGGCCGTATTTGAGGAGATTCTCAATACCATCGCCATCGGGTGCCGCGAGGTCAGCGGCGATACCGGTATTCGCAATGGTGCCAAACCATGTCTGGCGCCACTCCTCGATCGCGGACAAGCGGGTCACCAGGATCGTGTAGGTCTTGGTCGAGATCCCGTCGCTGGCGGTCACCGTAATGGAAACCGGATTGCTGCCTGTCACCAAAGAAACGGGCCCGTATGGACTCCCCGGAGCCGCCGGATTTCCATTCACCGTCATCGTGGCGGAATTGTCGGAAAGTGCCGGCGTCAAGGTGATGGACGAGGCCGTCCTCGGCACCCGCACCGTGTAGCTGGTGACAAGGCTGTCAAAACCCGGGCTGAGATTGCCCGTACTCAACACCAGCCCTGTTAGATTGGTATCCGGAAACGCCAGCTTCCAGAGTTCCGTGCCTTGCGCCCCGGTAGTGGCGGAGAAATACAAGGTGCCGCGCACCTGTTTCATCTGCGAGGGCGAGGCTCCTCCACTGCCGGCGACCATGTTCTGCTACCATGACGGTGCCGCCTGCCGTGCCATCGCTTTTCCATAGCTCTTCACCGTGGATGCCATCGTTTGCGGTGAAGTGGAGAATTCCTTCCACCATCACCAGGTTCGCGGGTTGGGAGGTTGCCTTACCCGGCCAGATGTCCTTCACCATCACGGTCCCGCCGCTTGTCCCATCGCTCTTCCACAATTCCCAGCCGGCCACGCCATCGGAAGCCGTGAAATAGACCGTGCCGCCTCCGGCAGCCGTGATCGATTGGACATTACTGCTGCTATCCCCGGGTTCAATGTCCTTCACCATCACGGTTCCCGCTGCGGTCCCGTCGCTGGTCCACAATTCCCGGCCTGCCGTGGAGCTGTAGGCATCGTAGAACACCTTGCCGCCCGACACGGTCATCCAAGCGATGATGGAATCGCCCGATCCGGGCCGGGCGTCCTTCACCAGCACCGTTCCGTCAGCGGTTCCGTCGCTTTTCCACAACTCCCCGCCGTGAGCGCCGTCGTTCGCGCTGAAGTAGATCAGATCCCCTGCGGCCCGGATCTCATACGGATAGGAGCTTCCGGATCCCGGATTGATGTCCTTCACCAGAGTCGTTCCCGCCACCGTGCCATCGCTCCGCCAGAGCTCATAGCCGCGGGCGGGATCATAGCCTGAGAAATACAACCGGTTTCCCGCGACCCCCGGATAGAGGGGATACGCGTTCGTGTCCAAGGTCGCCAAGAGGGTGGTGCCCCCGGGAGTCCCGTCACTCTTCCACAGCCCGTAACCGCCAGTTCCGGCATTTGCCTTGAAAAAGACCGTCCCACCGACGGCGACCAATTCGGAGGGATGCGAAGAGCCCGGGCCGAAGTGGATATCCTTGAGCATGTGGGTTCCCGTCTCGGTGCCGTCGCTTGACCAGAGTTCGATCCCGTTCATTCCATCGTCCGCGGTGAAGAAGACCCTGCCGCCCGCTGAAACGAAATTCGCGGGCGACGAATCCCCGGGACCCGGATTGATATCCTTAACCATCGCGGTCTCGAAAAAACCGCTTCCCGTGCTGATCCAGAGTTCGCGGCCGTTGAAGCCGTCATCCGCCGCGAAACAAACCGCCCCTCCCATCAACGGGCCTCCACCCACCGCCACCACCGCGGAGGGAGATGAACTCCCCCCGGCTCCACGTTGCTGACGAGCGAGGCCCCGAAGCCGAAGCCGTCGGTTTTCCAAAGCTCCCTCCCCTGCAAAGGGTTACTGGCCGCGAAGTACAGCGTGTCGTCCACAGCGGTCAGCCCGTCGGGAATCGAGCTATCAGGGCCCGGTGCAATGTCTGCCGCCAATGCCATGCTGCCGCCTTCGCATTTCCACAATTCGTATCCTTGGCTCTCGGTGTAGTAGCGGAAGTAGAGTTTGTCCCCCGCCGCGACAAACCGGTCGGGAGCGGGGCTTTCGGAAACCATATCGACCAGCATGGTGCCGGAGAACTGGCCACTCGCCCACAAGCCAAAGCCGAAGTTGCTCCTCGCGAGGAAGTAGCACCTGCTCCCGAACGAGTCCGTCATCCCGGTGAACTTGTAGGGCGAGGAACTCTCCGGACCGGGCATGATATCCTGCACCATCACCGTGCCCGGCCCGGTGCCGTCGCTCCTCCAGGGTTCCTCGCCATGGACCCCGTCATTCGCACTGAAATAGAGATCCGCCCCGACTGCCGTCAAAGAGCGCGGCATGGATCCGCCGAGCCCCGTCACGATGTCCTTGAGCGGTGCCGTTCCGGTATCCGTTCCGTTGCTCTTCCAAAGCTCCATCCCGTAGGCGGGATCATTCGCGACAAAGTAGAGGGCTCCCCCTACGACGGTCATCCCGGCGGGAGAACCGGAGTCGGGGCCGGGGACGATGTCCCGGACGATCGCCGTCCCAGCCGCGATGCCGTCACTCTTCCACAACTCAAGCCCGTGGCTCGGATCGAAGGCGGCGAAGTAGAGTGTTCCGCCGGAGACCGCGAAATGGGCTAGGAAAGATTCGGCCGGACCGGGATAGATATCCAATACCATGCCCGTTCCCGCAGCGGTTCCATCGCTCTTCCAGAGTTCCCTCCCGTAGAGCGGGTTCACCGCGGTGAAAAACAGCATGCCCCCCGCGGCCATCAGATTCCGCGGCACGGGACCGTTGGCGAAAGTACCGCCCGCGGCGATGTCCTTGACCATTACGGTCCCCGCTTCCGTGCCGTCGCTCTTCCACAGTTCCCTGCCATTGACTCCGTTATCCGCCACGAAATAGAGGGTACTGCCGACTGCCGTCAGGTCGGACGGATTCGAGCCGAAAGCACCGGGAAAGATATCCTTCACCCGCACGCTGCTCGCGGAGGTGCCGCCGCTTTTCCACAGTTCATTACCGTGTGCGCTATCCGTCCTCGCGAAATACAAGGTGCTTCCGAGCTTGCAGAGATTCTCCGGCGAACTGCTATACCCTTGCGGTGTCGTGCGGATGTCATCGACCAACTGGGGAGCATCCGCCCAAGAAGCCGGAAGGGATGCCGCGAGGATGGAACCGGCCACGACACGCCGCAGCCACGCGAAGAGCAATTTCGTTTTCATTTCGGGGAAGGACGATTGAAGCGAACTGCCATATCATCCTGACCGGGACGATTTGTAAAGAATCCCGAAAAATCAGTTCCTCACCAATTCGTGAATCCCCCGACTCAACCCCGGGCAGGTAGCGCCGCCACAATCGCGATCAACGCCGACAATTGCGTGTTGAAATTGTGGATCTCCGCCCGGGGCGGTTCTTGCCATTCCAGTGGATAGAGTCCGTCCTTCGTCTTGCTTCTCAGAATCGCGGCGGCACTTGCTTCCAATACCCGCTCGATCCGTCCCGCCGTCTCCGCGTGCAGGTTCCGCCGCCGCATGGTCCGGGCGAGAATCGCAAAATACCTCGTGCAGATCCCCTTGAACATTCCGACGTCCCAGCCGTCGGGTACTAAGCTTCTCGTACAAGACCCCGTCCTCCCGCACCACGCCGGACTTGGCCATCACTGTCTCAGCAATCGCAGCCGCTTCTTCCAGATGTCCCGCCTTTCCCGTCACCGAATATAGTGCTTCCAGCGCCCCGAGATAGGCACCCTGGTTATAAGTCCAGTAGTCTCCCTGATGTCCCGGTCGATCGACGATCCCGGTCCCATCGTAGAGCTTAACCTCCTTCTCCCAAGCGAGCGTCTTCTCCGCCCACCCGAGGAATGGCTTCTCCTTTGTCACTCGATAAAGCCGCGCCGAAAGCACCACGAAAAGACTGTTCGTGATCGCATTCGGATCGCGCTTGTCCGCCTCCTCCCCCCAGGACACCCCGCCTTCCTTCCGCCAGTTCGCGGCCATGTGCCGGTGGATCGCGACCGCCGTGCGCAGGTAGCGCGGATCTTTGGTCCGCTCGTGAAACTTGAGCCACGCGATGCCCCACCAAGCCGAGTCATCCAGATACTCGTTGCGGAACTCGCTGCCGTGGACCTTCCCCGGATCGAGGGTCTTCACGCGACGCTCCAGCCTCTTGTCGTCCTCGACCTTCCATTGCCCCTGCTTCTTCAGGGTCTCCGCGATCACTGGCATGCGGCTGCCGCGCAAGACATTGCCCTGATGGATCTGGCGCAAGCGATCATCGTAGATCTTCGTGCCGGTGAGGTCCATGTAGTCCACCATGGCCTCCACCCCATTCGCACAAGACCACCAGGGCGGATTGATCTTCCCGTCGAAATGGGCGCGCAGATCCTTGCCCGGGCGATCCAGCCAATTGGCCAATTCCGGGACCCAGAAGATCTCATCCAGCTTCGCCATGCCCTCGCGGAAGCGCTTCGTGAGATCTTCACGCGAAGGCTTTTCCTGCGCACTCGCTCCAGAAGGCAGGAGCACCGCCGCGGATAGTAATCTTAGGAATTCAGCGCGTCTCATCGAGCGGGAAAAGAAAAGGCATTCAACCGCGAAACAACGCGAAATCCGCGAAACTTGGAACAGCCGAAAGCCATTTCATGCATTGCTCTTCCTGAATTTCAGATTTCGCGCTCTTTCGCGTTTTTCGCGGTTAAATCTTAGACCTTCAGACTGCCGCCACCTTCACCGCTTTCCCCTCCCGGATCGAGGCATAGATCGCCTCGATCACCAGCAGGTCCTTCAAGCCCTCCTCACCGCCGGGGGTGAAGGGTTTGCCTGCCATGACCGCTTCCGAGAAAGCATCCATCTCCGTGGCGAAGTGATCCACCGCGGGAAACTCCACCTTCACATCCGGCCTCGAGGTCCAGCCCTTCAGGCCATCGTAGCTGTATGCCGGGTCCATGCCGAATCGCCCCTTCTGGGCCACGGCGGTGTAGAAGTTCGCGCCGTTGAATCCGTAGGTCGTCATCACGGACGCCATCACGCCGGAGGGGAATTTCATCGACCAGGAAATGGTCTCGTCAACTTCGGCAAATTTTACCGGATCCGTCTTCGTCTCCTGCGCCGTCACTTCCACCGGCTCCTCGCCCGAAAGATAGCGGCAGGCTTGAAGCGCGTAGATGCCCACGTCCATCATCGCCCCGCCGCCGGCCAGCTTCTTGCGCAAGCGCCACTGCGTCGGATCGCCGATCTGGAAGCCGAAGCCGGCCTCGATGAACTTGAGATCGCCGAAGACTTTCTCCCGCGCCAAGCGCATGCACTCGCGATGGTGCGGCTCGAATTGGCAGCGGTAGCCGACGCCGAGCGTCTTCCCCGCTTGCTTCATCGCCGCGATCATCCGCCGGCATTCCTCCGCGCTGTTGGCCATCGGCTTCTCGCAGAAGACATGCTTCCCGGCCTTCGCGCCGCGGATCACGAATTCCTCGTGCATCGAATTCGGCAGCACGATGTAGATCACATCCACGTCCGGATTCTCCGCCAGCTTGTCGAAGGTCTCGTAGTTATAGACGTGGGTCTCGGGGATCGCGTACTTCTTCTTCCACTCCTCCGCCTTTGCCGGCGTGCCGGTGACGATCGCCGCGAGCTTGCAGTTCTTGGTCTTCGCCAGCGCGGGCGCGATCTGGTTGGTGCTCAGCGAACCGAGCCCCACCAAGGCCCAGCCGAGTTTCTTGGGGCCCGCCTCCTGGGAGCGGGCTCCGGTGGTGAGGGCGGCGGCGGTGGCCCCGAGGGTCGCGAGGAAAGGTCGGCGTTGCATGGGTCTTTTAAAGGTCGTCGGTCTGGAACGTGTTGTTGGGATCGAATCGATCACTCTGCAACCCCTTCTTGAACCAGCGCATGCGCTGCTCGGAGCTGCCGTGGGTGAAGGAGTCCGGCACCACTTGGCCCTGCGCCTGCCGCTGCAGCGTATCGTCGCCGATCTGCTTCGCCGCCCGCAGCGCTTCCTCCAGATCCCCTTGATCGAGGAACTCGTATTTCTGCTGTCCCTTTCGTGCCCACATCCCGGCCAAGAAGTCGGCCTGCAATTCGAGCCGCACGGAAAGCTGGTTCGCCGCCGCCTCGCCGCCCTGCTGCTGCGCCGCGTGCACCTTGCCGGAGATCCCTAACAGGTTCTGCACGTGATGTCCGACCTCGTGCGCGATCACATAGGCCTGCGCGAAATCCCCCGGTGCCCCGAAGCGCTCGCTCAGCTCATTGAAGAAGGACAGGTCGATGTAGACCGTGCGGTCCGCCGGACAGTAGAAGGGCCCCATCTGCGCCCCCGCAAAGCCGCAACCGCTGCGCACCTGGCTGGTGAAGATCACCAGCTTCGGCTCCTGATAGGCTTTGCCCATCCGCGCGAACTCCTCGTGCCAGATGGTCTCCGTATCCTTGAGGATGGTCGCGACGAAGGCTTTCGTCTTCTCTTCTTCCGGTGAGGCCGGAGCCGAGACCCCGGGACCGCCTCCTCCGCCTGTCTGCTGCAAGAGCGCCATCGGATCTCCCCCCAGCATCCAGACCACGAGCAGTAGCACTAAAGTCCCTAGCCCTCCGCCGAGCGCCATCTTGCCGCCACCACCACCCCCGCCACTGCCGCGACGGTCTTCCACATTCCCGCTCTGCTCTCGTCCTTCCCAGCGCATGATCGTTATTCCGGTTTCGTCGCTAACATGGGGGCCAACCGCGGGAGTCGGCAATCTCCAATCGTCAGCTCCCCCGCTGTCGGTCGGAGAATTTGCTTGGGCACCCGAAAAATTCAACGATCCGGAATCAGGCCCCGCAAGCCCGGCGGTGCTTGGCACCTGGCCGGAAAGAGCGCGGGCAATTGCCGATGGAAACATCCGGGCTACCTTGCGAGCGGGATCTCGCCCCTTCGGGCCGATACCGACCAGCCACCGCCGCGGTTCCAAGCCGGTATGACCTGCCTTGATGCGATCCATCTTCCGATCTCTGAAAAAACACTCCAAGCTGAACCGATACTTATACTGCCATGAATACCGCCAAAACCCATTTGACCCGGCGCAGTGCCATGAAGCTCGGCCTTGCGGCTGGGACCTGCCTTAGCTTGGATCTCCACGCTGCGGAAGTCGACGCCCTGCCACTCATCACCAAGGAGATTCCCGGTTCAGCGAAGAAGATCCCCGTGATCGGTCTCGGCACGAACCAATACGGAGTCACCACCGAAGAGGAGTTGGCTCCGCGACGCGAAGCTCTCCGTCAATTTCCGAAGCTCGGCCTCACCTTGATCGATACCGCCCCGGGCTATGGCAAGTCCGAGGAAGTGCTCGGCAACTTGATCACGGAACTCGGCATCCGCGACCAGCTTTTCATCGCCACGAAAGTCACCGTGGACGGCGACGATGTGAAAAAGGGCGTCGAAATGCTCGAAGAATCGTTTAAACGTCTTCAGACCAAGCATATCGAGCTGGTTCAAGTGCACAGCCTGCGCGGGTGGGAAGCCCTGCTCCCCTTGCTCCGCGATTGGAAGAAAGAGGGCCGCATCAGTTTCTATGGCGTCACTACCTCCGACGACAAACAGTATCCCGATCTCATCAAGATCCTGGAGAAGGAAGCACTCGATTTCGTGCAGTTCGACTACTCGGTGGGGAATCGGAACGCGGAGGAGAAAATTCTCCCGCTGGTCGCCGAGAAGAAGATTGCCTCTTTGGTCAATATGCCGCTCGGCGGACGGCGGGGTGCCAACCTCATAAGCAGTACCACCGGCAAGCCCTTGCCCGACTTCGCCAAGGAGATCAACGCAAGCAGCTGGGCCCAGATCCTCCTGAAATACGTCGTCTCTCATCCCGCCGTCACCGCCGCGATCCCCGGGACGACCAAGCTGAAGCATCTGGAGGACAATGCCGCCGCCGCACGCGGCGTGCTGCCGGATGCCCGACTGCGCAAACGCATCGAAGAGGCTTTCGCCGCCCTCTGAACCAGCGGCCGTATGAGTGAAACATTCTCCCGCCTCATCCGGCGCGTGGTGGACGTGAAGGAGAAGGAAATCGCGACCCTCGTTTGGTCGGCGGTCTACTTCTTCTTCATCCTCTCTGCCTATTACGTTTTGCGGCCGATTCGCGACGAGGTGGGAGTGGCGGTGATGGAGGGCAAGAAGGGCAGGGCGGAAGAATTGTCGTGGCTCTTCACTGCCACCTTGGTTGGCATCCTCCTGATCCACCCCCTCTTCGCCTCGCTGGTGAGCCGGCTTCCACGGAAGCGCTTCGTGCCACTGAGCCTCCGGTTCTTCATCCTGAATCTGGCGATCTTTTTCCTCCTCTACGAATTTGTCGATCCGGCGAAGAGCTTGTGGATCGGTGCCGTGTTCTTTGTCTGGGTTAGTATCTTCAATTTGTTCGTGGTCTCGGTCTTCTGGTCCTTCATGACCGACATCTTCCGACCGGAGCAAAGCAAGCGGCTATTCGGCATGGTGGCCGTCGGCGGCAGCCTCGGAGCTACCGCCGGGTCTTTCATCACGTCGAAGCTCGCCGAACCTCTGGGACCCGTGAACCTGCTTTTGGTTTCGGCGCTGTTACTCGAACTCGGCTGCTACGCATCGAAGTCGCTTGAGCGCCATAAATCCAAGCTCGCCCTGACGACGGACCAAACGGATCAACAGACCGAACCCCACCCCGCCAAGAGCAACAGCGAGGATCTTATCGGTGGCGGCCTGTTCGACGGCATCAAGAGCGTCTTCGCGTCACCCTACCTTCTGGGAATCTCGGGGCTAATGCTGTTCTTCACCATTTCCTCGACCTTCATCTATTTCCAGCAGGCGGATATCGTCTCGCAGGTTTTCGCGAACGATAAGGTCGGGCGGACCAAGCTTTTCGCCAACCGGGATCTCGTGGTGAACGTGCTGACTCTGGTCACACAGCTATTCCTGACCGGGCGAATCGTCCGGTGGTTTGGGATCGGAGTCGCCTTGGCGTTCCTTCCGGCACTTGGCGTGGTGGGATTTACCCTTCTTGGCGCGTGGCCGGGCCTCGTCGCGGTGATGACTCTGGATATCCTCCGCCGCTCGGCGAACTTCGCGATCCAACGTCCCGCGCGGGAAGCCCTCTACGCGGTCCTGGATCGCAGCGATAAATACAAAGCAAAGAACTTCAACGACACCTTCGTCTATCGCGTCGGCGACCAGATCGGGGCTTGGTCCTATCCAGCCATGGTCCTACTCGGACTCGGGGCGTCCGGCCAGGCTTACAGCATGATTCCCCTCTCGATCGCGTGGCTCTTCCTAGCGCTGTGGATCAACCGAAGATACCTCCGCTTCAACCGCGCCCCAAGCTCCCCACCCGGCCCGGCGGAAGGGCAAGCGATGCGGGTGGACCCATACTAGGTCGTGTTGATTAATTTAAATCTGTACGACTGTTTGAATGGTCGCTTCATTCCTTGGAATGGCATCCGGAACAACAAGGAAGGCGATCACGGCGGAAATTTGGAACAAGCTCGAACCGCTTGTTAGACAAGCCAAGCACTCGGCTGCCGGCTCTCCCGCGATGCAATCCGACCGGGACTTCATAGAAGCGGTTTTATGGATTGCACGGACCGGCAGCCCCTGGCGCGACCTCCCGGCGCAGATGGGCCATTGGAATCACGTATACGTCCGCTTCCGCACTTGGGAGAGGCGGGGTGTGTGGAAGCGGCTTTGGCAATCCCTCCAGGAGGAGGTCTTTGCCGATGCCCGCCACCTCTTCATCGACTCCACCTCGGTAAGGGCTCACCAACATGCCGCCGGGGCACCCAAAAAAACGGCGGCGACCAAGCTCTGGGACGCTCTCGCGGCGGATTGACCACCAAGATCCACGCCGCATGCGTGGACGAGATCTCCAGCGTCGGTCTGATCCTGAGTCCCGGACAAAGCGCGGATTGCAGCAACTTCGGCGAACTTTTCGCGAGCTTGGACAAGGACAACGTGCTGGAGGCCGCCGCCCTGGACAAAGGCTACGACAGCAACGCAATCCGCGAACGGCTTGCGGAGGACGGGATCAAGCCGGTGATCCCGCCGAAATCCAACCGCAAGGAAGCAATCCCGTATGATCGGGAGATCTACCGGCAGCGCAACCGCGTGGAACGCTTCTTCAACCGGATCAAGCACTTCAGGAGAATCGCCACGCGCTACGAGAAGTATGCCTGCACCTTCCTCGCGATGGTCCACCTCACGGCCGCGTTCCTATACCTCAGATAAATTCATCAACACGACCTAGATTAGCCGACCCTCTCCCAAGCAGGTGCTAATCGGCAGGAACCCTGCAAACAAGAAAGCCCGGCCACGCTCTCGCGCGACCGGGCTTTTGAATTCTTGCTTGGATCAATCAGGCGATCACGCGGTCGCGCTCTCGATCACCGCGTCTTCGGGCTCGCGCACGGCGGGCACGAAGATCGGCTCGGGCTCGTCCACGGTGAACTCGATGTCCGAGTCGCGGTGGCAATCGAAGCCGGAACCGGCGGGGATGAGGTGACCCATGATCACGTTTTCCTTGAAGCCGGTGAGGTAGTCGATCTTCCCGAGGGTGGCCGCTTCCGTCAGCACGCGGGTGGTGTCCTGGAAGGACGCCGCGGAAATGAAGGAGTCGGTTTCGAGCGAGGCCTTGGTGATGCCGAGCAGCACCGGTTCGGCTTCCGCCGGCTTACCACCGCTGGCGACGATGCCGTCGTTGATGCGGTTGAAGGTCGAGCGGTCGATCTGGTCGCCCCAGAGGAGCTGATCGGCGTCGCCCGGATCGGTGATCTTCACCTTGCGCAGCATCTGGCGGATGATGATCTCGATGTGCTTGTCGTTGATTTCCACGCCTTGGACGCGGTAAACGGACTGCACCTCGTTGACCAAGTGCTCCTGCAGCTCCTGTGCGCCGCAAGCCTCGAGGAGGTCTTCCGGAGATACGGGGCCTTCGGTGATCTGATCGCCGCGCTTCACGATATCACCGTCGGTGACGATGATGTGACGGCCCATCGGGACCAAGTGCTCGACCTGCTCGCCGGAGTCGGCATCGGTGACGATGACCTTCTTCTTGCCGCGGACGGTGCCGCCGAAGGAAACCTCGCCCTCGATCTTCGCGATGACGCAAGCGTCCTTCGGCTTGCGGGCCTCGAAGAGCTCGGCCACACGCGGCAGACCACCGGTGATGTCCTTGGTGCGGGCCACCTTGCGCGGGGTCTTGGCGAGCTGCGTGCCCCCCGTGACCACTTCCCCTTCCTTGACGGAAAGGTGAGCGCCGACCGGGATCGAGTAAGATGCGCGGACTTCCTTGCTCTTCTCGTCCACGATCACCACCTGCGGGTGAAGGTCTTCCTTGTGCTCGGTGACCACGATGACCTTCTTGCCGGTTTCCTTGTCCGTCTCGTTGGTGACGGTGATGCCCGAGATCATGTCGCGGAATTCCACCTTGCCCGGCTTCTCGGTAAGGATCGGCACGTTGTAAGGATCCCATGTCGCCACGGTGTCGCCCTTCTTCACGTCGTCGCCATCCTTGATCTCGATGACCGAGCCGATGACGATGAGCTGGCTTTCCAGCTCAAGGCCTTCCTTGTCGCGGATGGAGACGGAGCCGTTCTTGTTCAGCACGACCCACTTGCCCTCGGCGCTTTCGACCACGCGGAGTTCCTTGTAAACCACGATACCGGTGTTCTTGGCCTTGATGATCGGCTGCTTGAACGTTGCAGCGGCCACACCACCGACGTGGAAGGTACGCATCGTAAGCTGCGTGCCGGGCTCCCCGATCGACTGTGCGGCGATGATGCCGACCGCTTCGCCGATCTTCACCGGCTTGCCGGTGGCGAGGTTCAGGCCGTAGCACTTCGCGCAGCAACCGCGCTTCGATTCGCAGGTCAGGACCGAGCGGATCTTGAGCTTCTCGTAGCCGATGCGTTCGACCGCCTTTGCCGAGATCTCGTCCACCAGTTCGTCGACATCGAGTGCGATCTGGCCGGTGACCGGATCCTTGACCTGTTCGCACGAGGTGCGGCCGTAGATGCGGGTCGCCAGCGAGGCAGCCTCTTCATCGCCGTCATAGATCGGGGCGACGACGATGCCGTTGGCCGTGTTGCAGTCGAATTGCGTGACGATCACATCCTGGGCGACGTCCACCAGCTTGCGGGTCATGTAGCCGGAGTCCGCGGTCTTGAGCGCGGTATCCGCCAGACCCTTGCGGGCGCCGTGGGTGGAGATGAAGTATTCCAGCACCGACAGACCTTCGCGGAAGTTCGAGGTGATCGGGCGCTCGATGATTTCACCGGAGGGCTTGGCCATCAGGCCGCGCATCCCGGAGAGCTGCTTGATCTGGCTCTTGTTACCGCGGGCGCCGGAATCGACCATCATGAACAGCGGGCTCGCACCCGGCTTGCCGTCGTTGAACTCGATCTTGCGATAGAGCGCGGAGGCGATGGTGTCCGTGGCGTGGGTCCAGATGTCGACGACCTTCTGGTAGCGCTCGCCGTCGGTGATGACGCCGTTGCGGTACTGCTTGGTCACCTTCTCGACCTGCTCGTAGGCATCCTTGATGATCGCCGGCTTTTCTTCCGGGACAACCATGTCGACGATACCGATCGAGGTGCCGGAGCGGGTGGCTTCGCGGAAGCCGAGGCTCTTGAGCGCATCGAGCGTCGTGACGGTGCCCTTCTGGCCGGAGACCTGGTAGCAACGCCAGATGATGTCGGACATCTGCTTCTTACCGATGGTGCGGTTGATGAAGCCGAGGCCCTCGGGCCAGATTTCATTGAAGCGGACGCGGCCCGGGGTGGTCTCGAGGATCTTGCTCTCCTTGTCGCCGAAGACGGTGTCCTTGCCGAGGTTGGGATTGCGGATCCGGATCCACTGGTGATAGCCGACCTTGCGCGAGGCGATCGCGAACTCGACTTCCGAGGAGTTCTCGAACAGCGGCAGGTGCTCCTGCTTCTCGCGGTCCTTCTGCGTGCGCACCGGAGCCCACGTGAGGTAGTAGGCACCCAGAATGATGTCCTGCGACGGCGTCGTGATCGGGCGACCGGACGCGGGCGAGAAGATGTTGTTCGGAGCAAGCATCAGCTGGCGCGCTTCCATCTGGGCCTCGACCGAGAGCGGCACGTGCACGGCCATCTGGTCACCGTCGAAGTCGGCGTTGTAAGCCGTGCAGACGAGCGGGTGGACGCGGATGGCTTCGCCTTCGATCAGCTTCGGTTCGAAGGCCTGGATCGAGAGACGGTGGAGGGTCGGGGCGCGGTTCAGGAAGACCGGGTGACCCTTGGTCACTTCGGCCAGGATGTCCCAGACCTCCGGGGTCTTGCGGTCGATCATCTTCTTGGCCGAGCGCACGGTGTGGCAGTAGCCCAGCTCCTTGAGGCGGCGGATGATGAAGGGCTCGAACAGGGTCAGAGCCATCTTCTTCGGCAGACCGCACTGGTTCAGCGTGAGGTCGGGACCGATCACGATGACCGAGCGGCCCGAGTAGTCCACGCGCTTGCCCAGCAAGTTCTGGCGGAAACGGCCGCCCTTGCCCTTGAGCATGTCGCTCAGGGACTTCAGCGGACGGTTGCCAGCACCGGTGACAGCACGGCCGTGGCGACCGTTGTCGAAGAGCGCGTCGACGGCCTCTTGCAGCATCCGCTTTTCGTTGCGGATGATGACCTCCGGCGTCTTGAGCTGGAGGAGGTTCTTGAGACGGTTGTTGCGGTTGATGACGCGACGGTAGAGGTCGTTCAAGTCGGAGGTCGCAAAGCGGCCACCTTCCAGCGGGACCAGCGGGCGCAGGTCCGGCGGGATCACCGGCAGCACGGTCTGGATCATCCATTCCGGACGCGACTTGGAACCCGCGAAGCCCTGGGTGATCTTGAGGCGCTTGGAGAGCTTCTTCTTGTTCTGCTTCGAGCGGGTGGTCTCCAGCTCTTGCTCCAGCTTGATCGCGAGATCGGCCAGATCGACCTGCGCAAGCAGATCCTGGATCGCCTCGGCACCCATGGCAGCGCGGAAGGAGGTCTCACCGTATGCCTCTTCGGCATCGCGGAGTTCGTTCTCGGTGAGAAGCTGGCCGCGCTCGAGCGGGGTATTGCCCGGTTCGGTGACAACGTAGTCCTCGTAGTAAATGACGCGCTCCAGGTGGCGGGCGCTGATGTCCAGCACCAGGCCGATGCGCGAAGGCATGCACTTGTAGAACCAGATGTGCGAGACCGGCACGGCCAGCTCGATGTGGCCCATGCGCTCGCGGCGCACGCGGCTCAGCGTCACTTCCACGCCGCAACGGTCGCAGACCACACCCTTGTGCTTGATCCGCTTGTACTTGCCGCAGGCGCACTCCCAGTCGCGGGTCGGTCCGAAGATCCGCTCGCAGAATAGGCCGCCCTTCTCAGGCTTGAAGGTGCGGTAGTTGATGGTCTCGGGGTTCTTTACTTCCCCCTTGGACCAGGACCGGATGATGTCCGGGGAGGCTACGGTGATGGAGACCTGGTCAAAGGCCTCCGGCCGCTCGTCCACGCCGAAAAGTTCGCGAAGGTTGGTGTCAACGTTCATGATATCGTAAGCTTGTTAGGGATCGGTTCGTGGTTCGCTATTAAAGGGTCAGATCGTCGAGCGAGAAGTCGTCGACACCGCCGATCGAAGCCGTGCCTCCAGGCCCGCCGGCTCCGCGGCGTCCGGGTCGGACATCGAGACCGAGGGACTGCATCTCCTTGATGAGGACGTTGAAGGACTCCGGCGTGCCGGCTTCCAGGTTGTTGTCCCCCTTGACGATCGCTTCGTAAATCCGCGTGCGGCCTTGCACGTCGTCTGACTTCACGGTCAGCAATTCCTGAAGGGTGTAGGCAGCTCCGTAGGCCTCGAGGGCCCAGACTTCCATTTCCCCGAAGCGCTGGCCGCCGTACTGGGCCTTGCCCCCCAGCGGCTGCTGGGTAACGAGGCTGTAGGGACCGACGGCACGGGCGTGGATCTTGTCCGCGACCAAGTGACCGAGCTTCAGCATGTAGATGATGCCGACCACGACCGGTTGGTGGAAGGCCTCGCCGGTGCGACCGTCGAACAGCGTCGACTTACCACCGGTGCTGCCGTCCTTGCCATCGCCGATCCAAGTGTAACCTTCTACCTGCTTGGCTTCGGTCATGTATTCCCAGATCTTCGATTCGGGAATACCGTCGAAGATCGGGGTGGCGACCTTGAAACCAAGTGCCTTGGCGGCGACACCGAGGTGGGTCTCGAGCACCTGGCCGACGTTCATGCGCGATGGCACGCCGAGCGGGTTGAGCACGATGTCAACCGGAGTCCCGTCCGCGAGGTAGGGCATGTCTTCCTCGGGGACGATGGTCGCGACCACGCCCTTGTTACCGTGGCGGCCGGCCATCTTGTCACCCACCGACAGCTTGCGCTTGGCGGCGATGAAGACCTTCACTTCCTTGATGACGCCGGGATCAACGTCGTCGCCGGCTTCCAGTTGGTCGAGCTTGCGCTCGCGCTCGGTGTCGAGCTCCTGGAAGCGGGCCTCGAAGGAACCGATGATCTCGAGGATCTTGTTCCGGATCGGGGACGGATCGATTTCGATGTGATCGTGGACCGAGGCCAGCTTGCGCAGCAGGGTCTTGGTGATCTTGCGGTTCGCCGGGATGATGATCTCGCCGGTCTGGGCGTTCACCACGTCGAGCGGGATCTTCTCGCCAAGCAGTATATCGGAGAGCTTCTCCGTCAGGTCGTCGGTCAGCTTGTCGGCCTTCTTCTTGTGCTCGTCGTTGATTTTCTTGAGCTGCTTCTTGAGCTCCACCGGATCGACCTTCTCGGCGCGCTTGCGGGCCGAGCCGTGCGAGGAAACGCGGATGTCCTGGACGATCCCGATGCAGCCGGATGGCACGCGCAGGGAGGTGTCCTTCACGTCCGCGGCCTTCTCACCGAAGATGGCGCGCAGCAGGCGCTCTTCCGGGGCGAGTTCGGTCTCGGACTTCGGCGTGATCTTGCCGACGAGGATATCGCCCGGCTTGACCTCGGCACCGATGCGGATGATGCCGTCGTGGTCGAGGTTCTTGAGCGCTTCTTCACCCACGTTCGGGATGTCCCGCGTGATTTCTTCCGGACCCAGCTTGGTATCCCGGGCGGCCACGTCGAATTCAGCGATGTGGATGGAGGTGTAGATGTCCTCCTTCTTGACCCGCTCGGAGATGACGATGGCATCCTCGAAGTTGTAGCCGTTCCAAGGCATGAAGGCCACCAACACGTTGCGGCCGAGCGCCAGCTCGCCGAGCTGGGTGTTCGGACCGTCCGCGAGCACGTCGCCCTTCTTGATCTTCTGACCCTTCTTGCAGATCGGCTTCTGGTTGATGCAGGTGCCCGCGTTCGAGCGCATGAACTTCCGCAGCGGGTAAGCCATGATGCCCTTGTCGAGATTCGTCTTCACCGACTCGGGGTCGGAGAGGAACTTCTCGTCGGCCACCGGCAGCTTGCCGTCCGGCGATGTCACGATCATTTCCGCGGTCGCCGCGGCAATGATACCGTCGAGTTCGGCCACGATCACGGCGCGCGAGTCGCGGGCCGTCTTGCCTTCGAGGCCGGTGCCGACGTACGGCGACTCGGACACGAGGAGCGGCACGCCCTGGCGCTGCATGTTCGAGCCCATCAGCGCGCGGTTGGCGTCGTCGTGCTCGAGGAAGGGAATCAAACCGGCCGCCACCGAAACCAGCTGCTTCGGCGAGACGTCCATGTAGTTGACCTCGTTCGGCGGGACTTCGATGAACTCGCCGCCAGCCTCACGCGCGGTCACCCGCTCGTTGAGGTACTTGCCGGACTTGTCGATCGGGTTGTTCGCCTGGCCGATCAGGAACTTCTCTTCCTGGTCTGCCGTGAGGTATTCGATGTCGTTGGTGACCTTGCCGTTCTTGACCTTGCGGTAGGGCGTCTCGATGAAGCCGAACTCATTGATGCGTGCATAGGTACACATCGAGTTGATCAGACCGATGTTCGGACCTTCCGGGGTCTCGATCGGACAGATGCGGCCGTAGTGAGACGGATGCACGTCGCGGACTTCGAAGCCGGCGCGGTCGCGGTTCAGACCGCCAGGCCCGAGGGCGGAGAGGCGGCGCTTGTGCGTCAGCTCGGCCAGCGGGTTGGTCTGGTCCATGAACTGCGAAAGCTGGGACCGGCCGAAGAAATCACGCACGACGGCCGAGAGGGCCTTCGGGTTGATCAGCTTCTGCGGGGTCATGCCCTCGATGTTCACGTCGAACAAGGTCATGCGCTCCTTCACCAGACGCTCGGTGCGGGCAAGGCCCACGCGGCACTGGTTGGAAAGCAGCTCTCCCACGGCCCGCACGCGGCGGGAACCAAGGTGGTCGATGTCGTCGATCACGCCTTCGCCCTTCTTGAGCTTGAGCAGGTACTTCACGGCACCGAGGAAGTCCTCGGGGACCATGATCCGCTCGTCCGGACCGACCTTGCTTTCGAGCTTGCTGTTGATCTTGTAACGGCCGACGCGGGTCAGGTCGTACTTCTTCGGGTCGAAGAAGAGGCGCTTGAGCAGCGCGCGGGCGTTCGCGGCCGTCGGCGGATCGCCGGGGCGCAGCTTGCGGTAGATGTCCTTCAGCGCGCTGTCCTCATCCTTCGCCGGGTCCTTGCGGAGGGACTTGAGCAGGATTTCGTCCTCGCGGCCGTCGATCACCTCCACCTGCTTGTGGCCGAGCGCGATGAGCTGGCGGACGATGCCGATGGTCAACGGCTCGTAGGCCTTGGCCACCACCAGTTCGTTGTCCAGGATGTCCTCGAAGGGCACCTTGTGGCCGAGCTCCTGCTCGTCCATCTCGTCCTTCATCTTCAGCGTCTCGACATTGTAGAAATTCGTGACGATGTCGCGGTCCGTCGGGTAGCCGAGGGCACGCAGGAAGGTGCTCGCCAGGAACTTGCGGCGGCGGCGGCGGCGGTCGAGGTAGACGTAGAGCAGGTCGTTCGTGTCGAACTGCACTTCCAACCAGGAACCGCGGTCCGGGATAATGCGGAACGAGTGCAGGATCTTGCCGTTCAAGTGCTGCGAAGTCTCGAAGCAGATGCCCGGGGAACGGTGCAACTGGGACACGATCACGCGCTCGGCACCGTTGATGATGAAGGTACCGCGGCGGGTCATCATCGGCAGTTCGCCCATGTAGACGCGCTCCTTCTTCGTCCCGGTCTCGTCCTTCAGCTTGAAGGTCACGTAGAGCGCGGCGGAGAAGCTTTCGCCGGAACGCAGGGCGTCCAGCGAGGTGATCTTCGGGTCCTCGATGTCGTACGTCACGAAGTCGAGCTCGATCGCTTCGTCGTAACTCTTGATCGGGAAAACTTCACGGAACACCGCTTGGAGTCCGGAATCGGTGCGCTCGCCGGCAGGGATGTCCTTCTGCATGAACTCCTCGTAGGAGCGGCTCTGAACCTCGATGAGGTTCGGGGGTTCGATGACTTCCTCGATTTTCCCGAATTGGAGACGGTCGGCCATGGCTGGATATGGTGCTTGCAAGTTGAGCCCGGA
Source organism: Luteolibacter sp. Populi (assembly GCF_040801775.1). Lineage (GTDB taxonomy): Bacteria > Verrucomicrobiota > Verrucomicrobiia > Verrucomicrobiales > Akkermansiaceae > Haloferula. The sequence goes on from NZ_CP161812.1 coordinate 2,838,607, forward strand.
CCGCAAGCGGTTCAGGCAGATAGGATTCAGAGACTGGTGGATGGGTCCGGGATCGGCGGAAGCGGTCGCAATATGTTTTGGTGACGGCTTCCGCCGGTTCCGGAAATGGCTCCGCGGCCAGGGTCAGCCGGCCGCGGAGCAAATCCGGTAAACTGGATTACTTGAGGTCGATCTTGGCACCGGCTTCTTCGAGCTTCTTCTTGGCAGCTTCGGCGGCGTCCTTGGAGACACCTTCGAGCACCTTGGCAGGAGCACTTTCGACCAGCTTCTTCGCGTCCGCAAGGCCCAGGCCTGGCGAAACTTCGCGAACCGCCTTGATGACGGCGATCTTGTTGGCACCACCTTCGGTGATGACGACATCGAATTCGGTCTTTTCTTCGGCGACTTCGGCCACCGCAGCGGGACCGGCGACACCGACAGGAGCTGCGGCGGAAACGCCCCAGGTCTCTTCCAGCTTCTTCACGAGGTCGGCAGCTTCCAGAACGGTAAGTTTGCCGAGTTCTTCAACGAGTTGTTCGATATTGGCCATTGTATTTCTCCTTTGCGGTATCGTCGCGTCCGGAAGCCTCCGGACATTTGAGCCCCGCAGCTGCGGGACCGACGAGGAACCATTGTGGGTTCAGGAAGCGGCGGGAGACGCTGCGACCATCTGATCAGATTTGTATCAAGCTTCAGCAACGGGTTCCGCGGCGGCTTCGGCGGCTGGCGCGGCAGCAGCTTCCGCCACTGGTTCGGCAGCAGCTTCGGCTACCGGTTCAGCGGCAGCAGCAGCTTCTTCGGCCGGTGCTTCGTCCTTCTTGGAGTCGGCATCGGGATTGAATTTCTTTTGGATGACGCGCGCGATCCGGGTGGAAGGCTCGAGGATCGTCGCCAGAAGTTGGGAAAGAACCGCTTCGCGGGACGGGATGTCGGCGATCGCCTTGAGCTTGTCGGCATCGAGCACTGCCTTGCCGAGGATACCCACCTTCATCTCGGGCTTCTTGAACTCCTTTTCGAAGTTCTTGATCGCCTTGGCAGCCGCGAAAATTTCGCTGTCGCCGGTGATGAAAGCGGTCTGGCCGATGAGGCCTTCGCCAATGTCCGGCAGACCGGCTTCCGCCAGCGCCTTCTTCATGTAGGTGTTCTTCGCGACGTGGCACTCGGCACCGGCGGCACCCAGGCGGTTGCGGAGCTCGGAGAACTGCGGCACAGTCATGCCGGTGTAGTCCACCACGAGCACGTACGGCGAGCTGTTCACCTTTTCGAACAGAGCGTCGATAATGACTTTCTTGTCGGGATTCATGGTCGTGGGAAAGTTAGACGGACTTGGTGTAGGCACCCGACTCCAGCGGGATGCCCGGGCTCATGGAGGCCGCAACCGTCACGCTGCGGACGAAGTTGCCCTTGGCCGACGGCGGCTTGGCGCGGACAACGCTCTCGATGAAGGCGCGGGCGTTGTCCACCAGCGCTTCTTCGGTGAAGGAGGCCTTGCCGACCGCCCCGGAGATGTTGCCGTTCTTGTCCAGCTTGTAGTCGATACGACCGGCCTTGACTTCCTTGACCGCCTTCGCGGTGTCGTCGGTCACGGTGCCGGTCTTCGGGTTCGGCATGAGGCCGCGTGGACCGAGAACACGGGCGATCTTGCGGACTTCGGTCATCGCGTCCGGGGTGGCGATCGCGACGTCGAAGTCGGTGAAGCCGCCTTGGACGCGCTTGATGAGTTCTTCGAAACCGACGAATTCGGCACCGGCCGCGGTAGCGGCCTCAGCGGCGGCACCGGCGGCGAAGACGGCGACGCGGACGTTCTTGCCCGAGCCGTGCGGCAGGGCGACGGAGCCACGGACCATCTGGTCGCTCTTGCGGGGATCCACGCCGAGGTGGAAGGAAACGGTGACGGTCGGGTCGAACTTCGGAGCCGGGAATTTCTTCACGGTGCCGACAGCTTCTTCCAAGCCGTAGGTCTTGCCGGCCGGCACGAGGGCGGCGGCGGTTGTGTAGCGCTTGCTGCGGTTCTTCATGTTTCGTTTTTGCAGTGCTGGCGGACTCCCTTGGGAGCCCTCCTGCGGTTTCAGGCACCACTCCGGGGAGCAGCGCGGAAAGGGTTTACATGCCTTCGATCTCCAGACCCATCTGGCGGGCGGTGCCGGCCAGGATGCGCGCGGCAGCCTCGGGGTCCTTGGTATTGAGGTCGGGCATCTTGATGGCGACGACTTCCATCAGCTTCTCCTTGGTGATCTTGCCGACCTTGATCTTGTTCGCTTCCTTGGATCCGGAAGCCAGACCGGCGGCCTTCTTCAGCAGGTTGCCCGCGGGGGGCTTCTTGGTGATGAAAGTGAAGCTCTTGTCCTTGTAGACCGAGATCACGACCGGGAGAATGTCGCCGGCTTGGCTTTGCGTGGAGGCATTGAACTCCTTGCAGAAGCCCATGATGTTCACACCGGCTTGGCCGAGAGCGGGACCGACGGGCGGGGACGGGTTGGCGGCCCCAGCTGGAATCTGGAGCTTGATGACTTTAACGACTTCCTTGGCCATGGTGGTAGAGGGATTGCGGGATCGGGTGTTCGAAAACGATGGGAGCGTCAGGCGCGCTCGACTTGCCAGTATTCAAGCTCCACCGGCGTGGAGCGGCCGAAGATCGTCACCGCCACGCGCAGCTTGCCGCGCTCGGGGTCGATTTCCTCGACGATGCCGTTCTGGCTTTGGAACGGTCCGTCGGCCACCTTCACGGTGTCGCCGACTTCGAAACTGATGGCGGGGCGGGAGTGTTCCTCGCGCTCCTTGATCTGGGAAAGCATGCCGTCCACCTCGCTCTGGCGCATCGGGATCGGGCGGTCCTTGGTGCCGGCGAAACCGATCACCCCCTCCATCTCCTTGATAAAATACCAGGTCCTCTCGACGAGCTGGTTATCCGGAGTCAGGAGGTTCATGTTCACGATGATGTAACCGGGGAAGAACTTCCGCTTGGTGGAAGTCTTCTTGCCGCGGCGGATCTCGGAAACCATTTCGGTCGGCACCAGCACTTCGAAAATGTAGTCCCCCATCTCCTCCGACTCGCGTTGACGGAGAATGCGGTCCTTCACTCGCCCTTCCTGTCCGGAAAGGACATGGACGACGTACCACTGTTTTTCTGGAGCAGGTGCGGGCATGACGGGAGATGAAAAAAGCTAGCCGGAAAAAAGAGACTCAGTGACCGAGTTTCGTGATGAAAGTCAGCACCGTGGTGCAGATGAAGTCCCAAAACGACACGAAGCCTGCGAGCAGGATGGTGGCGATCAGCACCACGATGGTGGAATCGACCAACTCCTTGTACTTCTTGATGCCCTTGATCTTCGGGTCGGACTCCCAAGGCCAGTTGGCCTTGCGGAGCTCGCCTTTCACTTCGCTTGCGAAACGTGAGACTTTTGCGAACATGCCGGAATTACCTGAGAAAGAGAGAGTTGAGATGAAAAATGGCACGGAAGGTGGGACTCGAACCCACAACCAACGGTTTTGGAGACCGCTACTCTACCAATTGAGCTACTTCCGTTTTCATTCTTCGTGACCGGTGGAGGCGATGGCGGGGCACTCCGGCAAAGTTGCCGAAGTACCCCGAAATTCGTCCCAGCCGGTTGTCGCGGGGCGACAGACTGAGGGTCTTCCTACGTTAGTCAAAGAATTTCGCTGACACGACCGGCACCCACGGTGCGACCGCCTTCGCGGATGGCGAAGCGCATGGTCTGCTCCATGGCGATCGGCGTGATCAGTTCAACTTCCAGGTTCACGTTGTCCCCGGGCATGACCATCTCGACGCCGTCCGGCAGCTTGATGCTTCCGGTCACGTCGGTGGTGCGGAAGTAGAACTGCGGGCGGTAGTTCGAGAAGAACGGGGTGTGGCGACCACCTTCGTCCTTGGACAGGACGTAGATCTCACCGCGGAACTTGCTGTGCGCCTTCACCGAACCCGGCTTGGCGATGACCTGGCCGCGCTCGACGTCGCCCTTCTTCAGACCGCGGATCAGAAGACCCACGTTGTCACCTGCACGACCTTCGTCGAGCAGCTTGCGGAACATTTCGATGTCCGTGACGGTCGTCTTCTGGGTGTCGCGGATGCCGATGATCTCGACTTCTTCCATCTTCTTGACGACACCGCGTTCGACACGACCGGTGCAGACCGTTCCACGACCTTCGATCGAGAACACGTCTTCCACAGGCATGAGGAAGGGCTTGTCGATGGCGCGCTCCGGCTCCGGGATGTAGGAGTCGACGGCTTCCATCAGCTTGTAGATGTTTTCCTTTTGCGCTGCATCGCCATCGAGGGCGAGCTTCGCGGAACCCATCACGATCGGGATCTCGTCGCCCGGATATTCGTAGGTCGAAAGGAGGTCGCGGACTTCCATTTCGACGAGTTCGAGCAGCTCGGCGTCGTCAACAAGGTCAACCTTGTTCATGAACACCACGAGCGCTGGCACACCCACCTGACGGGCAAGCAGGATGTGCTCGCGGGTCTGGGGCATCGGGCCGTCGGCGGCGGACACCACGAGGATGCCACCGTCCATCTGGGCGGCGCCGGTGATCATGTTCTTCACGTAGTCGGCGTGACCGGGGCAGTCCACGTGGGCGTAGTGGCGCTTCTCCGTCTCGTATTCGACGTGAGCGGTGTTGATCGTGATACCGCGCTCGCGCTCTTCCGGAGCGGCGTCGATGTCGGCGTAGCTCTTCTTTTCTGCAAATCCTTTGTCCGCCAGCGTATTCGTGATGGCTGCGGTGAGGGTGGTCTTGCCGTGGTCGACGTGACCGATGGTGCCGATGTTGACGTGCGGCTTGTTCCGCTTGAATGCTTCTTTGGCCATGGTTGTGGTGGTTACGCTTTGAGACTGTGGGCTCCTCGTCCGCTAGTGCTGCCGCTGGAGCTCGTGGGGGGAATTGAACCCCCGACCTCGTCCTTACCAAGGACGCGCTCTACCCCTGAGCTACACGAGCAATTAACGGCTGATCTGTTCCGCCTGCCCCGGGGTTCTGCAGGGAAATCCGGAGGGGCTTCGTGAGACGAAAAACCCCCGCGAATTTACCGGCCAATTCCGGGAAAAGCGGGGCGGAAGTTGAACAAGGTCGGCCATACTGTCAAAAAAAATCTCGGTTGAAAGAAGATAAATCGTGATCTGGACTATACCGATTTATTTTCAAGCACTTAGATGGAATCCGTGAGGGCTGTGGCAACCTCTTTCACCGCGAGCAGCCGGTTGAAGCGCACAATCTCGAGACAACGGCCCGTCGCAGGGTCCATTTCAGCCACTGCGCCGCAGAGTCTCACAGGCCCGGAAGCAATCGGAAAACGGGTTGGCATGCCGGTGCGGAAGCGCCAGACCACGGAATCCGGCGAACGGCCCAGCACGGAAGCATCAGGTCCGCACATCCCGGCGTCCGTCAGGCAACCGGTGCCGCCCTCCAGAATCCGCTCGTCCGCCGTCTGCACGTGGGTGTGGGTTCCCACCACCACCGAGACCTTGCCGTCCAGCGCCCAGCACATCGCGATCTTCTCGCTGGTGGTCTCGGCATGGAAATCCAGGAAAATCACCTGCACCCCGTCGGCCCGCAGCCGCCCGGCCTCCGCTTCCACGGCCAGGAAGGGGTTTTCCAGCGGCGGCTGCATGAAGGAGCGGCCCTGCGCCTGGATCACTCCGACCCGGCCTTTCGGCGTCTCCAGCACGACCGAGCCTTGGCCAGGCGTATCGGCAGGATAATTGATCGGTCGCAGCAGGCGCGGCTCGGTCGGGAAGTAATCGACGATCTCGGATTGATCCCAGACATGGTCGCCAGTGGTGATCACCGCCGCGCCCGCCCGCAGGAGGTCGATGGCGATCCGTGGCGTGATTCCACGGCCGCCAGCCGAATTCTCGCCGTTGACGATGATGAAATCCAAGTCCAGTTCCTTGCGCAACGCGGGCAAATGCTCGATCACGGCCTTGCGACCGGGTTCACCGACAATGTCACCTAGAAAAAGTATGCGCAGCGGCTCCATGAAATCGGGGGCCCGCGAGGCTTACCCCCCCGCCCTCCGGCCCGCCAAGTCAAATCCCCGATGAGAGTCCGCAGCCTGCCCCTCCTGATCGTCTGCTCGATCGGATTATTCGCCCTGATCCTCTGGCTCCGTCCGCGCGATCCCGCTCCGCCAGCACCTCCTCCCCCGACCTCTACAGCGGACCTCTTCTCGACGCCCAACTGGCTGGAATTGAACGACTATCAGTCCACGATCTCGCGCGCTTCCTTTCTCCGCCTGATCGACGGCACCTTCACCCTCACCCCGGCGTGGCGGGAGTGGTTCGAGGTCGGCACGGACGAGGTGAAAATCCGCACCTCGCGCGATCCAGCGGACATCTTCCGCCTGCGCTTCGCCCCGGAAGGGCTCGAATCCCCGCCGCCGCGCTTCTGGCGGAGTCCTTCCCAGCTCGGCCCGGCCCCTGCGGACAGGCCCTTGGAAGGCCTGAAGGTCGCCATCGATCCCGGCCACATTGGCGGCTCGTGGGCCAAAATGGAGGAGCGCTGGTTCCAGATCTCCGGCTCCCAGCCGGTGGAAGAAGGCACCATGACGCTCAGGGTCGCCCAACTGCTCAAGCCGCAGCTCGAAGCCCTTGGCGCCACCGTCACCCTCGTCCGCGACAAGCTCGAACCAGTGACCGAACTCCGCCCCGAAATGCTTCGGTCGCAAGTGAGCACCGGAACTTCTCCCGGCAACATCGCCAAACAGGCCGAGTTGCTCTTTTACCGTAAAGCCGAGATCCGCGCCCGGGCGAAGCGGGTGAACGAGACCATCCAGCCCGACCTCACCCTCTGCCTGCACTTCAATGCCGATGCCTGGGGCAATCCCGCCTCCCCTACCCTGGTCCCCGCCAATCACTTCCACATGATCCTGAACGGCGGCTACACCGGCGAGGAAGTCTCCCGCCCGGACGAACGCCACGATCTCCTCCTGAAGCTCCTGCAGGGCATCCACGATGAGGAGGCCGCCATCGCCACCAGTGCCGCCAGCGCCTTCGTGGAGCGAACCGCCATGCCGCCTTATCTCTACACGCCGGGCCTGAGCAGCGCCCGCGATGTCGATGCCAATCCTTACCTCTGGGCCCGCAACCTCCTCGCCAACCGCCTCTACCGCTGCCCTGTGGCCTACTACGAGCCCTACGTGATGAATTCGCAGGAGGATCACACCCGCATCCAAGCCGGCGACTACGAAGGCCTGCGCGATGTCGCCGGGAAACTCCGCCCCTCGATCTTCCGCGAGTATGCGGACTGCGTGGCGCTAGGCTTGGAGCGCTACTACCGCGCCCATCGCCCGGCCCGCTGACCGAACTCCCGCCTTGGCCTCAGCGGACCTTCTGCTAGCTTGTTGCCATGGCCGCCGTCATCGAAGGGAAGAAAACCGTCGCCGATTTCATGGCGCTCGGTGAAGGCCCCCCTTACGCGGAACTCATCGACGGCGAAATCATCATGGCTCCTTCCCCCTTCCGCAGTCACCAGTGGGTAGCCCAACGCCTGTATTTTCTGATACAGTTGCACCTCGAAGCTTCTCCGGCGGGAGAGCTATATATGGCACCCTTCGACGTCCATCTGGGAGAACACGACGTGCTCTGTCCGGACCTCAGCTTCTTCGCGAAGGAGAGCCTTCACCTGCTCTCCGACCGAGGGGCCGAAGGCGCTCCCGACCTCGCCATCGAGGTACTATCGCCATCCACCGCGCGCCGCGACCGCAAGGTGAAGCGGGAAATTTACGCCCGTCACGGCGTGAAGGAACTCTGGCTGGTCCATCCGGATGCCGAAACCATCGAAGTCTTCGATTTCTCCAAACAGCAGAACGAACCTGTTGCCGTGTTGGAGAACGGAACCCATCCGGCGATCACGACCGCGATCCTTCCCGGATTGGAGCTGGCGCTCGCCAAAGTATTCCGGAGCTAGCCGCCTCGATGGCCGCTGGCGGGACTTGCTTCCCGAACCCGGTCGGCATGTCACCGTTTTGGGGACCCGGGAATCTCTGTCATTTCCCCCATCCGCGGGATAGCCCTTGCATCTTCAATCCGTTTTCCTTCCACGATGCTACGCGCCGTTCTCCTCGCCACCCTGCTTGCCCTGCCGCTCCATGCCCAGGATGGCGGCCAGCTTTTCACCCTCTATTGCTCCGCCTGCCATGGCGTGGATGGCAAGGGAGCCACCGGCGGCCAGTTCCCGCCGCTCGCCGGCAGTGACTGGGTGCGGGGCGATCCCGCCCGCGCGGTGAAGCTCGTCCTCCACGGCCTTCATGGCGAGGTCGAGGTCGATGGCCGCAAGTTCAACCTCGAGATGCCCCCGCAGGGCGGCGTGCTGCCGGACGACCAGATCGCCGCCATCCTCAGCTATGCCCGCAGTTCATGGGGCAACAAGGCCGAAGCGGTGACCGCGGACTTCGTCAAGGCCACCCGCGCCGCCACCGCGGACCGCAAGGTTCCCTGGACCCAAGCCGAAATCCTCAAGCTCCATCCCCTCCCGCCGCCCGCGCCGCCGATCGCCAACCTCATCTCGCAGGTCTATCAGGGGGAATGGCAGAAGCTCCCGGACTTCTCCAAGCTCAAGGCCGGTAACATCGAGGAAGAACACTCCGGCAAGATCAGCATCAAGAAGGCCGGCTTTACCGAACTCTTCGGCATGACCTGGGAAGGCGATCTCACCGCCCCTGAGGCCGGCGAATACCTTTTCCGCCTCGATGCCGATGACGGCGCGCGCGTCCTGCTTGATGGCAAGAAAGTTGCGGAGGTCACCGGCACCGGCCCCATGGACGGCGGCCGCGGCCAGGATGGCTCGATCAAGCTCGAAGCCGGAGTCCATAAGATCCGGGTCGAATACTTCGAATACCACGGCAACGAAGGCATCGCCCTTGCCTGGCGGAATGCCAGTGTGCCGGGCTGGAAAAGCCTGTCCGATACCTCGATCAAGGGTGGCCGCGAACCGATCCCTCTCACGCCGCAGAACGGACGCGCGGTGGTCTACCGGAACTTCATCGAAGGAACCACGCCGCGCGGCATCGGCATCGGCTTCCCGGGCAGCGTGAACCTCGTTTACAGCGCGGATGACTGCGCCCCCGAGCTGATCTGGACCGGCGCGTTCATGGATGCTTCCCGCCACTGGACCGACCGCGGGCAAGGCAACCAGGCTCCCGCCGGCGAGAATGTCGTAAAGCTCGCCGGCTCGCCGGCATTCACCGGAGAAGCCCGCTTCCGCGGCTACAAGCTCGATCCCGCCGGCAACCCGACCTTCTCCGTGCAAGTCGGCAAGCAGTTCGTGCTCGATAGCTGGAAGCCCGGCACCGCTAACGGCGCGCCCACACTGGTCCGCACCCTGACCACCACCGGCGGTGGGCCTCTGAGCATCCTGATCGCCGAGAAGCTGGCCGTTAAAAAGGAAGGCCAGGCCACCCTGCTAGGAGACAAGCTAAGCCTCCAAACCGACCACGCCGATCTCGAAAGCCGCGACGGCAAAGCCTTCCTCAAGCTCACTCCCGGCCAAGCCGCCACCATCACCTACTCGTGGAAATGAAGTTCACCCCGAAGTCGAAGTCCCAAGTAAGAAGTTCCAAGTTCCAAGGTAGGCTGCCCTTGATTGATTCGCGTCCATTCGCGTCCATTCGCGGTTTCTTTTTCTGCGCCTTGGCTACCGCTGCCCAAGCCCAGCAGCAGTCCGACTTCTACACCCGCGAGGAGATCCCGATGCCTCCAGGCGAGATCCTGGAACTCGGCTCGATCGCCCTGATGCCGGACCAGAAGGTAGCCGTCGCCTCCCGCCGCGGCGATCTCTGGATCTGCAGCGGTGCCTACGGCTCCGACCTCACGCAGGTCACCTGGTCAAAATTCGCCGAAGGCCTGCACGAGCCGCTCGGCATGTTCTGGAAGGACGGCTGGCTCTATCTCACCCAGCGCCCCGAAGTCTCGCGCATCAAGGACAGCGATGGCGATGGCAGGGCCGACGTCTTCGAGACGATCAACTCGGACTGGGGCATCAAGGGCGACTACCACGAATACGCCTTCGGCTCGGAGGCGGACAAGGAGGGCAACATCTGGACGGTCTTCTGCCTCACCGGCTCCTTCACCGCGGAGTCCCCCTTCCGCGGCTGGTGCATGCGGGTCAGCCCGAAGGGCGAGATGATCCCCACCTGCTCCGGCATCCGTTCGCCGGGCGGCATCGGCTTCAATGCCGATGGCGACGCCTTCTACACCGACAACCAAGGCCCTTGGAACGGCTCATCCTCCCTCAAGTGGCTCAAGCCGGGCTCCTTCCAGGGCAATCCCGAAGGCAACAAGTTCTACGCCGACACCAAGGCCATTGGCGCACGTCCGACCCAGCCGAACGACAACTCGCGGATCATCAACGAACGCAAGCGCATCCCGGAATTCGTGCCCCCCGCAGTGGTTCTCCCGCATGCGAAGGTCGGGAACTCGCCCTCCGGCATCGCCTGCGACACCACCGGCGGCAAGTTCGGCCCTTGGGAGAAGCAACTCTACATCGGTGAGCAGACGAAGTCCGAGTTGCAACGCGTCTGCCTGGAGAGGGTCAACGGTGTCTACCAAGGTGCCGTCTTCCACTTCCTGAGTGGCTTCGAAGCCGGCATCGTCCCCGTCCGCCAGGCGGAGGACGGCACCGTCTTCATCGGCGGCACCAACCGCGGCTGGGCCTCCAACGGCAGCAAGCCCTTCACCTTCGAGCGGGTCCGCTGGACTGGCAAAACACCCTTCGAAATGCAGACCATCTCCGCGCTGAAGGATGGCTTTGAAGTCACCTTCACCGAACCCGTCGATCCGGCAACTGCGGGCAAGACCGAGTCCTATTCCATGGACGCCTGGACCTACGTCTACCGCGCCGAATACGGCTCTCCGGAAGTCGATCATGTCACGCCGAAGATCACCGGCATCAGCGTCTCTCCGGACAAGAAGAAGGTGAAGTTGAAGGTCGACGGAATGGTTCAAGGCCATGTCCACCATCTCCAGGCCAAAGGGGTTAAGTCCTCCAGCGGAGCGAAGCTGTGGCACGATGAGGGCTGGTACACCTTGAATGAGATTCCGAAGTAATCCCAACTTTCTTCAAGAAGCGAAACAGACGCTCTTCTCCCACAGGGACGGCTCATAACAGCCGGGCACGAGTGCCGGGTGGAATGGTGTCAACGACGCGCGTCCTGTAGAAGCGCCTCATGCGGGGGGATGCAGGACTGTTCCACCCGCTATCCCGCCGTCAAGGGGTAGGGCTTTGCGGTGGAGGATTATTCAAGATCGCTCGACGGAGAAAGCGTCGGCTCCGCCCATGCGCATCGCCGCCGTCCAATCCGAAGGGTAAGTTGTAGGTCACCGGGACGACGCGGGAAATAGTCTGGGCATTTGGATTCTTTGAACAGGAGGAAGCCAGAGAGAACGGAGGAAAGACCATGGAATAATTTGCGGTCAAATCTCCCTGTCAAATTTGACTGAGAGCCACAACGACTTTACGCCAGCCTGAGTCAAAGAAATCCCGAATATCGATCTGAGCCTCGAAACGCAGTCTTGCGAAGATATCCTGTATCAGATAGAGACTCGTCATGGATCTTTCCGATCACCTCCTCCAGATTGCGTCCCGCATTCCTTCGCAGCTTCCTCATCTCCTTACCGAGGAAGCAACGAAGAATGCGTTGGTTCTGCCATTCCTCAACGGCCTCGGGTATAATGTCTTTGATCCGACCGAAGTCGTTCCCGAATTCATTGCGGATGTTGGGACCAAGAAAGGCGAGAAGGTCGACTACGTCATCATGCGAGATGGGAAGCCTGCGCTCCTCATCGAATGCAAGCCCGTGGGATCCAAGCTCCACATCAACCACGCGTCGCAACTCTTCAGATATTTTTCCGTGACAGACGCCAGGTTTGCCATTCTGACGAACGGCACCGACTACCAGTTCTATACTGACATCGAGGCACCCAACAAGATGGACGAGAAGCCGTTCTTCGAGTTTTCGATGCTCTCACTCGACCAAAGAGCAATCGAGGAATTACGGAAGTTCTCCAAGTCCGCCTTTGATGTGGGAAGAATTCTCACCACCGCCAGCGAACTGAAATACAAGAAGCAGATTCAAGCGTTGCTGTCTAAAGAGCTTGAGGCCCCTTCCGACGATTTGGTCAGACACTTCGCCAAACAAGTTTACGGCGGGACCTACACGTTGGCAGTGAAAACTCAATTCACCCAGCTAGTCGGAGACACCTTCAAGGAATTCATCAAAGATCGCGTTACCCAGCGCATCCAATCGGCGCTCGACGGCAATATCGGAGCCCCTGCGTCAACTTCCATTACTCCTACCGAGACGAGAGCCTCCAACAACTCGCCAGTTGGCGAAGAGGATGTCGTGACCACTTCCGAGGAGACGGAAGCATTCCATATCGTCAGAGCCATCCTTTCCAAACACGTTCAGCCTGTCCGCGTGGTGATGCGGGACACCAAGAGCTACTGCGGCGTTTTACTTGACGACAACAATCGCAAGCCGATCTGTCGCCTTCGCTTCAACTACTCTCAAAAATACATCGGTCTCTTCGACGCTGAGAAAAACGAGGAGAAATTCCCTCTGAATGTGCCGCTCGACATTTTCAAGTTTGAGGAACGATTGGTCGAGGCCGTCGCAAACTACGAGAATCCGAATTCGAAGACCACCGAGGCTGGAGAGATCGTCAAAGCCGAGTCCGCATAGCAAAGCGCTCCTCTACTCGCATGGACCCCCGTGAAATCGCCGAGCTTTGCGAGGCCGTACCGCCAAATGAGCGGGAGCAGGTTGCGGACTTCGCACGCTTCCTCATCTTCTGCCAAGGGGACGAGCAATGGGAAACGTTGATCGGCGGCTCAAAGCTGCGCCCGAAGCCGGACGCCTTCTTGAAGCGGTCCTCGACCGAAACCGGCGAGGAGCTCCTGACAAGCCGCTTGTGATCTCGCACATTGACCCGGCTTCTGGTGCGCCCCGCTGGAAGCCGCGTTGCAGGGGCCCGGCAACAACCCTCGACCTAGAACAGGTAACCTAGCATGTCGATCTCGCCGCTTGGCCAAGGTCGGTTTGAAAGAGGCTTGATCAGGAAGCAGTCTCCCAGATCCCTTTGGATCACACCCGCGCTTTTGCGTTCGTCGATGCCGAGCCACTTGGTGTGGGCAGGCTCAACCCGGGTAAAACCCGATTTCATGTAAACCTCGTGGCGATCCGCCATCAGCACGAGGAAATCACGATCATGCAGCTGCCCGATTTTCTCCGCCTTTGAAAGCAAGAGCGAGGCTATCCCCTCGCCTCGCTGCTGGGGATGAACGCACAGATCGATGATCCCAAACACCCTCAGGATATCTCCGCCGATATTGACCATCCTGGAATCGATGCCGAGTTGACCCGCCAAGATCCCGCGATTCCAAAGCAGCAATCGGAAGTCGGGCAATTGCTTATAGTAAGTCCTGCCCTCGAAGGTGTTGGGAAAACACAGCTCGAGCAGCCTGGCGATGTCCGCCTGGATCGCGACCGGGATCTCGTGCTCGATGAGCTCCTGGACTTGATCGCTCTCGGATTTCACTCTGCGTTCTTTGTGGAGTTCGCGCCCAAAAAACCACCTTTTCTTGCGACCATCCCTCCAAACCCACTACCCTCCCCGCGTTGATCAATTCCACATGGCTCGACCGGCGGCACCGCGTCCTTGAATACCTCGGCATGGCCGCGGCGGGGCTGCTGTATGCCGTCGCGCTGAAGTATTTCGTCTTCCCCGCGAAGGTCATCCTTACCGGCTTCGAGGGCATCGCGGCGGCCCTGAGCTACTACTTCAAGACGGACTCCCTGTTCCTGATCCTTTACGGGATCTCGCAGGCGATCCTGGTGATCTTCGCCTACCGGAAGATCAGCCGGACCTTCGCGATCCGGACCTCGCTGACGGTCGGGATGGTGCTGCTGACCCTGCCCTTGCTGCCGGAGATGAAGATGGCAGACTTCCAGCAGGAACGCCTGATCCTCGTCCTCTTCGGCGGCATTCTTTCCGGCCTGGCGAAGGCACTGGCGCTGCGCCTGCGCGGATCGACCGGGGATGAGGATATTCTCGGCGCTTACTTCGCGATGAAATATCTGAAGCCGGTCGGAAGCATCGCGGTGATCTCCGCGGCGGTTTCCTGCGTCTTCGGTCTGGCGATGGAGTATTTCAGTTCCCGGCACATCGAGCCGGTGATCAACACGCTGATGTACACCAGCATCTTCATCTTCACCGGCGCGGAGACGCTCAACAACTTCTTCCGCAAGTTCAAGCTGGTGATGATCACCGCCTTCAGCAAGGAGCCGGACGCCATCGGCAAGGCCATCACGGGAGCCGCGCCACATCGCACCTACACCATCCAGCGTGGCATAGGCGGCTACTCGGCAGAGCCGCTGCATCTGGTCCTGTACGATCGTGACCCATGAGGAACTTCCTGAAGTGCTCGATGCATTGGAGAGGGATTGCCCGGAGGCATTTCACTTCCATCACGACATCGAGGGGATCTCGCGGAGTTATTACATCAAGCCGATCGGGTAGGCCCGCCCCTTGCCCATATTGCGTAAAGATCGACGCGTCAGCGCCCGGCACCGCGGAGGCTCTGCACCGCAGAAGCCACTTGGGATGCCGGGGGCACGCCGAGGGCGTGTATGGGTAGCGCCGTCGTGGTGCTGCCTGCCTTTCCGTGCCGACTCATCAAGGGACCGTTCTGCGGGCCGGAGGCTCCGCGGTCCCGGGGGGCAGGCATGGGGCGGGCCTACGGGGATCGCTCCTACTTCGCTTTACCGCGATCTCGTAGGCCTCGGCGAGCAGCGGCTTCAGAGTTTCAAAGGTCGCGCCGGACGGACTCAAGGCGCAGATCCAGTTCATCGGCGCGTAGACGGGATGCGGCATGAGTTGGTCCAAGGCGGTGAAATCATGGCCGGTATCGACCACGCCATCCGGTGCCGCCCATCCCGGCGCTCGGCCAAAATGGGAGTGATAGGTCTCCTTCTCAATGCCGATGTTCAGGCGATAGACGCCGGGGCGATTCAAGTCCGAGGCCTTGTCGTACTGGTCGCTGATCACCAAGGTCACGAAAGGAAACTTCTTCTCTCCCGGTGCGAAGAAGAAGTGGTTGCCCCGGTCGATCTCGATCTGGACCTCCGCGCAGTGGCTGGCGATATGGGCGATGATGTCGTCTTCCGTCATGGGGCGAGGGACAGCTTTTTCGAAGGGCGCCCGGCACCTCCAGCGAAATACGCGGCCTCCTTTACATCCGCCGCACCCGGCGCGAAAAGAGCCTCGTGCGAACCCTTCTCCTCTGCGGCCACGGTTATCTGGGCGAGGCAATTGCCCGCGGCTTCCGCGGGGCGGGTTGGGAGGTCGTTGCCCTGTCGCTGTCCGGTGGCGAGGATTCAATCGCCTGCGATCTTTCCGCCCCGGCTTCCGTGGCGGCCCTGCAGGCGAACCCGGACTTCATCGTCCACTGCGCCGCTTCCGGACGGGGTGGCGAGGATCGCTACCGCGCGGTATACCTCGATGGTTGCCGCAATCTCACCGGGCGCTTCCCCGGCGTGCCGCTGCTCTTCACCTCGAGCACCTCGGTCTATGCGCAGGTGGATGGGTCGGTGGTTACGGAGGAGAGTCCTGCGGAACCGGATCGTGAGACGGGGAAGATCCTACGGGAGGCGGAGGACTTGGTTCTTTCTAAGGGCGGCATCGTCGCACGGCTGGCAGGGATCTACGGACCGAGCCGAAGCGTGATCCTGAAGAAGTTCCTGAGCGGTGAGGCGCTGATCGAGGAAGACGGCCGGCGCTACCTGAACCAGATCCACCGTGACGATGCAGCCGCGGCGGTCTTGAAGCTCGCGACATGCCCTACCCCGGGAGAAGCCTACAATGTGGCCGACTCGGTGCCGCTTACCCAGCTCGAATGCTATCAAGCCCTGAGCCGGATCTTCAGCCTTCCCCTGCCCCCATCCGGCCCGCGCGACCCCGACCGGAAGCGCGGTTGGACCCACAAGCAAGTTTCTAACAAGAAGCTGACTGCGCGCGGCTGGAGCCCGGGATTTCCCTGCTTTATGGATGCAGTAAAGTCAGTGGCCCCCACCCTCGCGCCGGGTTGATTCTTCTTCGGCGCATCTAACGGAGCGCCAAAAGGCCGGCATCCCCCCGGAAGCCGGCCATTCCTTGAAGCGATGGACTCCGCCGTTCAGCGGATGAAGCCCAAGCCGGAGACGCGCTCTTTCCCGTCACGCTCCGTCACGGTGATCGTGATGGTTCCAGTGCCGGAATCCGCGGCCACCTCCGTCTTGATATCGTCATGGCCGCTCACGCGCCAGTTCGTGAATTGATCCGGGGTGCCGCCCGCCTTCTGGAATTCCGAGGCGAACTGGGTGACGAAAGAGGTTTCAAAATCCCGCTTTTGGGTCTCGGAGGGCAGCAACGTGTAAGCTGCCCCAATGTTCTCGCCCATCGAGTTGAGCATCGCCCAATCGATCTTATCGAACACGGAGCTTTCGCCCTTGGCCAAGGACTCGAAGGTGTTCTTGGCAAAGGACATGTCGGCTTTGCTCTCGATCTTCGCGACCTGATGCTCGGCCTTGTCGCACTGCGTCAGGACGAGGGCGGAAAGGATGCTTGCGCCAATAAGGAGGTGTTTCATGCAAAACACTTATCGCAAGCGCCGTGCCTGCCGGGCCGATCCCTGATTTTCAATCGGTTGCATTCAAGCGCTATCCGACCCAAACGGCATTTTGCAATGTTCGGCCCGATTACATTCGCAAGGATGCATCATGCACGACTGCCGGGGGGCCTTGGCGCTCCTCCTTAGCCGATGCGGGAACGGATGGCCCCATACGCCCGCTGCACCCCCGTCGGGGTTGCATATCTCTCATTTTCCCCCGGGTAGGACCTCCTGCGTCCTCCTCCGCCCACGGGCTATGAAGGACGCGTCGGCCCAACCCGGGGCTATAGGATGAAACCTCTCCGAGGTTTAGAGCCGTGCCGCCCTTCGCGCTACGAATCCATGATCGCCCGCACCGCGGGCCGCAGGGAAGCCGGGAAGTTCGGCTTGAAGTGGATGCGCTTGTCGCGGGTGATCCAGAAAGCACTCGCCACCGGCAAGCCATCTGCCGCGAACAGTTCGCGGAGTTGCTTCAACTGCACGAAGGTCGGATGCCCCTTGCGCACGCAGACGTGCTTGGCACGGACCTCGATCCACTCGGTCGCGACCTTGTCGATGAACTCGGCCATGGCGAACTGCGTCCGTTAGAAATACCGCATCACCTTCTCCACCGCCGCCTCCGCGGTCAGGCCATGGAGTTTCATCAGGATGTCCGGCTTGCCGTGCTCGACGAACGCGTCCGGCCAGCCGATCCGCTCGACCGGAGTCGTGATGTGGGCGTCCGAAAGCAATTCGATCACCCCGCAGCCGAAACCGTTGTGCAGCACGTGATCCTCGAAGGTGCAGACCACCTTGCACTGCTTGGCCAGGCGTTCGATGACCGTGTTATCCAGCGGCTTGATGAAACGCGGGTTCACCAGCGCGACCGAGAGACCCTTCTCTTCCAGCATCGCCTTGGCCTTCTCCGCCATGCCGAACATCGTGCCGAGACCGATCAGCACGACATCCGTGCCCTCCGCGGCGACGATCGCCTTGCCGAGTTCGATCGGCGCGACCGGAGCGTCCAGCGCGGAGCCATTGATCGTGCCACGCGGATAACGGATCGCCGAAGGACCATTTTCGTAACCCGACATCCACTTCAGCATCGCCACGAACTCGGCCTCGTTGGCCGGCTGCATGTGGACGATCCCGGGAACGGGGCGCAGGTAGCCGATGTCGAAAAGCCCGTGGTGCGTCGGGCCATCGTCGCCGGACAAGCCGCCGCGGTCCATGCACAAGCGCACCGGGAGACCCTGCAGCGCCATGTCATGGATGATCATGTCGTAGGCGCGCTGCATGAAGGTGGAATAGATCGCCAGGAAGGGCTTGTAGCCCTTCGTCGCCATCCCGCAGGCGAAAAGCGCGGCGTGCTCCTCCGCGATGCCCACATCGTAATAACGCGCGGGCAACTCGTTCTTGAAGATCTCCAGCTTGGTGCCGCCGGGCATGGCGGCCGTGATCGCCACCACCTTCTCGTCGGCCTTCGCCATGTCGGTGACGGTGCGCCCGAAAATGTCCGAGCAAGTCGGCGTCGCGGACAAGTCCGTCGAGCCGTCCTCGATCTTGTAGGCACCGAGGCCGTGGAATTTCCCCGGATTGTCGAGCGCCGGCTGATAGCCGCGGCCCTTCTCGGTGATGATGTGGAGCACCACCGGCTCGTTGAGCGTCTTGAGATGCTCGAAGGTGCGGACCAGCAGCGGCAGGTCGTGACCATCGATCGGCCCGTAGTAGCGCAGCCCGAATTTCTCGAAGAGGACGTTCGGGAAAAGCAGGTTCTTCGCGCCTTCCTCGACCTTGTGGGCGAGCTTGCGGACCGCCTTCCCCGCGACCTTTTCGACGAAATCCGCGGCCGAATTGCGCACGCTGGCATAGGTCGAGTGGGTCTGCAGCGCGTTGAAGTAGCGCGCGATCGCCCCGACGTTCTTGTCGATCGACCACTCGTTGTCGTTCAGCACCACGATGAAGCGCTTGGTCGTCTCGGCGATGTTGTTCAGCGCCTCGAGCGTCGGCCCGCAGGTGAAGGCGGCGTCCCCGGCGACCGCCACCACATGGCTGTCCTCCTTCGCCAAATCTCTGGCGGCGGCCATCCCTAGCGCGGCGGAGAGCGCGGTGCCAGCGTGGCCTGCGCCGTAGCTGTCGTGCTGGGATTCGGTCCGCAGCAGGAAGCCGTTCAGGCCCTCGTAGGTCCGGATCGTGTGGATCCGGTCAGCCCGGCCGGTGAGCATCTTGTGCACGTAGCCCTGGTGGGCCACGTCGAAAACAAAGGAGTCCTGCGGCGTGGAGAAGACCCGGTGCAGCGCCACGGAGAGCTCCACGACCCCGAGATTCGGCCCGAGGTGCCCGCCGGTGCGGGACAGGCAGGTGATCAGCGAGTGGCGGATTTCCGCGGCCAGCTTGATGAGATCGGACTCGGGAAGCGCTTTGACGTCTTCAGGCGATCGGATGGCCGCTAGAAGAGGGCCGAGGGCAGAATGCTCAGAAGAGGCGGATGTCGTCATCGTCGTCGTGGTCGTCCGGGGTGCCGGTGGCGTGGCCGGCAGGTTCGTCATCGTTTTCATCCGGAGATTTTTCGTCTGCCCCCGAAATCGCCGCGGCGTCATCGGCGGCTTTCGCGGAGATGGTTTGGAGGCGTTTCCGGGCGGAGGCGAGGACCGTCTCGCAGCGCGCGAGTAATTTCGAGCCCTTTTCGTAGCGGGACACCAATTCCTCAAGCGGAAGTTGCTCCTCCTCCATCGCCGCGACGATGGCTTCCAACTCATCGAGGGCGCTTTCGAAGCTGGTTCCCTCCACGGACTCGGCCGTGGTGTCGTTTTTCTTGCGGGCCATCAACGGGATGATTCCTCCTGCGCGGTGTTGCGGCTGCCATACCAAACGAAATCGCCTCCCACCAGGCGGGTCATCGACCCGTAGCGTGCCCACAGCCCTTGGGTTTTCGAATCGAGCTGCATGATATTGTAGACGGGATTCTGCGGGCCGCCGTAAGTCAGCGAATAGATGTAACCGTTGAAAACCAAGGAGCTGAGATCGGAATACTGGCCTTGGACAAGTCCGGGCGTGCCGGCTTCGATCGAACTGGGGGTGGTCAGGATTCCCGCGAATGGCGTGCCCAGCGCTTCGGCATCGGCCTCCATCTTGTCGAAGCCCTTCTTGTTCTTCGGCAGCCAGACGCAGACCGTATCGGCATACCAAGCGACCGCCCAAGGCTGGTCGGAGACCACCACCTTGGCCGCTTCCGTCCCGCCGCCGCGCCGGACTTTCATCAATTCCGGCAGGCTCTTGCTCAGGACGTCCGCGCGGTAGTGCGGCCAGGGGAAGCCGTTTTTACTGAACTGCATGGTCAGCCGCACCTTGTTCGGCGTGGTCAGCAGCATCGGTGCCGCGGACAATACGATAATCGTGATGAAGTGGGCATTCCGCAGGAAGGGCACGTTTGCCACCACGTCCAGCCGGCTCCATAGGATCGAGATGAAGGCCAGACCATAGGCGGCCATCACCGGCGCGAAGAGAATGTGGATCTGATTCGGATTGGTCGAACGCTCGCGGTCGATGCCGAATACCGCCATCCCCAGCGCCGCGAAGGCCCACATCAGCAGGATCCCCCAGCGGAAGCTCGCGATGGTGCGGCGTTTGAAGGGATGCAGCAGGGCCAGAAAGAAGATCGGCGCGGCGAGGATTCCGCCCAGGAAGGGAAGCAAGTCCGAGGCCTGCACCAAGGTGGTGCCCAGCACCTTCACGATCAGCCCGTCGAGCCTCAGCGGCTCGCTCTGCAGGTCGTGGTTGCGCATGACCACGGATTCAGCACCGCCGGCCAGACCATTGTAGAAGACGTAGAAGCCGGTGCCGAAGGGCTGGCCGGTAATGTCATTGGAGCGGATCAGCGGGAAAATGATCGCGATCGCCAGCATCCCGAGCCCCGCCAGGGCGATCGCCCCGCGCGGCTTGAAGGCCACCGCCACGAAGATCGCGTAGCCCAGGAAAATCCAGATCGCGATCCAGTGCGCCAGCGCCATCAGCACGAAAAACGCACCGCCAAGCAGCGCCATCCCGAAGCTCGAACGCCCCTCCTCGGCCGCTTCCATCGCCCGGTAGGTGAAATACAGGCCGCAGGAAAACAGCAGGAGCAGCAGCATCTGCGGTAGCCCGCTCTGCGAAAACTGCCACATCAGGTCACAGAGCAGCATCAGCAGCGCCGTGACCCCGGCGATCTTGGGATCGAAGATCCGGCCCACCAACAGGTAGGTTACCCCGATCGACATCAGGAAAAACAGGGTCGAGACCAAGGCGACGATGCGATCGAGCGGGAAAATATACTCGTTGTTGGTCATCGGCCAGGCACCTGGCTCGTCGGCCCCCACCAGCTTCAGCACGGCTCCCAGGATCAGGGGATTGAGCGGCGCGTGGTAGGTGTCCCGGAAATTGGTGAAAGGCACCCGCCCGCCGTTGTTGGTCTTCTGCGCCTCATAGTAAGCGAGTGGCCGGACCATCTTGGTCACGAAGCCCTCCCCGCGCGCGATCTCGCGGGCGATCGCCGCTTGCTCCATGGCCTGCGGCGTGTCGAGGCCTCGGAAAAGGGGGAAGAGGTTGAGCAGGGTGAAGCTGATCAGGAACAGGAAGAACAAGATCCTGCGGATCATCACCGCCGTTTCGAAATGCGAGGTCGTGGGGCTGCTCATGTGGATCGGTCGGGGCGCCGTTACAGGGGCTTCAGACCTCCTCCTCCTTCAGCTTTCGCTGGAGGGTGCGGCGGCTGATGCCGAGGAGCTCGGCGGCCCGCGTCCGGTTGCCTCCGGCTTGTGCCAAGGCGGAGCGGATGGCGCTGGTTTCGAGCGCATGCAAGTTGAATTCGCGGGGGGCGGCAAGGGTGATTTTGCCATCTATCGGCACCGTCACCGCGGGCGACGGCAGCGGCGCCTCCCCCAGCACCGAGGCGGGCAGATGCCGCAGGTCGATCACCGGGTCATTGCTCATCACCACCCCATGCTCGATCGCGGTGCGCAGTTCGCGGACATTTCCCGGCCACGGATACTCCATGATGCGGAGGATCGCGGCATCGCTCAGCGGCTTGACCGGCCGCCCGTTCTCTTCCGCGAATTCCTTCAGGAAGGTTCCGGCCAGCAGCACGATATCCTCCGCCCGCTCCCGCAGCGGGGGCATCCCGACCCGCACGACATTCAGCCGGAAGTAGAGATCTTCCCGGAAATCGCCGCGGGCGACCATCGCCGCCAGGTTCTTGTTAGTCGCGGCCACCAGGCGGACATCCACCTTCACCGTGTTGTTCGAGCCGACCCGCTCGATCGTCCGCTCGGACAGGGCCCGCAGCAGCTTCACCTGGATCGAAGCATCGATCTCCCCGATCTCATCGAGGAACAGCGTGCCGCCATCGGCCTGCTCGAAGCGCCCGATCCGCCGCTGGACCGCACCGGTGAAGGCACCCTTCTCGTGGCCGAAGAGCTCGCTCTCCAAAATCTGCGGGGCGAGCGCCGCGCAATGGACGATCACCAGTTTCTCCGCCGGCCGCCCGCTCAGGCGATGAATCGCGTGGGCCACGACCTCCTTGCCGGTGCCGGATTCGCCCTCGATCAGCACCGTCGCCCGGGTCGGTGCGACCTGCCGGACCACTTCGATCACCCGCTGGATCGCCGGCGATTTCCCCGCCAGGCGCTCCAAGCCGGAGGAATCCGAAATCTGCGCGCGGAGCTGGGTATTCTCCGTCTCGAGCTTGCGGTTGCGCAGGGCCCGCTTGAGCAGCATCTCCACCTCGTCGAGGTTCAGCGGCTTGGTCACGAAGTGCCAGGCACCGCGCCGCATCGCCTCCACTGCCGTGTCCACCGAGCCGTAGGCGGTCATCATGATCGCCACTGGCGGGGTGGGCAGCTTCATGGCATCGCTCAGGAGATCCATCCCCGAATCCCCGCCCATCCGTAGGTCGGTCAGCAGCAGGTCGATCGGCTCGGACTTCAGCACGGACATGGCCTCCGCGTGGTTCGAGGCCGTGAAGACGTCGAATTCTTCCTCCAGGGCGGAGCGCAATCCGTCGCGGGTGGCGCGTTCGTCGTCGGCGATGAGGAGGGTGGGAGTCATGGAAGAGAATGACGAATGAAGTGGCGGGCCAAATGACGAATTCAGAATTCCCGAATGTCGAATGAAGTGTGTTTAAGAGGGAAGGTGAAGGTCAGGGGCAATCAAGGGTGGCGCGGCGAATTACACAGCTCGCAACCACTCAGCCGCGGCTCTCTGCTGGAATCTCCCTCCTTCATTCAAGAACACACTTCATTCGACATTCGGAAATTCTGAATTCGTCATTCTCAATCAATGTCGATCACCCGGTCCGCCTCCAGCAACCTTACCGGCCTAGGTCCTCTTGGCAGATGAATCAGAACCCTTGTCCCGCTACCGGGTTCGCTCTGGATCTCGATTTCCCCGCCGTGCTCGCGGACCACGCGGCGAACAATCAAGAGGCCCAGTCCGGTGCCGGACTGCTTGGTGGTGCGGTAGGGCTCGAAGAGCGAGCCCATCTGCTCCGGCGGGATCCCGGTGCCGTTGTCCTCGATGGTAAAGGTGGCCTCGAAATCATTGGCCTTGGCCTGCACCCGGATCACGCCCTTCTCGCCACCGATGGCTTGGAAGGCATTCCTCAAGAGGTTGTAGAAGACCTGCTGGAACTGCCCGGCATCCACCTCCATCAGCGGGAAATCCGGTGCCAGCGATAGCTCGACCGCCACGCCGCGGGCCTCGAGCTCCGGCTCCAGCAGCTTGACCGCATCCGACAGGATCTTCGGCAGATCGCAACGCTCGCGGTTCGGCGTGGTCGGGCGGATCGCCTGCAGGAACTGCCGCAGGATCGTATCCAGCCGTTTGATCTCGTTGCGGGCGGTCGCGAGGTTTTCCTCCAGCGGGCCGCGGTCGCCCGGCGGCAGCTTGCGCAGCTTGCGGGCCAGGAGCTGGAGGTGGATGTCCAGCGAGTTCAGCGGGTTGCCGATCTCGTGGGCCACCCCCGCGGCGAGCAGGGTCAACGCGTTCAAGCGCTCCGACTCCAGCGTCTGTTCGGCCTCGGCCCGGGTCGTGGTCAGGTCACGCACCAGCATCACCCAGCCAAAAGCCGCCTTGGGCAGGTTGTCATGACGGATCGGCGAGAGGTAGAAATTCAGGAAGCGGTTCTCCGGATAGAAGATCTCGATGTCCCGGGACACCACCATCCCCGGCTTCACCAGCGAGTCCCAATCCAGCCCCGGAATCCGCGCCGGCAGCAGTGTCCCCGTGGCATTCTCCGGATCGATCCCGAAAAACCGGCAGGCGGCCCCGTTGATGAAGGAGATCTCCCCTTCGTCATCCAGCACGATCACCCCCTCGTGCAGCGCCTCGAAGACTTGTTCCAAAAACCCCTTCTCCCGCACCAGCCGGTCAAGAAGCTGGCGCGCCTCCGCCGGATCGATCCGGTCGATCCGGGCGAGCAGTTTATCAAGGAAGCCGGGTTTCAAATCGGAAGAAGGAGGGATTTACCGCCAAGACACCAAGCTCGCCCAGCCAAGGCAGGGATCGGAAACTTGGAGTTCTTGGTGTCTTGGCGGTTCATTTTTGGCCTTTCGTCGGCTTAGCTTGCAGCCATGGAAAACGCCGTCGTCATCCTCTGCACCTTCCCCGACATCGAGCAGGCGCGACAGATTGGCGCGGCATTGGTGGAAAGGCAAGTGGCGGCCTGCGTCAACCTTCTCCCGGGCGTGGAATCGATCTACCGCTGGGAGGGCAAAGTCGAGCAGGCCGGCGAGATCCTGGCCTTCATCAAAACCACCCGCTATGCCGAGTTGGAGGCCGCTATCCACGAACTCCATCCCTACGAAGTTCCCGAGATCCTGGCGTTGTCCGTAATAAATGGATCGCCGGAGTATCTCGCTTGGCTGGAGCGCTGTTGTCCGCCAATCCCATAGGGATTTTCGGGCATAGTCGCGAAACCACAGAAATTCGCAATTTTTCGCAGACAAAGCCAATTTACGGCTTGCTGGGATAGGACATCTTCGTCCAACTAGATGCTAATTGGCGTTAAAAATGTGATTTACCCTCACCTTTTTTGCGAGATGGCACCATTAGCTGCCCGCAAAGCGCCATTTGATAGACCCCGACCCAAAAACCCATGAAATCCAAATACACCTTCGTCCGCGTACGAATCTCCCGCCGCTATTCTCCGCTAGCGGTGATGTCTATCGCACTTGCCTTTTCGCTATCCGGCCATCGGGCAAAAGCAGCCAGCGGCTCTTGGACGCTCAATAACAACGGCGACTGGGCAACCGCAGCAAACTGGCAGGGAAATATCATTGCCGACGGCTCGGGTTCCACCGCGACCTTCGACATCGACATTACCGCGGACCGCACGATCTCGGTGAATTCCCTCCGCACCATCGGGAATCTCACCTTCCGGGATACCGCCACCGCGTCGCACGCCTATATCATCGGCGGCAACAACCTCCTGAATCTGGATGATGGTGCCAATAAACCGACGTTCACCATCAACCCTAGGGCTGCGAATGTGATCATCGCGCGTATCGATCGCGCGATCAATACCAGCAATGGTTTCGAGATCGTCGCCCCGAACGGGCCGGCCTCCATGGCCCTGGGTAATATCGCGAATTCCTTCGGCGGCTCGGTTCAAATCAAATCGGGCGCATCGCTCCGCTTGGACAATGCCGGCAGCCTCGGCAACAAGGATCTCCAGACCACCGCCACCACCGGTCCGGGAGAGCCCACGGTGGTCGATTTCACCGAAGTGGAAGCCGGCGGCACCCTCAACGTCAACGGCCTGAACATCGGAACGGAGTACATCAAGGTGGCCGGCACCGGCTGGGACGGCGCGGGTGCGATCGTCAATACGGGGGCCGGTCAGACCCAGGTCTTTCAGCAGATGGAATTGACCGGAAACGTCACCTTCGGCGGCGCGAACCGCTGGGATGTCCGCGGCGGGGGTGCCACGGCACGGCTGTTCCAGAACGGCTTCACGATCACCAAAACCGGGACAGGTCAGGTTTCACTCGTGGGCACCACCATCGTGGGTGGCGGCGATATCATCATCAACCAGGGATCCTTCGGGGTGGAAACCGGTTCGTTTTTCGACGGCACGGGAACCGTCACGGTGAACACCGGCGGGACCTTCCTCCTGTACGAAAACAACAATACGATGACCCGCGCCCTCAACCTGAACGGGGGCAACTTCACCCACGGCTCGGGTGGGACGGCCGCGTATGGCGGGGATATCACGCTCAGCGCGCCGACGAATGCCATCAACCCCGGAGGGACGCTCAATCTGAACGGAGCGGTCAACGGCTCCGGGGCCCTTAACAAAACCAGCACGGGCACCTTGGCTTTGAACGGAGCAATCGGCTTCACCGGTGCCACCAACATCGCGGGGGGCACCCTGCGCTTGGGAACCCTGCCACTCCTCTCCGCGGACATCACCATGGCGTCCGGAGCGGTGCTCGATGCCTCATTGCTCGCTGCTCCCCAGAATGTAAGCAATCTGCTGAGATTCGGGCGTGAAAACGGAGGGACAGGTGCCGACGTCATGGGCTCGGTCACCATCGGCGCAGGCGCGGATGTCGAGATCGCCCAGTCGGTCCGCAACGGGGCAATCGCCAGCCAGACCCTCGCAACCGTCACCGGCAACCTATCCTTCGCGGGGGGCGGGACCATCGTGATGGACGTCGACGGGGAAACCGGATTCCTAGGCGATGCCCTGTCCGCAGAAGGCGATCTGAGCTTCGCCGGATCCACCGAAGTTCAGGTAACCCCGACCACCGGTGGATACTTCCCGGGCTCGCTTCCGCTGATTTCCTGGCTCGGAACCCTCACCGGCTCGAGCGCGAATCTCACCCTATCGGGACTTCCCGCGAGCACGCGCCAGAGCTTCGCCCTGAGTACGACCACGATCCCGAACACGGTCTCGCTGGATGTCACCGGAAGCGCCGCGTTCCTCGAATGGGTCGGCAACGGCACCACCAATACCTGGGACCTCAACTCGACCGCGGCATTCTCGAACGGCGGACCGGCCTCGGCCTTCATGAACCTCGACACCGTGAACTTCACGAGTGGATCGGCCGTGCCGCCGATCAACCTGTCGGGCACCCTGATCCCCGGAACGGTGAACGTGGATTCCGCGCAAAACTTCACCTTCGCCGGGACCGGCATCATCAGCGGTGCCTCCAAGCTGGTCAAAACGAACACCGGGACCCTGACAATCAGCGGAACCGGACACGACTTCTTCGGTCCGGTCACGATCAACGGAGGAATCCTCTCCGTGCCCATGATCGGGATGCTTGGCCAGCCTTCCGCGCTCGGAACGGGAAACAATATCCTGATCGATGGTGGCACGCTTTCTCTCAGCGGTCCTTCCGAAACGACGAACAAGACGCTCAGCGTCGGGACCAGCGGCGGCACCCTCGACATCGCCACCGCGGGGACGGTGCTCAGCCTGGGAGCCGCAGCACCGATCAACTCGCTGGGCGGCGATTTGACCGTGTCGGGCCCCGGTGCCCTGCGCTTCTTCCAGAACGACGCGAACCTGACGGTTGCGGCGAATTTCGCAGGAACCGGAACGGTGCGGCTCAATCCTCACGCCGCGGTCGGATCGACCGGTCTCCGCGAGGTGATCCTGAACGGCAACAGCCCGAACTTCGCCGGAACCTTCATCCTCGAAAGTCCAGTGAGCGGATCCTGGCGGATTGCGGCGGCGAGCGGGATACCGTCCAGGCTGGGCACGGCGGACATCGTGATCGAATCCGGGGCGCAGCTCTGGCCGAACGGCGCGGCGGCGATCCTGACCAACGATGTGACCATCACCGGCAACGGCTTCGTTGAGGACGCCTCCTTGTCGACCCTCGGTGCGATCCGCATCGACGGCAACGGAGCCATCAGCAATTCAATCATCACGGTAAAGGGGGCGTCGAAGATCGGGTCCTCCAGCACCGGCCTGCTCTCCGGAGTCACGCTCCGCGGCGCAACTTCCGGCGGCGGGGATGACATCCTCACCATCACCGGATCGAACTTCGGATTTGCCGAGAACATAACCTTCACCGGGACGGTGGACGCGGCCACGCTGGACAAGATCATCGTCGGCGGCGGCGGCACCTCCGCGGTGGCCAAGGCATTCCAGATCGGCGACGGAACCCTGGCCGGCGATCTGGGCGGCGTGCCGCTCCAGCTCGGCACCAACGCCCAGCCCTCGGTCCTGCGCTTCCACCAACCTCCCGGCGAGTATGTGATGCCCGCGATCACCGTGATGGGAACCGGTGCTGAAATCCACGCCAACATGGGGACTACCCTGCCGGCCGACCGCGGCTTGGTGATCGGCACCGGGCACACCCTTGATCTCGCGCTGCTTTCCGTCGGCTCCGGCGGCGGCACCGCGGCTGCGGTCTCCAAGCTGACGGTCGAAGCGGGCGCAACGATCGTGGCCCGCCAATACAACCTGGGCGACATGGCCTCCCGGGCCGGCGTGGTGGATCAGACCGGCGGCGACATCACGGTCAATACCGGCGGGATGCGCATCGGGCATTTCGTCACCAATAGCAGCGTCTACAATATGAGCGGCGGGACCCTCACCTTGACGGCGGCTCCAACCGCCACTCCCTCCGGCACCGGCGAACAAGTCGGCGGCATCTATGTCGGGGTGGACGGGACCGGTTCCTTCATCCAGAGCGGCGGTGCCGTCAGCACGAAGTTCGTGGTATTGGACAATCGCGTGGACACCGCCGGTGTCGACACCGTCAGCTTGAACGGCGGCACGCTGGCCCTGACCTCCACCTGGGGGATGATCCAGCGTAATGCCACTACCGCGGTGAACTTCGGCGGCGGCACGGTGATCGCGGGAGCAAACCTGCCGCTCGACGTGGCACCCGTCCTCACTACAGCCACGGTATCCACGATCAACACGTCAGGCTTCACGGTGACCGCCCCCAGAGCCTTCACCGGCGGGGGCGCGCTGACGGTCAACGGCGGCGGCACCTTCTCCATCGGGGGTGTTTCCTCCTTCAACGGTGCCTTCTCCCTGACCGGGAACACCACCCTGACCGGCGGCGGCACCGCGGGCGGCAGCACCGTGACGGTGGACGCGGGATCCACGGTGCGCCCCACCGGCACCATGGGCTTCGCGGGCGGTCTGACCTTGCAGGCTGGCTCCACCCTCGACATCCCCGTCACCGGGGCCGCCGCGGCCGGACGCGTCAATGTCACCGGGGCACTGGCGACCAACGGGACGATCAAGGTAACCCTCAGTGGCTACACTCCCGCCGGCGGCGAGGTTTATAACATCGCGGACTTCGCATCCCGCTCGGGGACTCCGACCTTCGACTTCAGCGCGGCGGCCCTGGCCGGTGGACTGACGTGGAACACCTCGAACTTCGCGGTGGACGGCACGATCCAAGTCGTCGGGGGCAATGCCTACGCCAGCTTCGAGTCGGCCAACGGAATCACCGGTGCCGGTGCCAACGCCGATTCGGACATGGACGGCATCCAGAACGGCATCGAGTTCGTCCTCGGCGGGGATCCCTCTCCACCGGCTTCGAATTCCAACGCCTTGCTGCCAACGCTGACCGTCAGCCCCACGCACCTGAACTTCGTGTTCCGCCGCACCGACGCCTCCGTCGGTTCGAATCCGCAGGTGCAGTATGGCAGCAATCTAGGAGGTTGGACCGTCGCCGCGAACGGTCAGCCGGGCGCAACCCCGGTGATCATCACGGTGGAAAACGATTTCCACGGTGCGGGGACCGACCGGGTCACCGTCCAGATCCCCCGCGCGCTGGCACTCCCCGGCACAAAGCTGTTCGCGCGGCTGATCGTCACTCCCTGAATCCCTCCGGCGTCCGTTGAAGAAAGGCCGTCCGGATGCTCCGGGCGGCCTTTCCGCGTCCAGCCCCGGCGCGGCAGATCAAATCCGGCGGACTAGGACGACGGCAGCGAAATGCCGTCCTGCCCGGGGCTTTGATCCTTCAAGTCCACGCCGCTGAAACCGAGCCGGCGGGCCTCGTGTAGCAGCCAGGCAATCCGTAGCGCGGCAGCCCCCGGAGGCAGTCCCGCAGGCCGGATATTCGAAACGCAGTTCCGGTCGGCATCCGTGCAAGCGGGATGCGGCCCGTGAATCAGGTAAGCTCCGAGGCTGTCCGGTGAACCGAGTCCCGGCCTTTCCCCGAGCAAAATCAGCGCCGCGCGGGCACCGAGCACCGCGCCGATTTCATCCTGAAGGGCTACCCGCGCGAAAGGTGCGATGACCAGTGGCGCGAGCCGCCATCCTTCCAGCAGCGGCAGCAATGCCTGTAGCAGCGGCGGGCCCTGCACGTGGGCCGCATCCGCGGATAGCCCGTCGGAAAGGATGATGACCAGATCGTAGCCTTCCGGCACGACCGCCGTCGCGAGCGCTTCTCGCGCCCCTTCCGACAGACACCGGCCCAGATCCGGTCGCTGAAGATAGCTCGCCCGATCGGTGGCCCGGGAGGGTGCCAGCAGGAGGGGCAGGCCGCTCGCTTCGAGCTCCACCGCCAGCGCCGCGGGATCGAAGTCCCGGTGTACCGCATCCCGCGCCCGCGCATGCGAAAGCCGGAAATCCAGCAGGCTGCGGCAGGGCACCGAGCCGCCCGCCCGCCCGAGCGCGACCCGGGCGTCCGTCCATTGGCGCAGGGATGGCCCGAGTTCCTCGCTCATGGCATAAGACCGAGGGCGAGCGGTGCGTCCGCTAGCGCCGGTGGGTTGTCGCGCAAGTGGCCTTGGCTGTCGGCGATGCCCGCCTTCTCCAGCCATGCCTCGAACTCCGGCGCGGGGCGCTTGTTCAGCACTTGCCGCAGATAGTGCGCATCGTGAAACGAGGTCGATTGGTAGCCGAGCATGATGTCGTCCGCACCGGGCACGCCCATGATGTAATTGCAACCGGCCACGCCCAGCAGGGTGAGAAGGTTGTCCATGTCGTCCTGATCGGCTTCGGCATGGTTCGTGTAGCAGACATCGCAGCCCATCGGCAGGCCGAGCAGCTTGCCGCAGAAATGGTCTTCCAGCCCGGCGCGGATGATCTGCTTGCCATCGTAGAGGTATTCCGGGCCGATGAAGCCGACCACGGTATTCACCAGCAGCGGTGAGAACTCCCGCGCCACCGCGTAGGCACGCGCTTCCATGGTCTGCTGGTCGATCCCGTGATGGCCGTTCGCCGAGAGCGCGCTGCCTTGGCCGGTCTCGAAATACATGCCGTCGTTTCCAAGTGTGCCGCGGCCGAGGGACAGCGCCGCATCCCTGGCTTCGCCCAGCAGCGCCAGATTGATGCCGAAGCTCTTGTTCGCGGCCTGCGACCCGGCGATCGACTGGAACACCAGATCGACCGGCGCACCTTGCTCGATGGCCCGAAGTTGTGTGGTCACATGCGCCAGCACGCAGGACTGGGTCGGGATCTCGTAGCGTGAGATCAGGTCGTCCATCAGGTGCAGCAGCGCGCAGGTAGTGGAAACTTGATCGGTCGCGGGATTAATCCCGATCACCGCGTCCCCGCAGCCCATCAACAGGCCATCGAGCATTGATGCGGCGATACCGCGCATGTTGTCCGTCGGGTGATTCGGCTGCAGTCGCACGGACAAGCGGCCGCGCAGGCCGAGGGTATTGCGAAAGCGGCTCACCACTTCGCATTTCGAGGCGACCAAGATCAGATCCTGATTCGCCATGATCTTGCTGACCGCCGCCACCATCTCCGGCGTCAACCCGGGCGCGACGGCGGCGAGTGCTTTCGAGTCCGTCTCGTAGGCCAGCAGCCAATCGCGGAATTCTCCGACGGACATCGCGGAGACCGTGTGGAAGGCGTTGGCGTCGTGGCGATCGACGATCAGGCGGGTGACCTCGTTGTCCTCGTAGGGAATCAGCGGATCTTCAAGGAAGTGCGCCAAGGGCAGGTCCGCCAAGAGATACTGGGCCGCCACCCGCTCTTCCGCGGATTCCGCAGCCAAGCCCGCGAGAGCATCTCCGGAGCGATGCGGGGTCGCCTTGGCCAGCAGCGTGCGGAGATCGCGGAAGCTGTGGTGATGGCCGGCGAGGTGGATGCTCCAAGGCATAGCGTAGAGAAGCAATACACGCGCCCGGCGCTCCGGGAAGATCCTAAGGCTCGGGAATTTCCAAAGCCCGGCAGATCTTCTTGGCCAGCAGATCAGGAATCTCCGCGTGACGCGGCACCGGCTCACGTCTGCCAGTAGCCGGATTCCAAAAAATAGAGTGCGAACCGCCTTCCCGTTTCAAAGGACAGTCGTGCGATTCCAGATGGCGGATGAGCTCCTTCCGCTTCATCCAAGGGGGAGAGGAACCAGCTTTTCACCCTTCCCTAGACTCGCTTCCGCGTCCTGACGGCGGTCCTCAATAAGCAGCAAGATCGAATCCCGTAAAGATTCCAAGGCCTCCTCCTCGCTCAAACCCTGGCCATTTCCTTCGGGGAATTCCGGCGAAAATGCCAGGAACCAATCGCCATCTCGCAGGATGCGGGCGGTGAACTTGGCGGCTTTTTCCATGCTTTGATTCTGCATCCGCATCCCCCCACTTGCAAGGCCGATGCTGTGACCCCGGGTTCACGTGAAACTCCACGCATCCATATCGAACACCACGGTCACGTCCTCCGGCAGCGTGATCTTCCCCAGCACCCCTTGCACATGCCGGGTGAGCAGCCGCGCCTTCATGCAGCGCAGCATGAGTTGAAAGCGGAATTGCCCGTGCGACCGCACCAGCGGACTGGGTAGCGGCTCGCCGATCGAGATCCCGGGCGGGCAGTCTTCGCTGAGGCGCCGGTGCAGGGTTTGCAAGGTGAACTCCGCCCGCCGCTCGTGGGTCGAGCGCGCCGTCAGCATCGCGCAATGGGCGAAGGGCGGGAACTCGAACTGCCGGCGGAACTCCAACTCCTGCTCGGCGAAGCCATCGAAATCGTGATGACGCGCAAACTGGATCGACGGCGAGTGCGGCGTGAAGGTTTGCACGATCACCTCGCCTTCAAGTTCACCGCGCCCGGCCCGGCCCGCCACCTGCGTGATCAGTTGGAAAGTCCGCTCACCCGCGCGGAAATCCGGCACGTGCAGGCCGATGTCTGCATTGAGAATCCCCACCAGCGTGACGTTCGGGAAGTGCAAGCCCTTCGCGATCATCTGCGTGCCGACCAGCACGTCGATCTTGCGCGCTTGGAAGGCATTCAGCAGGTCGCGGAGCGCGTTCTTCTTGCGCATCGCGTCGGCATCGATGCGCGCGATCTTCGCGGCGGGCAGCACCTTGGCCAGCACCTCCTCCACCTTCTGCGTGCCGAAGCCCTGCAGGGCGATCGCCGGGTCGCGGCACTCGGGGCACTTCTTCGGCACGATCGCCTGATGCCCGCAGATATGGCACATCAGGCGCTCGTCCTCGCGGTGATAGGTCAGCGCCACCGAGCAATGCGGGCACATGCACACCTGTCCACAGGAGGGACATTGCAGCGAGCGAGCGAAGCCGCGGCGATTGAGGAAGAGGATCGATTGCTCGTTCTTCGCGATCCGCTGCTCCAATGCGACCCGCAGGCGGTCCGAGAGAATCGCCATGCCGCCCTTGTGCTTCTTCGCCTCCAGGCGCATGTCCAGCACCCGGATCAGGGGCAGCGATTGGCCATCAACCCGCTTCGGCAAACGGACGATCTTATACTTCCCTTCGAGGGTGTTTTGGAAGGACTCCAGCGAGGGTGTGGCAGAGCCGAGCACGATGGTGCAGCCCTCCAGATTGGCGCGCAGCACCGCCACATCGCGGCCATGGTAGCGCGGGATCTGGTCCTGCTTGTAAGAGTTCTCGTGCTCCTCATCGACCAGGATCAAGCCGAGGTCCGGCAGTGGAGCGAAAACCGCGGAGCGCGCACCGATCACGATCCGCGCCTTGCCCTTGCGGATGCGGTGCCACTCGTCGAAGCGCTCGCCCTGCGAGAGGTTCGAGTGCAGCACCGCCACCTGGTCCTGGATATCGGCGAAGCGCGAGCGGAAGCGGCGCACCGTCTGCGGCGTGAGCGAAATCTCCGGCACCAGCACCAGCACGGTCTTGCCGAGATCGAGCGTCCGCCGCGCTGCCTGCAGGTAGACCTCCGTCTTTCCCGAACCGGTCACGCCGTAGAGGAGAATCGGCGCGCGGGCTTCGGACGGCGGCGTGCGGAGCGATTCAAGCACCACTTCCAAAGCGGCGGCCTGTTCCTCGTTTAGAAGGAGGGGTGTATCGGGTAGGATTTCCTCGACGCCATCCGCCTCGGGATCGCGCCGGACCTCCTCCTCGATCATCACCACCAGCTCCTGCTTCACCAGCGACTTCACCGATGCGGAAGCGCCTTCGCCGAGATCGGCCAGGGGAATCCTGCGGTCCGCGGCATGGGCCAGCAGCGCGAGGATTGCGGCCTGCTTTGGTGCCCGCTTGGTGATCTTTGCCAGAACTTCCGGCGGGGGATCTTTTTCGAGCACCACCGTCTTGCGGATCTTGGCCGAATTTTCCTCGGTGCGCACGGCCTCCGGTAAAAGCGCGCGGATCACGCTTTCGATACTGCATCCGTAGTAGTCCGCGATCCAGCGGCCGGCTTCCAGCAGCGTCGGCGTGATCAGCGGCTCCGGGTCGCTGAGCGAATGCAGCGGGCGCAGCGCGAACCCGAGATCGGCCTGCGGCTCGACCAAGGCCAGCACTGTTCCCTGCGAGGTTTTGTTCCGCAGCGGAACGCGCACGCGGCATCCCGCCACGACCGGCAGACCCTCCGGGATGGCGTAGTCGAAGACGAGCTCGGAAGGGCCGTCGATGAGGACGCGCGCGGCAGGCACGCGGCCAGCGTTCACCATGCGACGCCCGCCGTCTACCCGCGATCTCGATTCGGACACCGGCCCTTCTTGCTCGCGGCAGGATTTCTGCCAGTATCCGGGAATGTTCCGCTGGCTCGTCCTGTTTTGCCTCGCCCTCCCCGCTTGCAGCGGCAGCAAAAACACCGCCTATCAGCCCTTGGAAGGCGACATCCTCTTCCAGTCCCTGCCGAACGATCCGGGCATGGATCTCGTGGACGCCATCGAGGGTTCCACCGAATCGCCCTACTCCCATTGCGGCATGGTTTTCCGTGAAGGAGACGACTGGAAGGTGATCGAGGCCATCGGCCCGGTGAAGGAGACCCCGCTCGACGATTACATCGGGCGCGGGCGCGGGCAGAAGTTTTGGGCCTACCGCTTCGACGAAGCCAAGCGCAAGCACATCCCCGCCGCGCTCGTGGCGATGAAGGAGGATCTCGGCAAGCCCTACGATCCCCGCTACCGCTTCGACAGCGAGGCCATCTATTGCTCGGAGTTGATCTTCCGCGGCTGGAAGTCCGCCACCGGCGAGGACCTCGGCAAGGTCGTAAAGCTGGGCGATCTCAAGTGGGAGCGCTACAAGCCGGTGATCGAGGCGATCGAGGGCAAAGGGAACCTCCCCCTCGACCGCGAGATGATCACGCCGCGGGATCTGGCGAAGGCGAAGGAACTCAAGCAGGTACATCCCTGAAAGCGACGCTCCTAACTATCCAGCACCGCCCAGCGGCAGATCGTCACCTCCGACGAGAGATAGCCGCTCAGCTCTGATCCGGCATGCGCCGTGAAAACCTTTCCGGTCCCCGGATCCGCCTGAATCCACTCTCCGGCGCCGAGGTAGATCATCACGTGGCGGCGATCCATGGTGACCGCCAGATCGCCGGGTTCGACCTGTCCGAGGTCGATCTTCCTCAGATCCCCTGAGATTCCCGTCGTATTGGTGAAGCCGCGGTTTTCCTCCGCCATCGCCTTCGCGCTGGTATCGAACCACCATTGCTCCATCCAGAGCCTTGCCGCCGTGCCGTTGCCTCGGGCTGCTTGGCCGGCCAGCGCGCTTCGCAGGCCCGCCCGGGGCAGGCCGGAGCAATCGATCCCGCGCTTGCTCTCGCCACCCCAGACGTAACGGGTGCCCTCAAAGGACCGCATCGATTCCAGATAGCGCTCCTGCAACTGCTGCCGGTCGAGTTCCCGCGCTGGCATCAAGAAGGGCAGTGCCAGCACCAACGGCGCAGCCAAGGCCGCAAACTTCCAGCCCCGGTGCTTCCACGCGATCGCCAGCAGTCCCGCCCAGAGCGCGAGTCCGGAAGTGATCAACCCGTAGCGCAGGATGCCATCGTGATAGGGCCGCCAGATCAGGAACGCGATGGCGAGACTGCTGTAGAGAATCAGGCGCGGGCCCATGCGGCGGATCATCCGCCGGTTCTGCCTCCGGAGTGCCTGCATGGGCAATGCCCGCCGGTGTTCGTCATGGCGAATTCACCGCCCCTTCACAGGTCACATTTGAAGTTGCGGAACCGCCAACGTGATCTATGGTGTAGGTCTCCATGCAAGCAGCACCCACCATGAAATCCGGCACCGGCCTCCGCCTCGCGGCGAGTCGTCTGCAGGGATGGTGCGGTCATCGCATGGCTGCCTTCCGGGCTTGAGCGGCCAGCCTCCTTGATCGGGATTCGTCCTGTGGCTGTCCGGTTTCCTTGCCTTCGTTGAAGCATTTCCGCCCGCGGCCTCTTTGCCGTCCGGGCACCTACCGTTTTATGTCATGAACTCACTTCGTCTATTGAACGACGCCGACCTGTCGCGTCTCGAAAACCTTCTTGAATCGTCCACGTCCCGCCTGACTCCGGAGCGCCGGGACGCCTTGCTCGGCTTCCTCGCCGAGACATCGTCCACCCGCGATCCCGGCGAACTGGAACGCCGGATTGCTCTCGGGGACCGGCTCACCTTGGTCGCGCCCCTCGACTCGAACGATTGGTACGAGCCGGAGATCGTCATGCCTGACGAGGTCGACCTCGATCAGGATCTGATCTCCGTCCTCACCCCCGTCGGGCTCGCCGTGCTCGGCTGCCGCATTGGCAACCGGGTCTCCTGGGAGACGCCGGCGGGCACGCGGCAGATGACCATTACCTCGGTGCGCAAGCATGCCCTGCCCTGACGCCTCTCAGGCGTCCCCGTCCCACATCTTCCGGAAGCCGTTCTTCTCGTTGGTGGCCTGTCTCACCAGGCCGCCCGCGGTGACGGCTCCGGGAGTCGTCACGGTGAACCCGCATTGCCCGAGCGCCTGCGCCGTCCACACGTTGCAGATACGGGGGAAATAGTAGGAGTAATTGTCCGGGCACTGGATCAGGAGACCCTTGCCCCAACTGGAGGGGCCTATCGTCAAGGGCTTGCCATCCGGGTCTTTGTCCGCGCAGGCATTCAGGAAGGCGGCCAGGGCGCGGCCCCGCGAGCGATCCACCTTCGCCACATAGCCGTCCTGGTGATGGCAGACGGCCTCCACTTTATAATCGATCGGGATGATTTCCATCACCGAGTCGGAAGGCGTGCAGAGCGCCTTGAAAACCTGCACCGGGGAAAGCCAGCGCTTCTGCGTGTAGGCGGTTTTTTCGCCCCAGCTCATCGTCACGTACTGCTCCTTGGCGATCTCCGGCGGCGGGACGTAGCCGTTCGCTTCCAGCCAGGGCAGGTCGAAGACCAGCCCGGTGTGCAAGTTGTCGGAGAGCAGGTAGACATCCACGCTGCCGCCCTCCGTCGCCACCGTCATGCTGCGGGTCGCCACCACCTTGGACGCCAGCGTTTCCGGCTCCGGCAGGTGCATCGTACAAGATGCCAGCAGGATGGCCGGCAGCAGGAGCAGGAATCGGAAGAAGGACATTGCGGGAGCTTGTAAGCTCGCCGGCAGCTTAATTCAAGGCGTGCCGAAGGAGCAGATGTATTCGCAGGGCGAATCCGTCACGCGGATCGTGAAGCCGCTGTTGCCAGCCACCAGGAAGGACGAGCCGGCTGCCACCGCGCGGGTGTCGGTAGTGCCGTCGATCACCACTTCGCAGGCACCCGTGGTGATTTCCATCACCTCCGGATCGCCGGTGCCGAAATGATACTCGCCGGGGAAGATCACGCCCAGCGACTTCTTCCGCCCATCGGCGAGAATCAGGCTGTGGGAGACCACCTTGCCATCGAAATAGACGTTGGCCTTGGTCGAGACGGAGACGTTGTCGAAGGAGTCGGGCATATTCAAAGTCAGAGAATGTCGATGAGTTCCACGTCGAAGACCAGCATCCCGGCGGGCGCGCCGGGTGGCGGATTCTTTCCGTAGGCCAGTTCGGCGGGGATCCAGAAGCGGCGCTTTTCGCCGCCCACCATGAGCTGCACGCCCTCGGTCCAGCCGGCGATCACCCCATTGAGCGGAAAGTCGATCGACTCGCCGCGGACCACGGAGCTATCGAAAAGCTCCCCATCGGTTGTCCAACCGGAATAGTGAACTTCCACGCGGTCGGTGGCCTTCGGATGACGGGAGCCATTGCCGGCAGCGAGTACCTTCGAGGCGAGGCCGCTGGCGGTCGTGACGGCATCGGCCGGCGGGGCGGCGACATCCTCCGGCACCGGCGGCGGCTCGGGGGCCTTCTTGATCTCGAAAAGCTCCACGTCGAAAACCAGCATGCCCTTGGGCGCGCCGGCGCGCGGATTCTCGCCATAGGCAAGGTTTCCGGGGATCCAGAAGCGGCGCTTCTCGCCCGTCACCATCAGTTGCAGGCCTTCGGTCCAGCCCTTGATGACCTGATCGAGACCGAAGGAGATCGTCTTGCCGCGGTCCACCGAGCTGTCGAACTGGCGGCCATCGGTCGTCCAGCCGGAGTAGTGGACCGTCACCGTATCGGCCGGGCCCGGCTTGTCCGCGCCGTCTCCGGCTTGGATGACTTTCGAGGCCAGACCCGTAGGGCTGGTCACGGCATCGGCGGGCGGGGCTTTTACATCGGCGGGAGCGGCTGGCATGGCGGGGAGGAGCCTTGGCGCGCGGCGCGCCGCTGTCAATCCGCCGAATCCCCGGGCTGCGAACCCGTGCTTTCTGCAAGGCGGCGGTCGATGATGAAGGGCCCGAAGGGCAAGAGCGAGGCGAGGAAGGCAAGGCCCGCATTCTTCCCGCTCAGCGCCCGGTTCCCCCACGCTTGGAAGATGGTCAGCAGGAACAGGAGAAAGAGGACGCCATGGATCATTCCGACCACGCGCACGCCCATCGCGCCCGCCGCTTGGAGGTCCGGCATGCTTTCCCAGCGCTTCAGCGGCATGAAGATGATCAGAATCAGGAAGGACACGCCTTCCACCATGCCCATCGCGCGGACGCGACCGACCGGATCGCGGAGATCGGGAGTAGCCATAAGTGCGCCGAAAGGAGCATTCCCGCCGCGGATGTCAATATTGCCTCCCGGGAGGCCTTGCGAAAGAATACCGCCATGCCCCGCCTGATCCCCTCCCCTTCCATCATCGAAGCCGCCGGCCAACCGCCCAAGAAGATCGAGGAATTCATCGGTCGCGTGAATTCCGGCGATTCGGCGCTGAGCGTCGCCCGCATGACCAGCCCTGCCGGTTGGCTGGAGCCGGCGCAGACGCCCGAATTCGACGAATACACGGTGGTCCTGCGCGGCTGCCTGCATGTGGAATCGCGAGCGGGCACGATTGAAGTGCGGGCCGGACAAGCAATCATTTCTTCCGCCGGCGAGTGGATTCGTTACAGCACGCCGGAGGAGGGTGGGGCGGAATACATCGCCGTGTGTCTTCCTGCCTTCGCGCCGGACACGGTGCACCGGGACGGGTGATTCGGGCGTTGAGCCGCGCAGCGGCCTTGGAGTGCGGAGACTTGTCACCGCCTTTCTATCCGCAGGCTTGCCGAGGACGAAGCACGGGCGATCCGCTCTTGGCCTGAGGTTGGGGCAGCACACCCGGTGCTTCGAACGTTCGACAAGTCTCGCTAAGAAAGGCGGTGACAAGTCTCAGCACTCCAGGGCGGCGGAGCCGCGAAGAGCCATCCATCCCAAAATCAGACACCACTTCATTGTGGTCTTTTCCCGCATGGCCTGTTAAGGAGCAAAGACTCGCGCAATCGCCCCTCCTCCTCCCCATGATCGCCCGCAGCGCCTTCCTCCTCCTCGCCGCCATCCAATCGTCCACCGCCGCCGGCTTCCAACTCCACGAGCGCTCCGCCTCCGGACTCGGCCGCGCGTTCTCCGGAGAGGCCGCGTTCGCCGACGACGCCTCGGTCATCGCCTCAAACCCCGCCGCGATGACCCTGCTACAGGACGAGTGGTCCTTCGCCATCGGCGCGAGCGCGATCTTCCCCGAGGTGGAAGTCTCCGGCAGCTTCGCCCCGCCCGCTCCGGCACCGGCCGGTACCCGCGTCCCGGCCCATGGCGGGAATGTCGCCGGCGACGCCTACATCCCCTACTTCTACCTGACGAAGCGCCTCAACGACCACCTCGTGCTCGGCTTCGGCAGCTACACCACCTTCGGCCTCCAGACAAACTATCCGACCGGTTTCAGCGCCAGCAGCCTGGCCGATCACAGCCAGCTCATTTCCTTCAATCTCAATCCTTCGCTGGCTTGGCAAATCAGCGAGCAATGGTCGCTCGGAATCGGCTTCGATGCCCTCTACGCCGATGGAAGGCTCACCGCGAGCCTCCCCTCCACCTTGCCGCTCCTGGATCTCGCCGGGAATGACTGGGGCTACGGCTTCAATGCTGGCGTCCTCTTCAGGCCCACCGAGCACACCCGCTTCGGCCTGCACTACCGCTCCGCCATCGATCTGGAACTCGAAGG
Organism: Luteolibacter sp. Populi; assembly: GCF_040801775.1. GTDB lineage: Bacteria > Verrucomicrobiota > Verrucomicrobiia > Verrucomicrobiales > Akkermansiaceae > Haloferula. The sequence goes on from NZ_CP161812.1 coordinate 2,878,848, forward strand.
CCGCGCCGTCTCGGTCATTCCCGCCTTCAATGGCCCGACCGCGCTGGCGGTCGAATTGCCCGACAGCGTGGAATTCAGCGCCGTCCACGACATGGGAAATTGGTCGATCCACGGCGACGTGATGTGGACGAACTGGAGCAAATTCAAGGAGCTCGCCCCCTTCATCATCGGCGCACCGGCCCAACCGCCCGCCACCCCGGAGAATTGGGATGACTCCTGGCGCTTCGCCCTTGGCACCACCTGGCGGGCTACCGAGACTTGGACCTTCCGGGCCGGCCTCGCCTACGACCTCAGCCCGGTCCCGGAGGCCAATCTCACCCTGCGCATCCCCGATGCCGACCGACTCTGGCTGACCGTCGGCTTCTCCTGGGCATTCACGCCCTGCTGGACCCTCGATGCCGGCTACGCCCACATCTTCGCCGACGATGTCTTGATCCGCGAAGGCTCCGCCGCCATCGGCACCTTCCGCGGCGAGGCCACAGGTTCCGGCGATGTCGTCTCCTTGGGCCTGTCAGCACGGTTTTGATCGGAGCTTCAAAGGCCTTTGCATCGGACGAACACCTTTTGCCATCGCCATGGGCACCAAGGATTTGCTAGATTCCCCGGCGGATGACACCCCGCGTTAAGCAAACGGCCTCGATCACGATTGGAGAATTTTTCGAGCGCCATGCCACCGCGCTGTCGATGACCCTGCTCAGCGAGAAGCACGGCTTCGAGCGGCCCATCAGCGAGCCCGCGCCGAACCGTCCCGGCCTAGCCCTTGCGGGGTTCTTCAGCTACTTCGCCAAGAAGCGCATCCAGGTGCTGGGCAATTCCGAGATCTCCTATCTCAAGAAGCTCACCCCGCAGATGAGCAGCGAGCGCTTCCGCCGCATGTGCGAGCGCGATATTCCCGGGATCGTTGTTTCCCGCGGTGCGGCGCTTTCCAAGGAGCACATGGACATCGCCGCGGAGCACCGCATCCCGGTCTTCGGCACCACGCTGGTGACCATGAAATTCCTGAATGCCGCGACCCTGCGGCTGGAAAATGAATTCGCGCCGAACGTCACCATGCACGGCTGCATGGTCGATATTCGCGGGATCGGCGTGCTGATCATCGGGAAAAGCGGCGCGGGCAAGAGCGAGACTGCCATCGGCCTGATCGAAAGAGGTGGCGCGCTGGTGGCCGATGACATGGTCCGCATCAAGCTGGCCAATGGCGAGCTCACCGCCTCCGCTCCCGCCCTCTCCCGCGGCTACCTTGAAATCCGCGGCATCGGCATCGTCAACGTCGCCAACCTCTACGGCCTGGCCTCGATCCGCCCGGAAAAGCGCCTCGATCTGGTCGTGACCTTGATCGCCTACGCAGACCAGAACGAGATCGACCGCCTCGGCCTGCAGCCGAAGTCCTACGAAATCCTCGGCCAGCAGGTCCCGCACGTCGAAGTCCCCGTCGCCCCCGGCCGCGATACCGCCCGGATGGTTGCCATCGCCGCTCTCGACCAGCAGCTCCGCCGCCTCGGCTACAACATGGCGGACGAGTTCAACCAGCGGCTTCTGCGCCACATGGCGGGGGAGGCCTGAGGGCCAATGCCGAATGTCGAATGTCGAATTTCCGAATGACGAACTAGATCCCGAATCTCCCCGAACACTTCATTAGGCATTCGGGAATTCGGAATTCGTCATTCTTCTTCAAACTTCCGCCCGATCAGGTCCGCCAGCGCCTCAAGCGCCGCATCCGCATCGGTTCCCTCCGCGGCCACGCTGATCACGGAGCCGTGGCCGGCGGCCAGCATCATGAGGCCCATGATGCTTTTGCCGTCCACTTCCTCGCCATCCTTCTCGACGCGCACTTCGGATGAGAAGCGGCTAGCCGTCTTCACGAATTGAGCGGCGGGCCGGGCATGGATGCCGAGTTTGTTCTGAATGGTGAATTCGCGTTGCGCCATCGGCATGTTTGGTCGGGACGGGCCGCAGCCTAGGAGCATGTTCCCTCCGGTTCCAAGTGGTTTTTTTAGCCCCGCGAAATGCGTGGTGCACGGGCGCTCCAATTTTTGTTCTTTGAAGCGCTGCCGCTCCCCCGCAGCATGCCTTCAGGGATGTCCAACGCCGCGCCGCAGGAAACCGTGCTCCAAGGGACTCCGGTCTCGCCTGGGATCGGCATCGCCCCCGTGCACGTCGTTGCCCGGGGCTTTTCCGCTCCGGAGGTCTATCACATCACGGAAAGCGAGATTCCCGTCGAACAGGAGCGCTTCCGCGTCGCCCTGGAGGAGACCAAGATCCAGATCGACGAGTTGCGGCAGAAGATCAACGCCTACTCCGGCGAAGAGCAGGCCCGCATTTTCGAGGCCCACCTGATGGTGCTGGAGGACCGGACCATGCTCGACCGCGTGGCCGACGCGATCGCCACCCGCCGCCAGAATGCGGAATTCGCCTTCTACGCGGTGATGCAGCACTTCCTGGAGGCCATGCGCCGCGTGCCGGATCCCTACCTGCGCGAGCGCACCGTGGATCTGGAAGACGTCTGCCAGCGCGTGCTGCGGAATTTCCGGGCCGACGAGGTTCCGCGCCACACCGCGCCGGAAGAACAGCACATCCTCGTCGCCTACGACCTCACACCATCGGACACGGCGGGTCTGGACCGCCGCCATGTCGTCGGTTTCGCCACCGAACTGGGCAGCGTGAATTCCCACTCCGGGATTCTCGCCCGCTCGCTCGGCCTGCCCGCGATCGTGGGCATCGAGGACGCGGTGCTCGACATCCGCACCCTCACCCCGGCAATCCTTGACGGCTACTCCGGCCGCCTGATTCTCAATCCCTCGGAAGACACCCTGCGTCGCTACCGGGAGCTCCAGGAGCGCAAGGAGAAGGTCCGCATCGATCTCGAATCCCAGCGCGACGCCGCCACCGCCACCAGCGACGGCCGGACGATCACCCTGTCCTCGAACATCGAGTTCATCGATGAGCTCGACATGGTGGTGAACAGCGGCGCCAAGGGCGTCGGCCTCTACCGCACCGAATTCCTCCTCCTCGATGGCGAGGAAATGCCCGACGAGCACGAGCAGGCGGTCGCCTACAAGAAGCTCGCCATCGCGCTCGCGCCGCACCCGGTCATCATCCGCACGCTGGATGCCGGCGGCGACAAGCTGCCGGTCGAGCCGCTCACCGAGCCGGAGCCGAATCCTTTCCTCGGCTGGCGCGGCATCCGCGTTTCCTTGGACCGCCCCGGAATGTTCCGCGAGCAGCTCCGCGCGATCCTCCGCGCCAGCGCCCACGGCAAGCTGGCCGTCATGTTCCCCCTCGTCTCCGGCCTCGGCGAAGTCCGGCGCGCGAAGGACCACCTGAAGGCCTGCATGGACGAGCTCGCCAAGCAGGGCGTGCCCTTCGACGAAAAGCTCGAAACCGGCGTCATGATCGAGGTGCCCAGCGCCGCCGTCATCGCCGACCTCATCGCCCCCGAGGTCGATTTCTTCTCCATCGGCACGAACGATCTCATCCAGTACACCGTCGCGGTGGACCGGGTGAACCACCACGTCGCCGACCTCTACCGTCCGACCCACCCCGCCGTCGTCCGCCTGATCAAGCAGACCGTCGATGCCGCCGCGAATGCCGGCATCTGGACCGGCGTCTGCGGTGAAATGGCCGGCGATATCCGTCTCACCCCGCTGCTGTTAGGCCTTGGCGTTGAAGAACTCTCCGTCGGTCCCCTGCAAGTCCCCAGCGTCCGCCGCGCCATCCGCGCCCTCAGCCACGCCGAGTGCTCCGCCATGGCCGCCGAAGCCCTCAAGACCGGCATCAGCCAGGAAATCCTGGATGCCACCATGGGCATGGCGAAGCAGGTACTATCCGGAGCTGATGGATTGAAAAGGTGGTCCGCACAACCGGAGGCGCAGCCGGAGATAGCCCCGCACTTTGATTTCAGATCCGGGGCAATCCTCTGTGCGGCCGAACGGACCCTAATAGCCCGCCCCAAGGGTAGGTAGTCCCGCCTTCAGGCGGACGAAGCCACCAACCCGGCCCGCCACTTCTTGCGGCGCAGCCGCCGTAGAGTGCGGCGACATGTCCTGCCCGTTACCCACAACTTTTCATTTTAAAGACTCGCCACGCCTGCGCGAGGGTCCGCAGCTTTGCGAGGCCCCGCCACAGCACTTCGGGGCCGGGTTCCCCGTCGCTCTTCCTGCCAAGGAATCCGCCCAGCCTCGCGATCATCCGCACCGCTTCGCCGGTCGCCGGCGGCCGTTCCGGCGGCGGCCCGCCGCCCGCCGCGTGCACCGGGAGCACCTCCCATTCGTCGCGCTCCAGCCAGCCTTCCACCGGGAGCCCCGGGCTGATCCGCGCCTGCCAAACCAGGGACAGCAGGTGCACCGCTACGACCATGTCCAGCGCGATGAAGGCCTTGAGCTTCTCCGCCGCGCGCACCTGCCGGCTTTCCACCCGGCAGCCGGTCTTGAGCACGCGGTGGAAGTCCTCGATCCGCCAGCGCAGGGCATACCAGCCGACCAGCCGCGCGGCGTCGCCGGCGTCCGCGACGGGTTCGGTCGTCAGCAACTGCCAGCACACCGGCTCCACGCCCGGCGGCGGGTCGATCTCCCGGACTTCCAGCGCCCACAGTTCCAAGCTTTCCGACAGCCCGAGGTATTTCTTCTTGTGGGCGGGCACCGCCAGACGGACCCGCCCGGCCCGCACCGCGAGGGTGGCCTTGCGCGCCTTGAGCCCTTGCTTTCCCCGCGGCAGGTCGACCACGAGGGTGGCCGTCACCGGCAGCGCGGCGGGGGTCTGCCACAACGGCGTGCCGCCGTCCTCAAGCTTGCGGTCGTGCTGGCTGCGCACCAGCAATCCGGCTCCGCCGCCGCGTTGCGCGCGGGTTTGCCGGCAGGCGGCGAGCAGTTCGTAGATGTCGGCCTCGCGGTCGGCGACCGACAGCACCGCGCGCGTGCCGCCGAGGTCTTCCCACAGCCGCTGCGCCTCGTGCCAGCCGCCGACCCAGCGGTGGCTTTCCTTTTCTTCCAAGGGCTGGCGGTTGCGCTTGCCGGCGGGCTCGCCGGCACCGCGGGGTTGCCGGGCGTAGACAAGGGCCGAGGCGAGGCCGTGGACCGCGCCGTCCGTGCCGACCACGAGCTGGCCGTGGACGAAAAGGCCGGGGGAGCGATCCTTGCCATGGCCGGCGGTGGGGCCCAGGCCTTCCTTGCTACGATGGTTGTCGTAATTGAGCGCGGTGGTGTCCTGCAAGACCAGCAGCGCGGTTCCCTCGTCCCCAGCCCGCAGCCGGTCCAGCATCGCGGCGCGGTGGGCGGCGAGGATCGCCCCGCTGTTGACCTCGGGCTGGTCGAAGAGCCGGTAGCAGGCCTTGGTGCCGGACCAGTCGCCGCAAGCGGCGGGAACCGGGGCGGTGGGATTTCGTGCGAAGTCGGAGGCCACACGCACAAAGCGTCGGCTGCGGCGAGGGTCGCCGCAATCCAAGGTTGCAAATTCGGTTCCAGCCCAGGAGAGGGCGGCTTGCGGGTCGGGAGGATTGAGGTCCATCCGCGAAGCTGATGTAAACAGTCGTTTAGTACCAGCGCGATTTAAGTACGACCTCGAAAAGTTGTGGGTAACGGGCAGGACTTGTCTCCGCACTCCAGGGCCGCTGCGCGGCTTCCTCCAAGCGAGAACGTCTCCGCGAATTCTCTTCCAAGCTCACCTCACCATCGGATTCCGCGGAACCTGCCGATCCCGCTTCGGCAGAGGCACCGGCTCCGGCTTAGGCTGCTGCGCCTGCTTCTCCGCCAGCTGCGCTTCGAAATTCTCCACCAAGGTGGTGAGCCGCTTCAGATCCGTCACGATCAGATCCACCTCTTCCCCCTCGCCTGCCTCAGGAACCAAGGCCTCGTAGCCCTTCTGCACCTTCACGAGTTGCGGCAGCGTCGTCGCCGCCATCTCGTCCGCCAGAAGCTGCCGGTGCCGCTTGTAGGCCTTCGATTCGCCCGCCACTTCGGAGATGACTTCCAGCTCGCCGATCCGCGTCTTGATCTTCTCAAGCCAGACTTGTCCTGGCTCATTCACATAGGGCCTCTCGCGGAATTCCAGCAGCGCCCGCCACTCCTGCCGCGGGGCCAGCTTCCCGATCTTCGCATACTCCGCCTCCATCGCCGCGGCATCGGGAGTTCCGCCCTTCCGCAGCGCGAACCACTCCTTCAATCCCGGCGAGCCTTCCTTCGGGAACTCGTGGCCGAGGCCGTCCCAAGTCTCCATCCGCACTGTCGCCCCGAGCCTCCCGTAGTAAAGCTTCGCCTTCAGGCTGAAGGGATAGTTCCCGTCCTTCCGGCCCACCCCGAGGAAGAGCGGAGTCTCCGCCTTCAGCGGCCCGAGCTTCGGCTCGACCTCGATCATGTGGCCCGCGCCCAGGATCGCCGCGCCCGCCAGCGAACGGTCGGCTTGGAAAAACATGCTCGTCACCCAGCCGCCCATGCTGAAGCCCGAAACATAGACGCGCTTTGGATCGAGCCCCTTGGTCTTCGCCAATTGGTCCCGCACCTGATGCATCACCGCGATCTCCTTCGCGAGATTCTCGGGTGAATACTTGAAAGCCCCGGGCTGCGTGTAGGCCATCCCCACCACGATCCAATCCTTCGCCCCCGTCTGCTCGCGGATCATCTTGGTCGTCGGGTGACCGCCCATGCCGTGGTAGAAGAACACCGCGGGCCACGACTTCGCCGGATCATGATTCGACGGCAGCGACAGCTCCACCGGCAGCGGCAGGCCATCGACCTTCAATGGCTCCGCAGCGGCCGAGGCCCACAGCCATGCCAGCGCCACGATGATCAAACGGACAGTCATCGGAGGGATACTGCGATCACCGCCGGTATCCTGCGAGCGGATTCAAAAGGTGGTCCGCACAACCGGAGGCGCAGCCGGAGATAGCCCCGCACTTTGATTTCAGATCCGGGGCAATCCTCTGTGCGGTCGAAGCAGTTCTTGCGGCGGCATCCACCCGAGGGCCCCTAGGGTGAAGCTCGCGACAAGGGTGGCTTCGACCGCACGGAGGACTGTGCGGACCACCTTTTACCGCTGCGCATGCGCCCGCAAGTCCTCCAGATCCAGAAACTCCAGTGCCGACTCGTGCGTCGCCTCCAGCGCCACCGGCGGCGCCTGCCCGGCGTCCAGCGCCTCCTTCCAGCGCGTCGCACAGAGGCACCAGCGATCGCCCGGCTTCAGCCCGGGAAAATCAAACTCCGGACGCGGCGTGGACAGGTCGTTTCCCCGCGCCTTCGAGTAAGCCAGGAACTCCTCCGTCATCTGCGCGCAGACGACATGCACGCCCACATCCCCGCGACCGGTCCGGCAACAGCCATCGCGGAAGAAACCGGTCATCGGTTGGGTCGAGCAGGATTCGAGAATCCCACCCAGCACGTTTCTTCGCTCTACGGCCATTGGCGCTACCCTACCCTCAACTCCCGATTCGTCCAATCCGCGCTTGGTGACAAGTGCCACCGTCCCAAAAAAACAGGCCCCATGGCATCCATGGGACCTGCTTCGTAAAAGAAGTTCTTTGGCCGGCTGCTCAGCCCCCCGTGCGCGGCGGACGCTTCTTGCCCGGGCCCGCATCCTCGTCCGGACTCACCACCCTGCCGTTCGCCTGCCGCATCTTCTGCTGGCGCTGCGCTTCTTCCGCCCGCGCCGCGAGCCGCTCCATCATGCTCATCTTGCCACCGTCGCCGGCCTTCGCCTTCAGCTCCGGTTCCGGCATGCGGTTGCTCAGCCAGGTTTGCCCGATCGAGAACAGGTTCGAGGTCGTCCAGTAGAGCGCCAGCGCCGAGGCGAAGTTGTAGCAGACGAACAGGAACATGAAGGGCATCAGCTTGATGATCATCATCTGGGTCTTGTCCCCGCCGGTATTCGGCATCATCGCCATCTGCCCGAAGCTCGTCAGCGCCATCAGGATCGGCAGCGGATTGATCGGCAGCCCGAAGAGGTGCCCGACCGTGTCCGGCTGCGAAAGGTCCGTCACCCACCAGAAGAATCCCTGGCCCCGCATTTCCACCGCGTGCAGCAGCATCGAGTAGAAGCCGAAGAAAATCGGAAGCTGGGCGAACATCGGCAGGCAGCCGCCCACGGGATTGATGCCGTACTTGCGGTACATGCCCATCATCTCCTGGTTCATCTTCTGCGGATCGTCCGGGTACTTCTCCTTCAGCTTCTCCATCTCCGGCTTGAGCTTGGCCATCCGCTTCATGGTCCGGTTCGAGCGGTTGTAGAGCGGCCAGATCGCCGTCCGCAGCAGGATCGTTAGCACCACCACCGCGAGGCCCCACGACCACTTGCTGGAGACCTTTTCCACGCCCGCGTGGACCCAGTAGAGGGACCAGTTCATGAAGCGGCTGAAGGGGCTGAAGAAACCGTAGTTCATCAGCGCGCCCCAATCGCTGCCCCATGCGCTCTCCATCTTGCGGAGGATGCGGTTCTGCTTTGGCCCGGTGAAAACCTCGTAGCTGATCGTCCGCTGCTCCTTGGGCGCGAGTGTTACCCTCGGCAATTGCAGCCCCGCGCGGAGCGCCTTCACCTTGATCGGGTCGCTGCCGAGCGACTCGTCGCGGAGCGTGCTCCAGATCAGGCTCTCCACCGGTTCCACCGGCTTCAGCACGCTGGCGAAGAACTGGTTCGAAACCCCGGCATACACACCCTTCTCCAGTGGCAGCGTGATCTGCGTGCGGGCCTTCTTCATCCCGAACCACGCCTTCGCAAACTCGGTATTCGAATGGAAGCCGAAGTCCCCGTTGTTGTTGACCACGAATCCGGTCTGGTTGCCTTGTTCAACGTGGTCGAGCGGCGTGGAAACGCCCAGGAAGACGCTGTAATTCTCCAGGTTCACCGCGTTCTCGCCCGGATTCTCGATCTGCAATTTGAAATCGAGCATGTAGGGATCGCCCTCATTTCCGGTCGAGCGCAACCGCCAGGTCTTCTGGGCCCACAGCCCGGAAGCGAGCTTGCCGCGGAAGACCACCGATTTCCCGGGCTCCGAAGCCTCGGTCACGAAGGCGTAGGGCTCCGATCCGACCTTGTCGATTCCTTCGGACAGCGCCCCCACCGGGTGCGAACCGTGGCGGTTCAAGCGCACCGGCCCCTCGATCCCCGGGCTCTGGTTCTTGATCTCGGCATACTTCAGGCCACCGCCGATGTTCGTGAAAACGAAGATCGCTTCGGAAGTCTCGAGGGTTGCGAGCGTCTCGACGTCCTGCACCGGTGGTGGCATCTCGACCAGCTCCGCCAGCTTTTCAGCCTCCGGAGTTTTCGGTGCCTCGGCCTTCTTCTTGGCCTCTTCCGCCGCGATCAGCTCGGCCCGCTCTTTCTTGTCCTGTTCGACCAGGACGCGGGTCTTCTGCTGGTAGTAAAGGTTGACCGCGAGCAGCACGCTGCAGGCGACTACCACGATCCAAGTCTTACGGTCGTACATTGGGAATTGAGGAAAATGAAAAGTCCCGCGTCAGGCTTCCGGCCCGGCGGGATGGTCGGGGGCGGCACCCGGTTTCGGTGGCACGGGGTCATAACCGTAGCGCCCCCACGGATGACAGCGGAAAATCCGGCGAATCCCCAGCCAGGACCCGCGCAGCGAGCCGTGCGTCTCCACCGCCTGCAGGAAATAGTTCGAGCAGGTCGGCTGAAAGCGGCAGCCGGAGTTCGGCCCGCCCAGCAGCTTGAGCACGGGATTCAGGAACTTCTGATAGAAGCGGATGCCGATTCTGATGAAGAACTTCACGGAAGGGCAGGGCGGGACTGAGAAAAAGTGCCAAGTAAAAAGGTCCAAGTGCCAAAGGAAAGCGGCCCTGGAGGTCCGCGGAGTTCTGAAGCGAAGGAAATAGCATCGCGAGCCGATTTCGCAGTGAGAATTTCAAGTCGGCTTCCCACTCGCCAAGCTCCGCCCCGGTCTTGCTCCGGGATTGGCACTTGGAACTTCTTACTTGGAACTTAAAAGCCCGAGCCGTTTCACCTGCTTCAGCCAATCCGCTTCCAGCTCCGCGAAACTCGCCCCTGCAGAACCGGGGCGGGGAATCGCGATCAGGTAGCGCTTCGGGTCGGCCAGCAGGTGGGCGTGACGTTGGACGAGGGCGCGCAGGCGGCGCCGCAGCAGGTTCCGGTCGTGCGCCTTGCCCATCTTGCGGGTCGTGATGAAGCCGACCTTCAGGTGCGGCAGCGCGGGATCGGCCAGGGTGCTGACAACAACAAGACGGCCGGCTTTCGCCTGACCGTCTGTGCGCACGCGGAGGAAATCCGCGCGATTCGACATGCTCTGCTTCCGCGGGAGGCGCATGGGCCGGGCGCGGGGCGCAGGCAGGATCACACCCCGTGCTGAGTGGTGTGGCGCTCGTAGTGGAGCTCGGCACCCTTCGGAATCAGGCGCTTGCGGCCCTTCTGGCGGCGGCGCTTGATGATGTCGCGGCCGGCCTTGGTCGCCATGCGGGCGCGGAAACCGTGCTGGCGCTTGCGGGTGCGCTTGGATGGCTGAAAGGTGCGTTTCATGACGTTTCGGGAAAAAGGCGTTAAGGCTGCCCGCGGCGGAACCCTTGTTCCTGCCCGGCGGGGCGCGCACTCTAGGGGTCGGGATCCCCTTGTCAATCCGCCAAATTCCTCATGCGACGGAATTTTTTCAAAGATACCCGGGAAAATTCGTGCCGCTCCCCGCCCGGCGTGCCACGGTCCCCACGTGAGCCAAGGTTCTCCCGCGAGCACAGTCGCCGTCGCCAACCAGCCCAAGGTTGAAGCCGCGACCATCGAGGATTTGCCCGGTCTGACCGATCTCGTCATGGAACTCATGGCGCTTTCCGACGACTTCACCCCGGACCACGACGCTCAGGAGCGCGGTCTCGCCCTGATCCTGGAGCAGCCCAGCCGCGGCCGGATCTTCGTGGTGCGGAATGATACCCGCATCATCGGCATGGTGAACCTGCTCTTCACGATTTCCACTGCCATGGGCGGCTTCGTCGTCCTGATGGAAGACGTGATCGTCCACCCGTCCCACCGCGGCCAAGGCTACGGCACCATGCTGCTCGACAAAGTGATCGAGTTCGCCAGGCAGAAGGACTTCAAGCGCATCACCCTGCTGACCGACAAGATCAGCGCGGAATCGCAGAATTTCTTCAAGAAGAACGGCTTCGAATACTCGCACATGATCCCCATGCGGCGGATCATCGGCGGGGATACCTGACTGCTGCCATGCTCCACGGAGCACTCAATCCCGCGGACGGCCTCGCCATGTCGATGGTGGTGATCCTGCTGATCAGCTTCAGCGTCGTGGCCCTGCTGCTGCTCATGATCAAGCGCAGCGGCAAGCGCGCGGAGACGGAGGTGGACAAGCTCTTGGAAGAGCTCCGCCGCGAGGAGCAGGAGAAGAAGCACCCCGCCCCGCCCTCCGGCAGCGGCGAATCCCGCGAGCCATGGGAGCGCGAGGACGACTGGTGGAAGAAGTAGCGGCAAAAGGCAGGGACCGCTCTCCGAACGGTCCGGCTGATGGCGGCCCTGTTGATTCATCGGTTGCGTCCATCTCCGCGGATACTCTCCCAGCCGGACCGCTCGGAGAGCGATCCCTGCCTGACCCGCCTCCCCCCCGGCAGCTACTTCGCCAAAAGAGGATCGCCCCGCTGTCCTTTGGCTGGCATGGGGTGTCTGCATGCTTGCCTGCGATCCCCTCCTCCGTTCGGCGGTTTTCGGCAGAGTCCTGCTTTCGGTCTGTCACTTGGATGAGCGTGGCCTGCACGTGAGCGAGACCGGCATTGCCGCCAAGGATCTTGGATCGGGATCCTCTTATGCCCTTTTCCTGCCTCCAGCGCGCTTGCTCGTAATGATCTCCCCCCGCCAAGATCGCGTGTTTGCCAGGGATCTCGCCGCGGATCGCGAAGCATGGAGCCGGGACTTTACAGAGTTGAGCCTTGCCCGCGGCCTTTGGGCCAGCCAGTGGGATTCCGGTAGCATCGTCTCGCTGGGTCACGAGTCCGGCACCTTGCATCTCGACCCGGCCACCGGCGAAACGATCAAGGCGGAGAGCAGGTATGCGCGCCACGCCGGCAGTACGAGCTACGCCGGAACACGCTCGGCGTGCCGCATCACCGACTTGATGGAAGGAATCGAAAACTGCGAGATTTCCGGCCCATTCATGGATTGGCCAATCGCGTGGAATGGCCGGGTGGGCGCGATCATGTTCCACTCCGAGGGTCGGCCACGAAACCGGGCCAGCAAGCACCGCTGCAATCGGGACTTCGCCCTTTACGATGCCTTGGGGGTCGAGCAGTTCTCACTCGCGGAGGCTACCCGCGTGGGCGCGGTGCAATCCGTCTGCCGCGATGACGAACGGGGCGACTTCAAGCTCGCTTTCCGCGAGCTTGGTACGGGCCCCATCAAGGTAGGGTATCTGGGCGATCTGAAAGATTTCATGCTGCCGGGCCGCGATGTCGGCTTCGGCATCGTGTCTTCCTTCCTGAGCCCGCGCTATCTGATAACGACCGGCGAGGTTATCGATCTCGGCTGAATGGAGACTACACCCCACCCAGCAGATACCTCGCCGCCTGCTCCACGTCCTTGTCCCCGCGTCCCGAAAGGTTCGCGATCACGATGCAGTCCTTCGGCAGGCTGCCCGCGATCTTCGAGACGTAGGCCATCGCGTGCGCACTCTCCAGCGCCGGCAGAATCCCTTCCGTGTGCGCCAGCTCCTTGAAGGCTGCCAGCGCCTCGTCGTCCGTGGCGTAGGTGTATTCCACCCGCCCGATGTCCTGCAGATAGGCGTGCTCCGGCCCCACCGCCGCGTAGTCGAGGCCCGCGGAAACCGAATGCGTCAGCTCGATCTGCCCGTCCTCGTTCGCCAGCAACCAAGTCTTCGTGCCCTGCAGCACGCCGAGCTTGCCGCCTTGGAAGCGCGCCGCGTGCTTCTCCGGGAGAATCCCGAGACCACCCGCTTCCACGCCCACCATCCGCACGTCCTCGTCCTGCAAGAACGGGTGGAACAGGCCGATCGCATTCGATCCGCCGCCGACGCAGGCCACCAGCAGGTCCGGCAAACGGCCCTCTTTCTTCAAAATCTGCTCCCGCGCCTCCAGGCCGATCACCCGGTGGAAATCCCGCACCATCATCGGGAAGGGGTGCGAGCCGAGCGCGGAGCCCAGGATGTAGTGGGTATGATCCACCGTCGCCACCCAGTCCCGCATCGCCTCGTTCACCGCTTCCTTGAGCGTCGCCTGGCCCGCCGTGACCGGCCGCACTTCCGCGCCCATCAGGCGCATCCGCGCGACGTTCAGCGCCTGCCGCTCCATGTCGACCGCGCCCATGTAGACCACGCAATCCATGCCGAAGCGCGCGCAGACGGTGGCGGTCGCCACCCCGTGCTGGCCGGCCCCGGTTTCCGCAATGATCCGCTTCTTGCCGAGCCGCTTCGCCAGCAGGATCTGGCCGATCGCGTTGTTGATCTTGTGCGCGCCGGTGTGCAGCAGGTCCTCGCGCTTCAGGTAGATTTTCGCCCCGCCCAGCTTCTCGGTCCAGCGCTCCGCGAAATACAGCGGCGTCGGCCGGCCCACGTAGTTGTGGAGGAGATCGTCGAGTTCGGCTTGGAAGGCCGGATCCTTGCGCGCCGCGGCGTAGGCGGCGGATAGCTCCTGCAGCGGGGCCATCAGGGTTTCCGGCACGAACATCCCGCCGAATTTGCCGAAATGTCCGGTCGCGTCCGGAAGAGGAGTCGTCAGAGCTGCCATGGCGGCGGGAAGGAAACACAGCCGGGCCGCGATGACAGCCGAAAAATCCGCGGGCAGCCATGCGACTGCTTCGGAGAGAAGGCATTAACCGCGAAAAACGCGAAAAGAGCGCGAAATCTGAACAGCCGAAAACAAAGAATCAAAATCTCCTGCCTTTTAAATTTCGCGCTCCTTTCGCGTTTTTCGCGGTTAAACTCACGGCTCCCCCACCTTCAAGTAGTCGATCCCCAGGTAATACCTTGGTCCGGTCGTAGCAGGATTCGTCGCTGCCACCTCGATCCGCACCTCGAAGTGCCCATCCACCGGTGAAAAATTCCCCAAGATGAATTCCCCGGAGGGCACCACGCTCGGCGAGTAGCCGTCGAACTTCTCCATCACCGCCTTCCCGTTCACGCGGAAGGAGAGGGTGGCAAAGTCGACCGCCTTGGTCGCAGCCATCACCAGCTTCTTGGGCGAGCCATCCGGCGCGGGAATCTTCAGCGTGATGAAGTCACCTTCCTTGCCGCCCCTCACCAGCAATTGCGCGCCCCGGCTCCACTTGCCGATGCCATAGCCCCGCATGTCCTGCGTCTCGTGAACCAAGCCGGGACTCTTCTCCACCACCTCCGACTGCTCCGCATCGAGGACACCGGGAAAAGCAGCCGGCGGCTTGCGGGCATCTTCAAGAGTGGGAATGGCCGCCACCGCATGATCCGGCTCGGGCTTCCGGTTCGAGCGGATCCCCGGCATGCCATACCAGTAAGTCGTCGCTGCATAGATCATCCGCGTCGGAGCCCAGGAGATCAGTTCGATCTCGAAATTCAGCGACTTCTGGAAAGGGATGCCATCGAGATTCCGGGTCCGCGTCAGGACGTTGTGCCCTTGGGTTTGCTGCTGATCCACCCGCGTCTGGTTGGCGAAGGGTGTCTGCATGATCCCGCGCGGCGCGAAGGAGTAGTTGTAGTAGTCCTCCGTGCCAGTCCCGAGGTGGGAAGGCACCGCCTCGCCATCCACCCGGATCTTCTCGTCGCCCTCGCCATACCAAGTGGCGATCTCGTTGTAGAGGGAGAGCGTGTCGCCCATGTAAACCCCGCGACCCTTCAGATCCACGAAGTTCCAGTCCCGCGCCGGCGGTGTCGTCAACTCCGCTTCGTAGTGCCACGCGCTGTGGAAATGCATGCTGCGCCCGTCCCATTTCCAAGGGGCCGTATCGCAACGCAGCTTGCACCCGATCGGCTGGCCGCCCGCGTTGAGCAAGGTGACCCGGGCCGATTTCTCATAAGGCATCACCCAGCGGCAGCTCATGCTGCCATCCGTCCCCACCGTCCGATACCAGCTATCCAGCTTGTTCAGACCGGCACCGCTGCCGAAGAAATCTCCCGCCGGACACCACACCGTTTCCGTCCCGTCGAATTGCATCCGCACGATCAGCGACCGCAGTGCGCCCGCATCTTGTGGCTCCAAGCGCAGCTCCATCTGGCGCAGCGCGGCGGGTCCCGGCGGAAGGTCGAGCGATGCCTCTTTCCCCCCGGCAATCGTCGTTTCCAGGCTCAGCGGCGAAGTTCCCGCCTGCGATGGCGGCGCGATCAGCGCCTCACCGGTCCGGGCGATCCGCGGGCGGGCCCCTTCCAGTGCATCCTTCGTGAAAGTGGTGACCTTGGTCCCCGGCGTGTATTTCCGGTAGTTGATGATGTAGTAGCGCGGGCCGCCGCCCTTCTCCTCCCAAGTCACCTTGCAGTGTTTCGCGTAGGGGATGGGCAGCATCAGCGTGTTGCCGCCATTGCCCGTCGCGGTGTAGCCCGGGTGCGGGATCGCCAGCGCCTCGCCCAGCTTCAAGCCCCCGGCCAGAAGATCGTAAGCCGGGAAGGACAGGGTCGGCTCCGGGCTGCCGTCCAGATAGATGCGCAGGGTGCCCAGTTTGTTCTGCACCGTCGTCAGCCAGAAGCGGACCAGGCTTCCCGGACCCTCCGCGTCCATCATCACCTTCTCGGTCCTTCCGCCGTTGTTCTCCGTCCGGATGAAATTCGTATGGTCGTCATTCGCGAACCATCCCGGCTGATCGGGAGCCACCGTCCGGCGGTCATGGCTGCTGGCCTGCAGGCAGGTGAAGGAATCCTCCGGCCAGCGGGCGGGTGCCGCGTAGTCGGTCATCTCCTGGAGCAAGGAGTCCAGGCTGACCGGCGAGTCCTGAGCCATCACGCCGCCCACCGGGGTCAGAGCCAGCACCAGCGAAAGAGGAGAAAGAAAAAGCTTCATGGTGAAACAACGAAGCCGATGATTCACCCCCCTCACTCAACCCGGCAAGCCGCCCGTCACGATCCGCGCACGAAGCTGTGCTTACAGGGTAGCCGGGCGGGCGGCCGATCGCGTGGCTAATAGCCCGTTCTTCGTCCCAACGGGACGGCTTATAATAGCCCGGCACGCAGTGCCGGGAAAAGCCCGCCACCGCCTCGCGTCCCACAGGGACGCCTCATGCGGGGAAGGTGTTGAGTATCGGCTGAGCTACGACAATCGTGAGGTGGCGGTTCACATTCGACGGGAGCGCTTGCCCGCGGAGAACACGTCATCCGCATGAGGTGTCCCTGTAGGACACAATCGCCTTGGCATGCTAACCTGGCACTGCGTGCCAGGCTTTTATGAGCCGTCCCCGTGGGACGAAGAGGAGAAGCTGCCCTCCTCACCTCCCCAAAAACGGCTCCACCTCCAGGAAATCCTGCCCGTGGATGATCTCCGCCAGGATCGGCACGCCCGTCAGTTGCTCGATCATCCCCTTGTTGGTGATCGCCGCCGTATCCAGTTCATCCGCCAAGTGGTTGATCACCAGCCCGGCGATTTCCAGACCGCGCGCCCGGATCGCATCGACCGTCAGGATCGTGTGGTTCAGCGCACCGAGCCGGTTTCCCACCACCACGATCACCGGCAGGCCAATATCCACGGCCAAGTCGGCCATGTCGTAGCCCTCCGCCAGCGGCACCCGCCAGCCGCCCGCACCTTCCACGATTACCGTGGGATGCATCGCCGAAAAACGCCGGAATGCCTCTAGCAGATAGGCCGGATCCACCGGCCGGTTCTCCAGCATACCGGCCACCAGTGGGGCCACGGCGGCCTTCAGCCAGATGGGGTTGACGTCCTCCACCGCCAGCCCGCCGGACGCCGTGGCCAGGTGCACGGCATCGTCCCGGTCCCCGCAGCACACCGGCTTGAAGCCCGCCGCCGCCACGCCTTCCGCCCGCAGGGCTTCCAGCAGCAGGCAACTGAAGCGCGTCTTGCCGACGCCCGTGTCCGTTCCGGTGACGAAGTAACTCACGCCGCAGCCGTGCCGGGCCGCCACCCCGGGGTCAAGGCCGATCCTGCTACTGATTCTCCTCCCTCACCTCCCAGGCCTTCGGCGGGCGGTTGTTCGGATCGTAGTATTGTCCCTGCCCGACCAGGTAATCCCTAATCAGAAACCATATCGCGATCGCGAGAAGCAGCGACACGATCTTTGGGATCATGTTCTTTCGGAGTCCCTTTTTCATCCTTGTGGTCGTTGGCGAGGAAGATCTGGGCCATCCGCGCGCGGAACTTCTCCTCGCCCAGATTCCGCTCCAGCACTCCCTCCAGGCAAATCGAAATCGCCCCCGTCTCCTCGCTCACGATGACCGCCACGCAGTCGGTCTCCTCGGTCACGCCGATCGCGGCGCGGTGGCGCAGGCCGATCGAGCGGTCGCTGAGCTCCTTCTGGCTCACGGGGAACACGCAGGCCGCGGTGGACATCTTCTTGTTCGAGATGACCATCCCGCCGTCGTGGAGCGGGGTCTTGGGGAAGAAGACCGTCATCGCCAGCTCGGAGGAATAGTCCGCATTCAGGACCACGCCGGTCTCCTCGTAAGGCTTGAGGGTGATGTCGCGCTCGATCGCGAACAGCGCGCCGATGCGCTTCTTCGCGAGCGCCACCACCGAGTCCTCGAAGACCTCCAGGAAGTCGAGCTGGCTCTTGTTGGAGAAGGAGAAGAGGCGGCTGCTGCCGAGCTTGGCCAGGGCATTGCGCAGTTCCGGCTGGAAGATGATCGGCAGTGAAATCACCAGCAACACCGCCGCCTGCCGGACCAGCCACGAGATCACCTGGAAGTCGAAGCGGCTCAGGAGCAGGGTGATCGTGATCAGGATCACCACCAGCCCCACCAGGATCCGCGCCCCGCGGGTCGCCCGGAAGGCCCGGTAGACCTGATAGATGGCGATGGCGAGGATCAGGATCTCGATCCCGTCCTTCCAATGATCTGTAAACCAATCCCACGCCATTGCGCCACGGATACTAGCCCCGCTACCAGCAAGCTGTCATTCCCTTTCCACCCGCAGGCGAAATTCCTTCCTCAATAGCAGTAATACGGGCTGTAGTAAGGCCGGTAGTGATGGTGATTATTGTGGCCGATCGCGTAGCCGGCGATCCCCGCGGCGGCGATTCCAAGCGCGGCGGCTCCCGGATCCACCGTCTGCATCGGACGCCCGTAGGCATCGTAAGTGGTCATGCAGGAGGTTCCGGCCAGGGCAATGGCCACGGCCGCGATTTTGAGGGCGAGCGCTTTCATGGTTTCTTCTTATCACGCGCTAGGACGCGGGGGAATCCGGAATATTCATTCGGAGGCGGTTGGAAGAGCATCCGGACCACATCATTTTGACAAGAAGGGGAATCCGGTGCCTTTCGGCGTGCAGGTGAACGATCCGAACAAGCCGCGGGAATCCGGTGGACCAGAGAGCGGGGATGTGGGAGGATCCCGGCATGCCGGAAGTTCCGAAATTCCCCTACGACAACCCGCCCGCGACAGCGGCAGAGGTGAAGCGGCAGGTGGAGTCTCACAATCCCTCGCGGCCTTCTCCGGAGAAGATCCTGCACGACCTTGGGTTAGGGACGAGCGCTCCTCCTTCGCTGACATCGATCGGGAAGAAGCTGAACTCGCAAGCTGGGCCTCCGGCAACGACGCGGAATTAGGCTCGGATGCCATCAGGGCCATCGCCGCGCAGGCTGTCTCAACGGCCCAAGGGAATGAACACGATCTGTTCTTCACACCGGTTCATGCCTTTCGTTTTACCAACGGCGACAAATACGGACTACCCTACCGGACCCCGCGGGAATACCTCCGGCGCTGGGACAAATCCAACAAGCTGTTCCCGCAGGCGGCGGTGGAGTTCGTGGGATTCTACCGGAAGCCGAACGGCAACGGGGTGATCGTCACGCGGCAGCCATTCATCAGGGGCCGGAGAGGCAGCGAAAAGGAGATCGCGGCAGCCTTGGCGGAGAAGGGGTTCGTGCCGAATGGAAAGTGGTCCTACCGCAGCCCCGGGACTGGACTGGAGATATACGACGCCCACGGGGGTAACGTGCTGTTCGACAAAGCCGGGAAGATCATACCAATCGACGTCTGGGTGAACGACCCCGGCAACGTGCTGGGATGAGGCCGCTGCGCGGACCTACACCCCGTGCAAAATCGCCTCGGTCATGCGCAGTGCTTCGGCATTCGGCCTTACTTCGTGGACGCGGTGAATCATCGCCCCGGCTTCCCGGGTCCAGGCCGTGATCGCCACCGTCGGCCAGGCCCGGTCCGCCAGATCGGCGCTGCCGAGCACCTTTCCGATGAAGGACTTCCGGGACACCCCCAGCAGCAAGGGCCGGCCTCCCGTTTGCAGTTCCGCCAGCGAGCGAAGCAGCTCCAGATTGTGCTCCAGCTTTTTCCCGAAGCCGATCCCGGGGTCGAAGCAGATCGTCTCCGCCGCCACCCCCAGGCCCACCAGCGTGGCCAGGCGTTCCTCGAAGAAGGCCCGCACCTCCGCGACCACATCGTCGTAGTGCGGGGCCGCCTGCATCGTCCGCGGGTCGCCCTGCATGTGCATCACCACCACCCCGCAGCCGCGGGCCGCGCACAGGGCGGCCATCGCCGGGTCGGCCCGCAGGCCGCTCACGTCGTTGACCACCTCCGCCCCGGCATCGAGGGCCGCGGCGGCGACCGCAGCCTTCGAGGTATCGATCGAGATGCAGCCGTTCCACTCCGCCCGCAGCGCGGCGATCACCGCTGCGGTGCGGGCGATCTCTTCCGCCACTCCCACCTCCGCCGCGCCGGGCCTCGTCGATTCGCCGCCGACGTCGATAATCGCCGCGCCTTCCGCGATCATCCGTCGGGCATGCTCCAGCGCGGCGGTAGTCCCCGCGTGATCACCGCCATCCGAGAAAGAGTCCGGGGTCACGTTGAGGATGCCCATGATCATCCCGCGACGGGACAGGTCGATGCGCGAGCGCGAGGTTTTCCACCACATTCCGGGCGGGACTTGGCGGTTTTCCGCGGCCTTCGCCAAGCGGGAATCCCGGGTGGAGGTGCAGAAAGTCCAGAAAGTCCAGGAAGGGTTGTTGGACTTTCCGGACCTGACGGGGAACTAGTCCAGTAAGTCCAGTATGTATATAATACTGGACTTTCTGGACCTCCCTGGATTCCCCGGGCACCCTCCAAATTGCCCACTTGCCGTGCCCGGGGCTCTTGAATAGTGTCCGCTTCATGCACTTCAAAACCCTGCTCGCAACCGTGCTCCTGCTGATCGGGATCGCCGCCGCCGGGGTGCCCGGCCTGGAGGTCAAGGGCCCCTACTCCAGTATCAAGCGCAACAAGGACGGCTCCTACGAGGAATTCTCCCGCCCGCCGGACGAGCGCACCATCACCAAGAAGCTCAAGAGCGCGAACCACACGCTGCTCACCACCACGATCTACCGCCTGACCAAGGAGGGTAACCCGCTCACCTGCGACATCTTCGACGGCAAGGGCACGCGCCTCTTCAAGTCCCGCTACGGCTACGACAAGCGCACCGGCCTGACCTACGGCAAGCTGCTGGAAGAGCAGATGTTCGATGCCCGCGTGACCCGCAAGAAGCCCGGCACGGATGAGGAGATGCCGATCCGCCGCTTCATCTACACTTACGACGCCCGCGGCAACCGCAACGCGCCCATTGCCATCAACCTGATCCCCGGCAAGACGGCGGAAGAGGTCTTCGGTGCCGGTCCGTCCGGCCTGCAGTTCGACCCCTTCGAGGGGCATCCTCTGCCCGAGAAGGGCACGGCAAACCCGAAGGGCACGCGGATCGGCGGCAAGTAATCTGCCCATGCGTCCGCAGACAATCCTGCCGTGCCTGCTGGGCGCGGCGCTCGGCGCGGCGGGATGGATGCAGGCGCTGCACTGGAAATCCGCCGCCGCCCCGGCGACGGATGAGGACGCGGCGGGCCGCATCGTCGCGCTGGAGAACGAACTCGACCTGCTCAGGCGCGAGAACGAAAGCCTGCGCTCGCTGGCGCAGGGCGGCGGGGAGGTGAAGGTCGAGCCGGAACTGGTCGCCTTCGTCGAGCAGTCGCTGGGACTGAGCTTCCGCAGCAGCCCGCAGATCCACCGCATCGCCGGAGAGGAATTGCAGGACCGGATCGCCGCCACCATCGAGTCCCGCTACGGGCCGCACGGCCTGGATTCCCGGGAGCAAGCGTGGCAGCTGATGGGCCTGCTGGCGGCGGACGACCGCTTCGCGCCGCAGATGGCGGCCACGCAGTCGATCGGAGCGCGCTCGTGGTTCGACAACCAGGGGGGCGAGGGCTGGGTGACGCACCGCTTCGATCCGCAATCGGTCCCCGACCAGGCCGCGCTGGTCAGAACGCTGGCCCGCATTCTCATTCACCAGAATCACCCGCCCGCCGCTGGTTCCGAATGGCCGGGCGATGAGGCCGCGACTTGCCGGGAGGCGATCCAGCACGGTGCCGCGATCGCGATCGAGAACCGCTTCCTGGCCCGCCAGGCGCTTGCTTCCGGCTTCACCGGAGTGAAGGACGAAAGCGGTGCCCGCGAGCTTCTCGATGCACTGTCGTCCTTCGTCCGCGGCCTTGCCACCTTTCCGTCGTCGCTGGGCTTGGCGCGTGCGGGCCGCCTGATGGATCAAGAGGAAATCCTGTCCGGCCTCTACAGCCCGCCCGCGATCACCGCGAATTTCTTCGATGGCTTCGATGACCTGAAAGCGAATCCGCCGACCTTGCCCGCCGCCTCGGACGAGTTCCTGCTGGAGGAATCCGCCGGCATGCTCGGCCTGAATCTCTGGCTCCAGCCGCTGGGCGAGGAAGCCATCCCGCTCGCCGATGCCTGGCGCGGCGACCGCTACCGGCTCTTCGCGACCAGCGACAACGACGTGCACCTGGTCTGGGACATCCGCTTCGACTCCGCGGCTTCCGCGGATGCCTTCGTGAAGACGGCGCTGACCGCGGTGGCGGCCATGGCCGGCGCGGAGACCGATCCGGCGGTCGGCACGATCCTGACAACTCCGGAGGACCGCTTCGTCGGCATCCAGCGCAGCGCACCGGAGGTTGTGCGCTTCATCAATGCCGCCACGCAGGAGGGCGCGGCGTCACTCGCTCCTTGAGCCGTGAATCCCGACCCTCCTCCTTTACCTCCGGGCTACGGCGAACCGATCGAGATGCCGCCCTTGCCACCTGGCTATGGGGAGCGCGAGCCGGAGCCAACTCCGCCGCGGCGGCGCAGGTGGCGGGTGCGGATCGGGCTGTGGTCGGCCTTCATCCTTGCCGGCGGTCTCGCGCTCTATCTCGGGCCGCTCAGCATCGTGGTTTTTTTCGCCGATGACCGCGGGATGGTGCCGCTGGAATTCGCCGCCACCCTCCGCCGCGGCGAGGCGGAGAAGATGGTGGTGGTCGAGGAGGGCCGGGTCAGACTCCTGCGCTTCCGCTGGAAGGAGATCGAGATCACCGACCTGAGCTACCTAAGCGAAGTGCTGCCCTTGGAACGCGATGGCCAGGTGTTCAGGATCGAGCGCAATACCTCCCGCAAGCTGAAGGACGCGGCGCGGGGTTCTCCCTCGATCCCGCAGCGCGGTGATCCCGATCCGCGGAACGACTGAACGCATGAACCTTCTCGCTCTCGCCGTGACCCTGTTTCTCGTGCTCGATCCTTTCGGGAACGCGGCAATCTTCCATTCCGTCCTGGCGAAGATCCCGGAGGAGCGGCGCTCGAAGATCCTGATCCGGGAACTGCTAATCGCGCTATTCATCCTGCTGGGCTTCCTGTTCGCGGGGAAATACCTGCTTGCCTTCCTCGGCGTCCGCCCGGCGACGCTGAGCATCTCGGGCGGCATCCTGCTGTTCCTGATCGCGCTGGGGATGGTGTTTCCAACGCGGTCGATGATGGGGGAAACCGGGGACGAGGAACCCTTCATCGTGCCGCTGGCGGTGCCCTTGATCGCCGGGCCATCGAGCATCGCGCTGATCCTGCTGACCGCCACCAAGTATCCGCAGGAGATTCCGATGATCGCGGTGGCGGTGGGCGCGGCGTGGCTGGTCTCCGCGGTGATCCTCTACTTCTCGCCGCACCTGCTGCACTTTCTGGGAACCAAGGGCACCCGCGCGCTGGAACGGCTGATGGGTCTGCTGCTGATTCTCGTGGCGGTCCAGATGTTCCTTGATGGGGTCGCCACCTACAGCGCATCCTCCGCCCTGTGATTGCCCGACGCGTGATTTTCGAAGGCCGCGTGCAGGGCGTGGGATTCCGCTATACCACCAAGGATCTCGCCAAGGGTTTCGAGGTCTGCGGCACCGTGAAGAATCTGGTCGACGGCAACGTCGAGCTGGAGGTGATGGGCGAGCGCGAGGAGGTCGAGGCCTTCCTCAAGGAGATCGCCGAGGAGTCCCCGTTGGCCCACAATATCAAGGGCATGCACGTGAAGAACATCCCACCGCTGGAAGGGGTGAAGGGGTTTACGATCGAGCGCTGAACGCGCGAATCACTCTTCCGCGTCGAAGTCGGAGGCATGCGTCTTCCACCACTTGAGAAGGACTTGGAGTTCCTTCTTCTGCTGCTCCGCCGCCGCGGTCCATGGAAAGCGGTGACCGGGAAAATCGGCCCGCGACGCCAGGCGGACGCGGAGAAGGGCCACTCTGGGCAATGCTTTGGCCGGGTCGCCGGCGTCCTTGGAAAGACTCGCGAAAAGTCCTTCCAGGGCCTCCTTCTCCGATCCGGGCCTCCGCCTCACCTGCGCCTGCGCGTCGAGATTCTTGGCCGCGTAGAGCAGCGCCCACGTTTCATTGGCGGACTGTTTCACTACCCCGGCGGTCATTGCGGCGTAGAAGCGTGTCACGACATCATCCGGGATCCCGCTGGACTCCCAAAAGGAACCGATCTGCCGGGTCACGTCTCCAGAGGAGTCCAGATTGAAATGAGCTAGAAAGATGAAACGCCATCCCTCTTCTCCTGCTGCTACCAGACCGTAATAGGCGTCGTATTGCGCTGAGGAGGGATTCGCGCCGCGTGGCCCTGAGACCAGCTTGGTGTAGCGATCTCCAAGCCCTTGTGGCTGATCCTCTCCGAATGCCGTGGCAGAAGAGAGCAGCAAGACAAGCAAAGCCGTTTTCATAAATGATCTTCGGTCGCCCATGATCCCTCATCCGCGGAGAAAAGCGAGCGCTGCTTGGTAGCGTGCGGCATCCATGAAAGGAACCGCGCCGCTTCCGCGAACCTGATGGATGCGTGTCCGGATCCTCCTTGCTGTCTTAGCTCTCCTCGGCCCGGTCCAAGCCCGCGACTACCGTTTCGACGGCGAGATGTCGGAGGAGGTGCTGCGCAGCTACCTCTCGCGCTCAATGACGCTGATGTATCTGCTGACCGGCGGCGGGGATCTGGATGACAATATCCGGATGATGAAGGAGACCGGCGTGAAGTTCGCGGGCCGGGCGGTCCACAACTGGGGCCGCGAGCAGGGCGGGGAGTCGGCCTTGCCGAAACGGCTTGAAGAAGCGCGGGCGAAGGCCGCGAAGATCCATGCCGCGGACCCGGAGATCATTCTCCAAGCCTGCATCTTCGAGATCGTTTCAGACGAGATCAACAAGCTGGCGGTGCCGGCCTGGGCCTTCGAGGCGCTGGGGATGCCGGTGGAGACACGGAACTTCCGCCTCGACGACATCAAGTATGTGAGCGGCAAGGGCATCGACCAATGGGGCAAGGCGACCTGCATCCCGGATGTCAGCCGGCCGGAGACCAAGCTGTGGTTCCACTATCTGGCGGCTTCCTACATCGATATCGGCTGCGAGGCGATTCACTTCGGCCAGACGGAGATCATGAACAGCAACGACCCCGGCAACGGCCATTGGTCCGAGGTGCTGGAGCGCACCCGCGCCCATGCCAAGCAGAAGGCGCGGCGGCATTTCGTGCTTCTCGATTCGCACGTGCCGAACGGCGGCCTGGTCCGGGAGGGCAAGCTACTGTTCGACTTCCACTCCTTTCCGCTGCGGGTTGAGGAGGTCCCGGAGAAGCCGCGGGAGGGGCGGTTGCGGATCGGTTACAAGGATGCGATCTACGGCAGGAGCAAGGGCGGCGTCACGCCGTCCGGTTGGAAGTGCGAACACTTGCCCTACCTCGTCGAACTCGACAACTACGGGCGCAGTAAGAAGCCGGGCGAGGCGGGAATGGGGGTGCACTGGGTCTGGGGTTGGGACGAGATCACCTGGTTCTCCCAGCAGCCCGCGGCCTATCGGAACGAGTGGCTGGGCTATGCCTGGAAATGGGTGCGGGAGAATGATTCCGCCGGATATCTCCAGATGCCCGGGATGCGCTGCCTGGCGGGAGCGGCGGACAAGAAGAATTGGTATTGGGTGAACCGGCCTTCGCCCGCGACTCCGGGGGGATCGGGACAAGAAGACGCGATCCGGGAGATCTGGGAGAAGGACACGGGGAAGTAGCGGTCGGCAGGCAGGGACCTTTCTCCGAAAGGTCCGGCAGGGGATGGCCGGGAATCTCGCAACGATGCCGCTTTACGAGGAGCGACGCCACCCGCCGGACCGCCCGGAGAGCGGTCCCTGCCATTTCCACGGCGGCATCCACGCGTAGCGGTCGGAAATGGAACGATCGTGCCATAGGCAGCAGGGCCGGGATTGTTAGGCTCACCGCGCATGCCTGCCGATCCCGCCTCCAATTTTCCCTCCCGCCGTCCCCAAGTCTGTATCCTCGGTAGTGCCGAGCCGGGCTCACCCGCGTACTTCCTGGCCGCGGCTGCCGGTGCGCTGCTTGCGGCGCGCGGTATCACGGTGGTGAGCGGTTGCGGAAGCCCTGCCACCCGGGTGGCTGCGGAGAGCGCCTTGGCGGCCGGCGGCACCGTGGTGAGCATCATCCCTTCCGACGATATCAAGACGGAGAACTGGCCCTGCACCGTGCTCATTCCCTGTGGCATGGGCGATGCGCGCAACCTGCTGATGGCCCTGGCGGGCGACGCCTGCATTGTCATCGGCGGTCGTGCCGGCACGATCTCGGAGGTCTGTCTCGCATGGCTGCATCACCGGCCCCTGCTTCCTCTGACCGGCTGCGGCGGGTGGTCGGATCAACTCGAGCGGAACCCTCCGGATGAACGCGGCAATTCGCCGATTCTTCCCTGGGGATCCGTAGAGGAATTGGAGGCGCAACTGGAAGTTCTGGGTCTTGTCGGGAGCTGTTAGCCGGATCGGGCGGGTGGGATCTTCCCCAGCCGGGCCACCGCGCCCTGCTCCCAATCGCGAATTCACGCAACCTTCATGCTCCTTGCATGGGGATGGTATTGATTCCGAACGTGTCACGCGCCCTTTTCCGGATTCTGGCCTCGCCGCTGTGCCTCGCCTGTGTCTGCGGGCTCGGTTATTGGCATGGGTCGGTCGCGCCACAGCCCGATGGCAGCCAGGGCGCGGGTGCCGGCTTCGGCTGGATGGTGGTCCATGTCGCGGCCCCGGTGGCGGCCATCGTGTTCACGGTTCGGATCGTGGCGGCGGACCGGTTGGCAAAACTCCGCTCGCGCCCCGCCTTCATTCTCCTCTAACGTTGCTCCCCTGCCCCGGTTTTCTCCTCTACCATCGCACCCATGAACGTCCTGCTCGTCGAAGACGAACCCGCCATTGCCGATACCTTGGTCTACGCCCTGAAGACCGAATGTTTCGATGTCCACCATGCCCTGACCGGGCAGGAGGCGCTCGATGCCTTCGCCTCCACCCGCTTCGACTTCGCGATCCTGGACATCGGTTTGCCGGACATGACCGGCTTGGACGTGTGCCGCAAGATGCGCGAAACCTCGAGCGTGCCGATCCTCTTCCTGACCGCGCGCAGCGGCGAGGTGGACCGCATCCTGGGGCTCGAACTCGGCGGGGACGACTACGTGACCAAGCCTTTCAGCCCGCGCGAGATCGTGGCCCGCATCCGCGCGATCCTGCGCCGCTCCGGCACTACCGGCCCGGCTCCGGCCAATGGCGCGGCGGCTTCCGTCGAGACCGTCGGGCCGCTCCATCACGACTCCTCGGCCATGCGCATCCACTGCCACGGCCTGGAGCTCGACCTCACCGCGCATGAGTACAAGCTGCTGCTGGTCTTCCTCAAGAATCCGCGCCGCGTGCTCACCCGCGACCAGCTCCTCGACCACGCCTGGGCCGATCCGGGGGCGGTCACCGACCGCACCATCGATGCCCACATCAAGTCGATCCGCGCCAAGCTCCGCACTGCCAAGGCCGGCGCGGAAGACCACATCCAGACCCGCCGCGGGCTCGGCTACCTCTTCGTGCCGTGAAGTGCGAAGTAAGAAGTTCCAAGTGCCAATGAAAGGCCCTACGATTACGGAAACGCTGCCTTAGTTCAGGCTGTTCCTCGAAACTTGGAACTTCTTACTTGGACCTTCCTTCCCCATGCGTCTCACCCGGGTAACCCTGCTCATTATCGCGCTGATCATCGGCGTGGGGCTGTACCTATTGCTCAGGCAGCAGCTTTCCGTGGTGGAGCCGCAGACCTACCAGGCCACCGAGGAATCGATGGTGGATGCCGCCCAGCTCCTGGCCTCCTTCATCGAGACCGATCTGGAAAAGGGCGGCTTCGACAAGGAACGCTTTGAAAAGGCCTTCGAGGGGGCCGCCAACCGCAAGTTCGAAGCCCTGATCCACGGCCACCTGAAGGATCACGTGGGGATGGGAGCCTACCTCACGAATGCGCGCGGCAAGGTGCTTTTCGATTCCGGCGGCCGTCTGGAAGGCCTGAATCTCTCCAGCGCCCGCGATGTCGCCCTGACCCTGCGCGGAGCCTACGGTGCCCGTAGTAGCCGGACGGACCGGGAGAACCCGCACTCCTCCGTGCTGCATGTGGGCGCGCTGGTCGGGCCGAAGGAATCGCCCTTCGGCGTGCTCACCGTTTACAAGCCGCAGGGCGACGTGCTGCCGATCGTCGATGCCCGCCGCCGCAGCATCTACTGGGGCACCGGCCTGATCGGCGCGGGCATCCTCTTCCTGGTGACCGCGGTCTTCATCTGGCAGTATCTTCCCATCGGCCGCCTGACCGAGTATGCGCGCGAGATCGAGTCCGGCAAACGCCCGCCGCTGCCGAAGCTGGGCGCGGGCAAGGAAGTGAACACGCTGGCCCGCGCGCTGGAATCGATGCGCGAGGCGCTCGAGGGCCGCCGCTACGCGGAGCGCTACGTGCAGACCCTGACCCACGAGATGAAGAGCCCGCTGGCCGCGATCCGCGGTGCCGCGGAACTCCTCGGCGAGGAAATGCCCGTCGCCGATCGCCAGCGCTTCCTCGGTAATATCCGCGCCGAGTCCGGCCGGGCCGAGCGGCTGATGAACCGCTTGCTGGAACTTTCCGCCCTCGAGGGCCGCAGCAGCCTGGACGTGACCGAAGTGATCGACCTGAGCCCGATCGTCGCCCGCGCCATCGAGCAAGGCTATCCGCCCGCCGAACTCGCCGATGTCTACCTCGATGTGGTGATCCCGGCAGAACCGGTTCCGGTGCGGGGTGAAGCCTTCATCCTGCGCTCGGCGGTTACCAACTTGTTAGAAAACGCCATCGACTTCTCGCCCGCGGGCGGACGCATCGAAGTGGCATTGCGCCGCGAGAACGGCACGGCCTTCATCGAGATTTCCGACAGCGGCCCCGGCATTCCCGACTACGCGACCGACCGCGTGTTCGATCGCTTCTACTCCCTGCGCCATCATTCCTCCGGCCGCAAGGGGACCGGCCTCGGCCTCACGCTGGTGAAGGAGACCGCCGAACTTCACGGCGGCTGGGTAACCTTGGAGCGCAGGGAAGAAGGCGGCACGCTGGCGCGGATGGCCCTGCCCGTTCACATCTAAGCTTCACCAAGTCAGGCCGGTCTTTTCATGACCGGTTCATCACCGGTTCACCAAGTGCTGCTTTTCTCGCAGCAGTGATTCGCCGCCTGCTGCAACCGACCGCCGACCTGCTCGATGATCCCTCGCCGGGGAACATCGCGCGCACCGCCGGACTCGCCGCCGTGGCACTCGCCGCCTACGGCTTCACCACCGGCTTTTGGCGCTCGCCGGTGATGGGTTGCTACGTCGCTCTGAAGATGCCGCTGCTGGTCGCCTGCACCCTCGGCTGCAATGGAATCCTCAACGGCCTGTTAGGCTTGTTGCTCGGCGGGATCAGCTTCCGTCAATCGCTGCTCGCCTTGCTCAGCGCCTTTGCCTCCACCGCCCTGATCCTCGGCTCGCTGGCACCGGTGACCCTGATGCTCGCGCTGAACGCTCCGCCGCCGGACTCGCCCGACGCGCGGTCCGCACACGCCGGCTATCTGCTCTTCCACGTCCTGCTGATCGCCATCGCAGGAATCGCCGGCACCCTCTCGCTCCACCGCATCCTCCTGCAGCGCTGCAATTCGCCGGCGATCGCCATGGCCACGATGATCGCGTGGCTGGCGGGGAACGGATTCCTGGGCGCGCAATTCTCCTGGATCCTGCGACCCTTCTTCGGCACGCCGACCATCGAGGTCGCCTTCCTGCGCGATCACCCGATGCGCGGCAGCTTCTACGAATCCGTCTGGAGCCGGCTCAACTCGATCACCGGCGGCAATGCCACGCTCGCCACCTTCTCGCTCATCCTCGGGCTCGCGGTGATCGCGCTGCCCGTCCTCCGCACCCTCTACCCACGACCCCGAACCGTACCAACATGAATACCGACATCCCGCAACCACCGCCCTTCTTCCCCGAAGCACCCGGCCCGCGCCCGCCCGCCGCGCTTCCCGAGAAGCTCGATATCCGTGCCATCCTGGAAGCGCTGCTGCGCAATCCGAAGGAGCTCATCCTGCGTCTCGCCGACCCGGGCCAAGGGACGCTCGGCCGCTTCATCGGCATCGCCGTAGTCTCGATGCTGGTCTTCGGCACCGTGCTCGGCAGCTTCGCCATGCATGAGCAATTGTGGGCGGCACCGCTGAAGATCACCGTGGGCCTCCTGATCGCCGGGCTGATCTGTTTCCCCAGTTTCTACATCTTCGCCTCGCTCGCCGGATCCCGCGGCAGTGCCACGCAGCTCGCGGGCATCCTGGCGGGGATGCTGGCCCTGGCCGGACTGCTCCTGTTAGGCTTCGCCCCCGCGGTGTGGATCTTCACCCAGGCCACCAATGCCTTCGGCTTCATGGGCGCGCTGGCCTTGATTCCCTGGTTCGTGGCACTCGCCTTCGGCATCCGCTTCCTCCTGACCGCCGTCGGCCTCACCGGGGCCACATCCAAGGGTCCGGTCCTCCTGTGGAGCTGCATCTTCCTGATGGTGACCTTGCAAATGACCACCTCCCTCCGCCCGATCCTGGGCCGCTCGGACCGCTTCCTGACCGACGAGAAGAAGTTCTTCGTCCAATACTGGTACGAGACCGCCGGTACATCGCTCAAAACCTCCGACCAGCCCGCACGATGAAAGCCCGCCCTCCTAAAAGACCTCCGCCCTCCCCTGCCCTCTCCGGCAAGAAGCCTCCGCGCAAGAAGCCGATGGTCACGGTGAAGCAAGACACGCTCTTCGAATCGCTACGCCAGGAACTTGGCCTCTAACATTGCTGACGACGCACCGCAGCGGAGGCGGAGACGGGGCCAAGCGGTCCTTGGAAAACTTCGCCACATTGGGACGATTGCGCCATCATGCCATTTTTCCTTCTGGTCTCCGGCCCCTTGCCTCTAGTTTCTCAGTCCCATGTTCCTCGGCCTCGATTCCTCGACGCAGTCCCTCTCCGCCCTCGTCATCGATCCTGCAAGCGGCAGCATCGTCCGCGAGGTCTCGGTGAATTTCGGCGCGTCGCTGCCGAGCTACCAATCGCCCAGCGGCTTCATCCCCGGCGGCAAGAACGGCGAGGTCCACGCCGATCCACGCATGTGGCTCGATGCACTCGACATGGCGCTCGGCAAGCTCGCCGAGGACTTCGACCTCTCGACCATCGAGGCCGTCGCCTGCTCCGGCCAGCAGCACGGCTCGGTCTATCTGGACCACAGCTTCGCCCAACGCCTCGCCACCCTCGATCCCGTCCAACCGCTTGCCGACCAGCTCTCCGCCGCCCTCACCCGCGCCACCGCGCCGATCTGGATGGATACCTCCACTGGCGTGGAGTGTGCGGAAATCGCTGCGGCAGCGGGCGGGAATGCCGAAGTTTGCCGGCTCTCCGGATCAGTCGCCATCGAGCGCTTCACCGGCCCGCAGATCCGCCGCTTCTACAAGCAGGATCCGGCGGCCTACGAGCGCACCGCGGTGATTCACCTGGTCAGCTCCTTCATCGGCTCGGTGCTCGCCGGCAAGAACATCGCCATCGACCACGGGGACGGCGCGGGCATGAACCTGCTCAACCTGCAGAACCTCGATTGGGATGAAAGCCTGCTCGATGCCACCGCCCCCAACCTCCGCGCAAAACTCCCCGCCGCAGCGGCCTCCCCCTCGATTGCCGGGCCCATCTCTTCCTATTTCACGACCAAGTACGGGATCTCCAGTAGCTGCCAGGTGGTCCTTTCCACCGGCGACAATCCTTCTTCCCTCGTCGGCATGGGCGCGACCTCGCCAGGCACCATGGTGATCTCGCTCGGCACTTCGGACACCTTCTTCGCCGCGATGGAAAATCCGGTGACCGATCCCCAGGGCTTCGGCCACGTCTTCGGGAATCCCGCCGGTGGCTTCATGTCGCTGATCTGCTTCCGCAATGGCTCGCTCGCCCGCGAAGCCCTGCGCGACGCCCTCGGCCTCGATTGGTCGGCCTTCGACCGCCAAGGCCTGGCCGCCACCACGCCCGGCAGCGAGGGCAACCTGATGCTCCCTTTCTTCGGACCCGAGATCACCCCGCGCCGCGACTTCGATGGACCGGTGCGCAAGGGCAGCGCGGAGTTCGAGGCCGCAGGGAATCCCCCTCTCCAAGTGCGGGCCCTGCTCGAAGGCCAATTCCTCAACATGCGTCTGCACAGCCAGTGGATCGGGGAGAAGGCCACGCTGATCCGACTGACCGGCGGGGCTTCGCAAAACGACGGCATCGCCCAACTGGTCGCCGATATCTTCCAAGCCCCGGTCGAGCGCTTCGCAATCGCCAATGGCGCGGGCCTCGGGGCCGCCCTCCGCGCCGCCCATGCGCTCGGCCATGACCTCACCACGCTGCAAGCCGCCTTCTGCAAGCCCGCCGCCGGCTCGCGCCTTGAGCCCGATCCCGCCACCGCAGCCATCTACGACCGCGCGCTCGGGGACTACAAGGCCCTGCTTTCGGCATAGACGGACGACGATTCCACGCGGAAGATTGCCGCGTGAAGATGCCTGCCACCACCGCCCTCTGCATTGCTTTCGCCATCGCCGGCTTCTTCGGCGGCAAGTTGTCCAGCAAGGGCGAACCGGATAGCTCGCCCCCCGGAGGTAACAGAGGTTTCGAGATATCCTCGAAATCACCCCGCCCGGATGACGAAGGCTCGAATTCGGGGTCCCCGGCGAAAACCCACCGTCCGACCGTCGCCTCCGCCGGGCCCACCTCGCTTTCCGATTCCTTCCGTGAGTTCCTCAAGGGCTGGAACGACCCGAAGCTGACGCTTGAGGACGGCGACGAGCGCGAGGTGCTCACCGGCGACCTGAACAAGCTCAACCAGTTGATCGCGTCCATCGGCCGCGCCGATGCCGCCGACCTCGCCGAGCTCAAGGAAGTCTTGAAAACCGGCGAGGAAACTCCGGAAGAAACCGAGATGCTCGTCGCGCTCCTGCAACTGCCCCTCCTGGGCAGGGAGGTCGAATTGCGAGGCAGCGCCGCCCTCGAGGACATGGTCGAAAAGAACAAGGAGGAAGAGGACGAGATCTTCTCCGACGCCATGCCGATGATGCTCTACACCCTCGCCAAGCAGAACCCCGCCGAGGCCGAGGCCTGGCTCAAGACCTTCTCCGCCCGCCCGGACGCCGATGACTTCACCCTCGACGTGGACGAACTGAAGGCCGTGATCGAAAAGAGTAAAAAGGCTCCCTGAGCCCGCACGCATTCACCGGCCAGCGCACATTGCTTTCGTGCCGGCAGCACGGACGGCTCTTCCCCTGGGAGCGCGGAGCCACCGGCCCGCAGAACGGTCCCTCGCTGCCGCGGACACGAAAGGGTAGGCAGCCAAGCGACGTCGCTCTCCGCACCGATCCCGCCATGTGCGAAGCACTTCAGGCTACTTCTGCGGGGCAGTGCCTCCGCGCTGACGCGTCAGACTGGACACGCAGCCCGCCTCTAACCCTAAACGGGAAAATAGAAAACCACGGAACACACGGAGTACACGGAAGATGAACCGCTTGCGTGGGAGTTGGAACGCATCCTTTGGGTGTGCGGCATCAACAGCTCAACTCTTTTGCTTTCCGTGTGTTCCGTGTATTCCGTGGTTCTCATTTCGGAATTCAGGCTAACCGATCGCATCCAGCACCTTCACCGCCTGCCACGCCGCCCTTACATCGTGCACGCGCAAGATCCCCGCGCCGCGCCGCACCGCCGCCGCAATGCACGCCACCGTGCCCGCATCCCGCTCCTGCGGATCGGCGATTCCCAGCACTTCCCCGATCACCGTCTTGCGGCTCACCGGCACCAGCAAGGGCCGGCCGAACCGCTGCAATCTCGCCAGCTCACGGAACACCCGCAGGTTGTCGTCCCGCTGCTTCGCGAAATCGATTCCCGGGTCTAGCACCAGCGCCTCCGCCGGCATCCCCGCTGCAAGCGCCAGCGTGATCTTCTCCTCGAAGAACACCTCCATCTCCGCCATCACATCCTCCCACTGCTGGTGAAAGTGCGGCACCTTCGGCTCGCCCACCGAGTGCATGACTAACAGCGAGGCCCCCGCTTCCGCACACAGCCGGGCATTGCGGTCATCCGGCAGCCCGCCCATGTCGTTGAGAAACTCCACGCCCAGCGGCAGGACCGCCTCCACCGTCTCCGGTCGCCACGTATTGGCCGACAAAACCGGCGGCCACACCTGCTCCGCATCCCGCGGCACCGCGCCCCCGGCCACCTCCGGCCAGCGCTCCAGGAATCCGCGGAAACGCCGCAGTTCCTCCGCAACCGGCACCGCCGCCCGGTTCGTCCGCGCGCTCTCCGCCCCCACGTCGATCACATCCGCCCCTTCCTCCACCTGACGCCTCGCCAGAGCCAAGGCCTGATCCACATCGAGGGTGCCGTCCCCCGAGAATGAATCGTCGTTCACATTCACGATCCCCATCACCAGCGGGCGACGGGGAAAAACGATCTCGCGGCCGGGCAGTTTCCACCTCACGCCCCATTCCAATCCGCCCCCGCCAATCCGCAATCCGCAAATTCCCGAGCCCCCGCGAGGGCCGCAAATTCACGCTTCGCGCGCAAACATACACACCCAGACCCCATTCATCATAGCCCCCCTGACGCCATTTCATTAGGCTCGCCGAAACTCATGAGCGTCACTTTTGGAGCTAGCACCTGGCTGTGGACTTCCCCCTTCTCTTCGGATCAAGCCGATCTCTTGCGCGGCATCGCCCGCCTTGGTTTCGATGCGGTGGAATTGCCGATCGAGGATCCGGACCTCGTTGATGCGCAACGAATCCTCCCCATCCTTGAGGAAACCGGCCTCACGCCCTACCTCTGCGGCGCCTTCGGCCCCGGTCGCGATCTCACCAGCCCCGATCCCGCCGTGCGCGCCCATACCCGCGCCTATCTCTCACGGCTGATGGACCTCGCCGAAGCCCTCGGTATCCCCTTCATCGCCGGCCCGATGTATGCTCAGGTCGGAAAAGCCCGCCAACTCCCGTCGGACGAGCGGCAGCGGGAATGGGATCTGGCCGCCAGGGAGTTGCGCACCGTCGCCACCGAGGCCGGCAACCGCGGGCTGAAGCTGGCGATCGAGGCGATCAACCGCTTCGAGAGCGATCTGGTCAACACCACCGCCGACACCCTCCGCCTGATCCGCGCCATCGGCCACCCGGCGGCAAAGGCCATGATCGACACCTTCCACATGACCCTCGAGGAGCACGATCTGGGAGCCGCCATCCGCCAGGCCGGTGACGATCTCATCCACGTCCAGGTCAGCGAGAATCACCGCGGCGTGACCGGCACCGGCCTCACCCCGTGGCAGGACTTCCACGAGGCCCTGCAGGACATCCGCTACTCCGGCGCGATCGTCATAGAATCCTTCACCCCGGATAACCGCGATCTGGCCGGGGCCGTCTGCATCTGGAGGCGCTTCGCCGCGACCCAGGACGAATTCGCCTCCCGCGGCCTTGCCTTCATGCGCGATCTGTTCGCCAAACCCGCCAATTTGGTCCCGCTCGCCGCTTCCGCTTGATCGCACCCGCACGATCCATCTAAGTCTGTTCTCCTATCCCTCCTCTTTCTCCAACCCATGAGTGACATCAACATCGCCATCGTCGGCCTCGGATTCGGTGCCGAGTTCATCCCGATCTATCAGCGCCTCAAGGGCGTGAACGCCTACGCCATCTGCCAGCGCACCCGGTCCAAGCTGGATGAAGTCGGCGATAAGTTCGGCATCGACAAACGCTACACCTCTTACGACGAGCTTCTCGCCGATCCCGACGTCCACGCGGTTCACATCAACTCGCCGATTCCCGACCACGCCGAGCAAGCGATCAAGGCGCTCAAGGCCGGCAAGCACGTCGCCTGCACTGTCCCGATGGCCACCAGCGTCGAGGACTGCAAGACGATCGTCGACTTGGTCAAGGAGACCGGCCTGAAGTACATGATGATGGAGACCGTGGTCTACGCCCGCGAGTTCCTCTTCATGAAGGAACTTTACGAGCAGGGCGAACTCGGCAAGGTCCAGTTCCTGCGCGCCACCCACCAGCAGGACATGGAAGGATGGCCCGGCTACTGGCCCGGCCTGCCGCCGATGTACTACGCCACCCACTGTGTCGGCCCGATCCTCGGCCTGATGGGTAGCCAAGCGGAATACGTCTCCTGCTTCGGCTCCGGCACCATCGCGGAAGACATGCACGCCTGCTACGGCTCGCCCTTCGCGATCGAGACCTGCCACATCAAATTCAAGGACAGCGATCTCTCCGCACAGGTCGTCCGCTCGCTCTTCGATGTCGCCCGCCAGTACCGCGAATCCTTTGAAGTTTACGGCACGAAGAAGTCGGTCGAGTGGCCGCTGATCGAGCACGACCCGCTCGTCATCCACACCGCCAAGAAGCCCGAGCCGGAGATCCCGGAGGAAGTCCAGTGCCCCGACTTCGCCCACTACCTTCCGGAAGAAATCCAGCTCTTCACCAAGGGCGGCGTCTACGGCGGCGAGAGCGGCGAGGACCACCTCTCCTTCACCCAGGGTGCCGGCCACGGCGGCAGCCATCCGCACCTCGTGCACCAGTTCGTGAAGATGCTCCAAACCGGCACCGACTCGTATCCGAATGCCGTCCAGAGCGCGAACATCACCTGCACCGGCATCCTCGCCCACGACTCCGCCCTCAAGGGCGGCGAGATCGTCAGGCTGCCCGAGTGGTCGCTGAGCTGAGATCGCCGATCTCAAATCTCAGATTCGGGATCTCAAATTTTAGATCTTAAATTTCTAATCCGATCTCAAGAAAGGCACTCCGCAAGGGGTGCCTTTTTCGGCTCTCGGTTGGATTCGCCCGACCTCTCCCTCAGCGGCGCAGGCATCTTAGCGCCGGAGGTGCGTCGGAAATTAGCCAATGGTGGAGTGCAACGAAACCACCGGCTTAAGTCCGGAAATGTATGGCTCTGATGGACCACGATGGGTCTCCCCGCGAAGGCGACTGCGCCGCAAAGGGGGGCATCGGTCAGCATCGGGAGCTTCCTCGAAGGGGCATCAGCAAACCTGACGGAGAGCCAATCTTTAACATTTAAAAAGCATCTCTCTCCCCCTATCATCCACTCCATGCTCTTCGCTCCTCCCGAAGCCGCCGCATGGCTCGATGCCCTGCGCGCTTCGACCTTGGCGGAGGCTACCGCCCAGAAGCGCCAAGCCGAGGAACAGTGGCGCAAACCTCTCACCGAGCGGCTCGCCAATGGCCGCGCCATCGGAAACCTCAGGATTCTCCGCCAGGAAAAACACAAGATCCTCTTCGAGTTGGTCTCGCCTGACGTCCACCCCTGTTTCCTACGCGAAGGTGATTTCGTCCGCCTCAGCCGAAACGATCCCTTCCTGCCCGCCGCCCGGTTGATCCTGGCCGGTGAAGACCACGAGGGCATCCACGCCCATATCTGGAATGGCGGCCCGACCCCCGGCGAAGCGGATCTCTGGACCCTCGATTCCGATCACATCGACCTCACCGACCGCTATCTCGATGCCCTCGATTCCCTGGCGCTCTCCCCGCGCCTGCTCGCGGTCCTGATGGGCGATGCGGAGGCGGAAACCGACCTCGATCTCGATTCCGAGTGTCGCGACGATCTCGAAGACGGCCCCTTCAATCCTTCCCAGGTCGATGCCGTCGCGAACTGCGTGGCAGCCCGCGATGCCTTTCTCGTCCAAGGCCCGCCCGGCACCGGCAAGACCCGCGTCCTCGCCGAAGTGGCGGATCGCCTCTTGGATCGCGTGGAAACCCTGTTGGTCACCGGCCCGACCCACCGCGCTATCAACCACGCCCTTTCCGCGATCCGCAAAGTCATCGGCGGCAAGGCCCGGGTCGTGAAAATCGGCTTCTCCCCGCCGGGAGCCACCGGTGA
Organism: Luteolibacter sp. Populi; assembly: GCF_040801775.1. Taxonomy (GTDB): domain Bacteria; phylum Verrucomicrobiota; class Verrucomicrobiia; order Verrucomicrobiales; family Akkermansiaceae; genus Haloferula. The sequence continues at coordinate 2,916,440 of NZ_CP161812.1, forward strand.
TTTCGAGTCCTTCGAGAACTACGCCGAATCCGGCCTCGCGGAAAATCGGGAGCCACATGTCGTCGGAGCCACCCCCTTCGCCCTGTGGAGCAAGAACACCGGTCTCTACTCCGCGCGCTTCGATACCATCCTGTTAGATGAAGCCTCCCAGATCACCCCGGTCCAGGCCGCCATGTCGATGCTGCGGGGCGAGCGCTGGCTCTTCTTCGGCGATGACAAGCAGCTCGCGCCAGTCCTACTCACCGGGCACGATACACCGCTGCGCGCACGCTCGGTCTTCGGCCTGCTGAGGGACCGCGACATGGAGGTGATGCTCGAGGAAAGCTACCGTCTCAGCGACACCCTGGCCGAGTGGCCCTCCGCAACCTTCTACGGCGGGCGACTGAAGGGGAAACACGAGCGCCGTCTCCACCTCGGCGGGCCCGACCCCTCGCGGGAACTGCTGCCGGAGCCCTCTTTCGCCGTCCTGCGCGAGTCCTCGCCGGGCTGCAGCGTCAAGAATGAGGAGGAGGCGAGCCGCGTGCAGGAGCTGGTAGCCCGCCTCGTCGCGGGCGGCGTCCATGCGGAGGAAATCGGGGTCGTCACGCCTTTCCGCGCGCAGGCCGGCCACATCCGCCGCTTGCTCCGGCTCGCATTCCCCGAGGGTGGCTGGAGATCCGTCACCGTCGATACCGTCGAGCGCTTCCAAGGCCAGGAACGCGAGGTCATGATCGTGGCGATGACCGCTTCCGATCCCGTTTTCATCGACCGCCTCGCCGACTTCCTCTTCCAACCGGAGCGGCTGAACGTGGCCGTCACCCGCGCCCGCCTGAAGACCGTCATGCTGGTTCCCGAAGAGCTGGCGGTTCACGCCAATCGACTCGCCGATGGCGGCCACGAAGGAGCGATCATCTTTTGCTCACGGATCAAGGACACGACCGCACCATGGCCATCCTGATCCCGTCGAAACCAAGCGGCTCCGCCAGCCCTTCGGTCGTGCGCATGTTCCAGGCGCTGCGCCGGCTTCCCGACACCTTCACGGTCTGGTTCGCGATGGGCGCGGGATTGCCCCACTTCTTTGTCCTCTGGCGGGAGCGTCACGGCTTCCTGATCCAGGTCGCCGCCACCACCCAGCAACTGGCGGAGACCGCCCTGCAGCGCAGTTTCCTCGATGAATCGGAGGTCCTTTCGCCGGAGCAGCTCGGTGCTTCCGAGCGCGAGGTCATGGAGCGCTTCCTCGAATCCGCCCGCCAGTCGGAAGGCATCGAAGTCGCTCCCGGCCTGCCCCTGCGGCGGCTGGTGGTCTTCCCGAATGTCGAGCAATCGACCATCGACCAGATCGAACTACTACGCTCCTCGGAGGAAGAAACCTCCTTCCTCGGCATCAAGCAGATGGGCGAGGGCGACTTCACCCGCCGCCTCGAAGCGCTCGCCACCGCGCCCTTGGACTCGCCGCAGCTTTTCGCACTGCGGAAGGAGTTCACGCCGGAGGCAGTGATCCACGATTCCTGCCGCCCCGTACCTCTTGCCCTCCGCCATGGCGAAACGCCGGAGATCGCCGGTTTCCTCGACATCGACCAGGAATCGCTGGCCAAGCTCGACATGGAACTCAGTCCGGAAGCCCAACTCGTGGCCGGGGAGCGCAATGCCCGCCTCGTCACCGGCCTCGCGGGCTCCGGCAAGTCGCTGGTCCTCCTACACCGCGCGGTCCAACTCGCCCGCCTCCATCCCGGCTCGCGGCTGCTGGTCCTGACCCACAACCGCCCCATCAACGGCGAATTGCGACGGCGCTTCGAAGCGATGATGCCTGGCAACCGGAGCATCGAATGGCAGACCTTCTTCAGTTGGGCCATCCGCCACATCACCCCGCCGGCGAACAAGATCATCTCCAGTCCTCAAACCGAGCGCATGCTCGAGCAGATGAAAGGCAGCATTTCCGGCCTGGATCGCTTCACCCCGGCCTTCCTCACCGAGGAGATCAACTACCTGCGCGATCTGGGAGTGCGCTCTGAAGCGGAGTATCTTGCGCTCGACCGCAGCGGTCGCTCCGCAGGCCTGACCGGCGATAAGCGCAGCGCCATCTGGCGGCTGTTAGAGTCCTACCGCGCTGAACTCGCCTTGCGCCGCGACTCGGACTGGCATGAATGCGCTCTCGATTTCCAACAGGTCGCCATCGAGCGCCCGGAGCGCATCCGCCCGCACTACGACTTCGTCTTCATCGATGAAGCGCAGTTCTTCGCGAAGGCGTGGTTTACTCCCGTGCTGGCAGCCTTGAACCCCGGCGGCCAGCTCTTCCTCAGCGCCGATCCCACCCAAGGCTTCCTCAAGCGCCGCCAGTCCTGGCTCGCCGCCGGCATCGACGTCCGCGGCCGCTCCACCCGCCTGACCAAGCCCTACCGCAGCACCCGCCGCATCCTCGCCTTCGCCACCGCGCTCTATCAACTTCACCAGCCGCACGACGGCGACGACTCTGGCAGCGGAACCGATCTCGCCGACCGGGCCCTGCTGGATGCCATCGACGAAACCGGAACTTGGCCCGAGATCATCCGCGCCGCCAGTCCGGCCCAGGAAATCCACCGGGCCGTCGAGCAAGTGGTGCGGATTCGGCAAGAACGTCCGGATCTCGGCGGCCGCGTGGTGCTGCTCCACACCGACTACCGGTCCTTCGAGGACCTCAAGCGGGTGCTGGAAGCCAAACTCAGCGCCGGCACCGTCCGCGACGCCAAGGATCTGACACCCGGCGACTACCGCCACTTCTGCACCGTCAGCACCCTGAACGCCGCCACCGGTCTGGAAGCCGCCGTGGTACTGGTGCTTGGGCTCGACTCCTTGATCGAACAGGAAGGCGACCCCCGCTTGGATCAGGATGCGCTTTACGAAATGCGCACCGATCACGCCAAGATGTTCTACGTCGCCTGCACCCGCGCCGCGCGACGCCTGATCCTCTTCACGCGCTCCGATGCTTTGGAAAGCCTATTGAAGCAGGCCCTGAAGGATGCCGCCTCAGTCGATAGCGCCGTTTGATCGAAGTCAGCCCTGATACCGCCGGCACGCATCTCCGAATGCCCCGAAGATCTTCACCGATACCGGATTCTCCGCGGCCAGCCATTCCGGGTGCCACTGCACCGCCAGATTGAAGCCCTTGCCGGCCGGGTCGGTGAACGCTTCCACCAGCCCGTCCGGAGCCAGCGCTTCCGCCCGCAGGCCCTCGCCCAGCCGCTTGACGCCTTGGCCGTGGACGGAATTCACCATGATGCTCGGCGCCCCTAACAGCGAATCCAGCAAGCCGCCGCTCACGATCGCCACCGTGTGCGCCGGGCCGTAGCGGCTGGAAAGAACCTCCGCTACCGTCGGCTGATGATCAGCCATGCCCGGCACCTCGTGCACCGCCTGATGCAGGCTGCCGCCGAGTGCGACATTCATCTCCTGCGATCCGCGGCAGATCCCGAGGATCGGGACACCGCGGGCGATCGCACGCCGGATCATCGGCAGGCTCCAGGCATCGCGCCCGGCATCCTGCGGCAGCGATTCATCCAGCACCGCCTCGCCGTAATGCGAGGCGTGGACATTCGAGGGCGAGCCGGTCAGCAACACCCCGTCCGCCAGATCGAGCAGCGCGTCCACCTCATCGGCCCCCGCGCCCGGCACCAGCAGCGGCTGGCAACCGGCCAGGCGCAGCGCATCCAGATAGGGGCGGCGCGTGATATAGGCGGCATGGCCATCGACATTCGTCAGGCACGCGGCCACCAGCACCACCGGGCGGGATCGGGAAGCGGATGAGTTCATGGGTGCAGATCGTGGAAGCTTGAAAAGGCACAGGGCTCTTGACCAAGGTGAGCCCATGGAAGCACCGCCCCTGAAGGAAGGCAACCGATGGCTCGTCGCAGGAATCGTGGCGGCAATCCTGACCGTGTTGGCTCCGGTCGTCGGCCTGCTCGGGAGTGTGATGTCGCAGAAGAACGACTTCGGCACCTTGGGACAAGATGGCCTGTCGTCCGGCGTGGGCGATCTAGCCGGCCAAATTGGTGAGACTCTCGTGGCGACCGTGGCTGGCCTGATCGTCTCGCTGCTGCTGGGGCTGCCGGTGGCGATCATCTGCTTGGTGAAGCACTCGCGCGCCCGCAAACGGTTGAAGGAAGTGCAGGCTGCGGCGGGTGCCGTGGCCGCGAGGAATGCGGAGTTAGGGGCTTGATAGGAGATTTTTCCGCCGCCGCCCCACCCCCGCAGCTGGGCGGCCGATCCTTTCACCGTCTTTCCATTTGTCCCCCGCCCGCACCTGCCTATCGTCGGGGACCATGAATCCCTCGAATTTTGACCGCCGTTCCTTCGTGAAGCTCTCCGTCGCAGCCGGTGCCGCCGTCGCGGCCCCCGCTGCCATGGCCCAGGATGCCGCCTTCACCCTGCCCAAGCTGCCCTACGCCTTCGACGCGCTGGAGCCGCACATCGATGCGAAGACCATGGAGATCCACCACGGCAAGCACCACGCGGCCTACATCAAGAACCTCAACGACGCGATCGCCGCCAACGACTTCCTGAAAGGCAAGACCGACAAGGCGATCGTCGGCGACTTGGCCGCGATCAAGGACGAGGCGCTGCGCACTACCCTGCGCAACAACGGCGGCGGCCACTGGAACCACAGCTTCTTCTGGGAGATCCTGACCCCCGCCGCCAAGAGCGGTGAACCGGGCGACGACCTCGCCGCCGCTATCAAGTCCGCCTTCGGCTCCGTGGACGGGCTGAAGAAGGCTTTCAACGAAGCCGCCACCAAGCGCTTCGGCTCCGGCTGGGCCTGGCTGATCGTGCAGGACAAGAAGCTCAAGGTCGTCAGCACGGCCAATCAGGACAATCCGCTGATGAAGGAGATCGTCCCCGATTCCGACTACGGCACACCGGTCCTGGGCTTGGACGTCTGGGAGCACGCCTACTACCTGCACTACCAGAACAAGCGCCCCGACTACATCGCGGCCTTCTGGAACGTGGTGAACTGGAGCGAGGTCGCCAAGCGCTTCAAGACGGCCTAAAACCCGTATCCCGGAACGGCACGGGGGTGGTGCCCCGAACGGCACACCACCCGTAGCCCCGAACGGCACGCAAAGGTTATCCCTCTAAGGTAACCCCTTTAAGGAATCCTCAGGTGTTCCCGGAATTTTGTTAGACCGGGACGTGAAAATCGCTGGCGCTCAGCAGATTCCGGGCTGACGGGTGCGGGACTGATGGACGAAGCTCCCAAGTTCACGCGCCACGTCTGGGCCCAGCTATGGCGCTTGGTCCGGCCTTACTTCTTCGGCCGGACCTGGGGCAAGGCCTGGATCCAGCTCGGCGTCCTGATCACGCTCATGGTCGCCTCCACCGGGGTGAGCGTGATCGGGGCGGGCTACGTTATGCGCTACATGATGACGGCGCTTGAGCGGCGCTACGCCGAGGGCTTTCACCATTGGCTCTGGATCTACCTCGGGATCATGGCGGCCGGGATCCCGCTGGCGGCTTTCTACAGTTACATGGAGGCACGGATGGCGCTGAACTGGCGCGATTTCCTGGCCCGCACCTTCACGCTGCGCTACTTCTACAACCGCGCCTACTACCGGCTCCAATCCAACGAGGAGATCGACAATCCGGACCAGCGGATCTCGGAAGACGCGCGCAACTTCACCACCACGGCGCTGTCCTTCGCCCTGCTGGTTCTCCAGTCCACGATCCAGATGCTCGGCCTGGCGGGAGTGCTGTGGTCGATCTCCCACACGCTGATGTTCGTGCTGATCGGGTATGCGGTCTTTGGCACACTGGTCGCCTTCCTGATCGGGAAACGGCTGATCGGCCTGAACTACCTGCAGTATGAGCGGGAGGCGGACTTCCGCTACGGCCTGGTGCGGGTGCGGGACAACGCCGAGTCGATCGCGTTTTATCGCGGCGAGCGGCGGGAACTGCGCGACCTGCGGGCCCGGCTAGGCGGGGTGGTAGGGAACATGGTGGTGCTGATCCGCTGGAACCGGAACCTGGCCTTCTTCACCACCGGCTACAACTCGCTGGCGCTGATCCTGCCACTGATCATCGTCGCGCCGCTGTTCCTCGCCGGCCAGGTGGAGTTTGGCGCGATCGCGCAGGCGACCGGGGCCTTCGCCACCTTCCTAGCGGCGGTCTCGGTGGTCATCACCCAGTTCGAGCGGTTGAGCCAGTTCGCTGCGGGAGTCACCCGTCTTGGGTCGCTGTGGGAGTTCCTGGACGAGCGGGATGCGGAGGACGACCTGGAGGCCGAGACCTCGGATCAGATCGAAATCAGCGAGGACGAGCGCACGATCATCCTCGAGGACCTGACGGTGAGCACCCCCGGCGGAGGGCGCGAACTCATCCGCGGCTTGAGCTTCAAACTTCCGCCCGGGAAGAGCATGCTGATCATGGGCGAGAGCGGTTCGGGCAAGAGTTCGCTGCTGCGGACCATCGCGGGGCTATGGACTTCGGGAGCCGGGAAGATCGGCCGCCCGCCGTATCGGAACATGATGTTCCTGCCGCAGCGGCCCTACATGGTGCCCGGCAGCCTGCGCGCGCAGCTCGAGTATCCCGGCTCGGGGCGGAACAGCGAGGACGAGTCGATGCAGGAAGTGCTGGAGACGGTCAATCTCCCGGAGCTTGCGGCCCGGGTGGACGGCGACTTCGACCGCGAGGCGGATTGGGCGAACATGCTCTCGCTCGGCGAGCAGCAGCGCCTCTCCTTCGCCCGCCTTCTTTTCAAGAGGCCCGCCGTCGCCTTCCTCGACGAATCGACCAGCGCGCTCGACGAGCCGAATGAGGAGCGGATGTATCACTACCTGCGGAAGCACCGCTACACCTACGTCAGCGTCGGGCACCGCTCGACGCTCTTGAAGCACCACGACTGGCTGCTGCGGATCGCCAAGGACGGGAACTGGGAGCTGCTGGAGACGAAGGATCTGGAAAAGGCGGCGGCAGGGGCGAAGGCAGGCGGGGATAGGAGCGTCCCTTAATCCACGAAGGCATTTCCTTCCTTTTTGCGCGCAGCAGGACGTTTAGGAGTTCGTGCGGAGGGGGCAGGATCGACCCCCGCGGGGTCCCAGTGGCCGGACACGTAGGAAAGCTCCGGCGGGACTTCGCCGATGGTCCTGACAAAGGCCAGGCCGGGGGGCGGCAGATTGCCGGAAGTTTTCGGGAGAGCGATGATCCGCGGGCGGCTCCTCCAGAGGCTGGGGAGCAGGCCCTTTTCCTCCAGGAAGGCCTTGGTGAAATGACTCACACTGCCGTAACCCACCGCGCGGGCGACATCGCCGACTTTCCCGGTTCCGCTGGCCAGCAACTTGGCCGCGTGATGAATGCGGATTTCCCGTTGCTTGAGGCGGATGGTCTTGCCGGAGCGCTCATGATAGAGGCGGCAGAGGAGAAAGCGAGTAATCCCGATCTCCTGCGCCAAAGCCGGAAGGTCGACGGGCTGCCGATAATTCTTTTTCAACCACCGGTCCACGGTGGTGGTCAGAAGCTCATGTTGATCTTTCGAAAGACGAGGCATCACTGGTAGAAAACGCGGGCGAGGCTGGGATACCACCCGGGGGGCCCAAGGAAAAGTGCAATTGACCGTCACGGCTAGCGCCACAAAGAATTTGCAGCCTTGGCCGCTGCACTGCTTTCTTTTTTCAACCCCGCTACCGCGTCACCAAGCGGGGCTGGATGCTAGAATCCGTCCATCCTCCTATGACCCTGCGCAGGACACTCTTGCTGACTTCCATTGTGTGGGTAGGTGCCATTTCGGCGGCGCACTACAAGATGAACATGGAGAGCGTCTCCAAGTGGTTCGTGAAGCCTGCGGACCGCAAGCTGCGGATCGGCTTTCTACCGGTGACCTGCCACCTGACCTGCCCGGTTACGAACTTTATCAACCAGAACATGGAGGGTGACGGGATGTTCGAGCCGCTGAAATTCAGCGGCTGGCCAGAACTGAAGGAATCCTTCCTCTCCGGCCACACCCGCGCCACCTTTATCCTCGCACCGATGGCGATCGCGCTGCGCGAGCAGGGGGTTCCGCTCAAGATCGTTTACCTCGGCCACCGCGATGGCACCGCGCTCATGGTGCAGAAAGACTCCGACATCCGCAGCATCGCCGACCTGCGCGGGAAGACCGTGGCGGTGCCAAACCGCTACTCTAACCAACGCCTGCTGATTTTCCGCGCGCTGAACAATGCGGGGATGTCGATCAGCGACATCAAACTGATCGAGATGCCGCCGCCCGACATGCCGACGGCACTGGCGACCAAATCCGTGGATGCGGTCACCAGCGGTGAGCCCTTCATGGGCCAGTGCGAGCTCGATGGCTACGGCCGTGTGCTCTACCTGACCAAGGACATCTGGCCGAACTTCATTTCCTGCGTGCTGGCCGTGCATGAGGACGAGATCCGCGACAATCCGGAGCGCGTCCAGAAGCTGGTCAACGGCATCGCCGATAGCGGGATGTGGCTGGAAGACGGGATGGATAACCGCATGGCTGCGGCGCAGTTCGTCTCGAAGAAGTATTATAACCAGAACCCGCGCCTGCTGGAATTCGTGCTGAGCAAGCCGCCGGACCGGGTGAAATACAACAATCTGGCGCTGCAGAAGGACAACTTCGAAGAGATCGCGGAGCTGGGTAAGCAGTCCGGGATCTTGAAGGGCACGGTGCGCTTCGAGGAATACGTCGACACGCGCTTCGGGGAAGCGGCGGAGAAGACCAAGAAGGCCTACCGCTATGAAGCGGCGCAGGCGCTGAAAGACTTAGAGTCAGGCGGCAAATGAAGAATTTTTACCTTCCGCTCATCGTTGTAGCGCTGTTTCTCGGTTTTTGGCACGTCTTGGTGAAAGCGACGGGAAGCGATCTCTTTCCCACCCCATGGCAAGTCGCGCTTGGCTTGGGTGAACTCTCGACGAGTGGCGTGCTCATCAAATACATCGTCGCCTCGCTGTTCCGGGTGACCTGGGGCTTCTTCCTGGCGATCCTGGTCGGCGTGCCGCTGGGTCTGCTCTTAGGTTGGTTCCGTCCCGCGTTCATCGCCCTGAACCCGATGATTCAGTTCTTCCGCCCGATCTCGCCGATCGCGTGGATCCCGGTGGCCATCCTCTGGTTCGGCGTGACCGATGCCGGCCCGGTCTTCCTGATTTTCCTGGCGAGTGTTTTCCCGATTACCGTCTCCTCGATGGCGGCCGTGCAGAACATGCAACCGGTTTACGTCCGCGCCGCGCGCAACTTCGGCCTGAGCAATGCCCAGCTCTTCGGCAAGGTCATCTTCCCGGCATGCCTGCCGCAGATCATCACCGGCCTGCGGATCGCGCTCGGAATCGCATGGCTCGTGGTCGTGGCAGCCGAGATGCTCGCGGTGACCTCAGGCTTGGGCTACCTCATTATCGATGCCCGGAATGCTGGAAAGCGCTACGACCTTGTTGTCGCCGGAATGGTCATGATTGGCGTGATCGGCGTTTGTCTGGATGTGGCGGTGAGACGATTGGAAAAATTCGATGAAGTGAGGTGGGGGTACGCGAACAAATGAAAGGCGGGGATACGAGCGAGCCGCAAGCGGCGGCCGGAGAATCGGAAGGCATCAATACGAACGCCCAACGCCCAACGCCGAACGCCCAATGCCGAATGGAAGAGGGGCCGGGGAAGATCTATGATCTGGAGGAACGTCTTTTGGCATTTGCGGCTTCGATCATTCGGTTGGTCGAAAGCTTGCCGAGTTCGCGGGCTGCCAATCATGTGGCGGGGCAGCTACTGAGATCTGGTACTTCCCCGCTTGCCAATCATGGTGAGGCAGAGGCCGCTGAATCGCCGGCGGATTTCATTCACAAGCTGCGGATCAGTCTCAAAGAGCTGCGCGAAACCTATCGCTGGTTGAGACTTGCCCAGTTGGTCCCCTTGGCAGATTCAAAGGTTCTCGAGCCGATTCTCAGAGAAACCGACGAGCTGATTCGCATCTTCGTCGCCAGCGTCCGAACCGTGAGCCAACGCCGAAAGTGAGACCTTTCTCATTCAACATTGGGCGTTCGGTGTTGGGCGTTCGGCGTTCGCCTTTTTGTATTTCCCTATGAGCGACTCCCAACCCGCGATCGAGGTCAAAGACCTGTGGATGACTTTCCCCGGCAAGCGGAAGGGCGAACAGGTCCATGTCTTGGAGAATGTGAGCCTAACGGTGAAACGCGGGGAGTTCGTGTGCATCGTCGGGCCTTCCGGCTGTGGCAAGTCCACGCTGCTGAACATTATTGGAGGTTTCCTCCAGCAAAGCTCGGGCAAGGTCCTGGTCGAGGGTCAACCGGTCATCGGTCCCAACCCGAAGCGCATTTTCGTGTTCCAGGAGAACGGAGTGTTCCCGTGGCTGAACGTGGAGGACAACGTCGGCTTCGGTTTGTTAGAGCGGCCGGAAGAGGAGCGGCGGGAGACGGTGAGCCGGTACATCGACATGGTCGGGCTGACGGGGTTCGACAAATCGTATCCTCGCGAACTGTCCGGCGGGATGCGGCAGCGGGTGGAGATTGCCCGCGCGCTCGCCGCTTCACCGGACATCATCTACATGGATGAGCCGTTCGGGGCGCTCGACTTCATCACGCGGATGAAGATGCGCGCCGACCTGGTGCGGATCTGGCAGGAGGAGAAGAAGACAATCCTCTTCGTGACCCACGATATTGAGGAAGCGGTGCAGCTGGCCGATACGGTGCTGGTGATGAGCAAGCGGCCGGCGACGGTGCAGTTCAGCGAGCGCATCGAGATTCCACGGCCTCGCGATCTGGATTCACGCGGATATCTGGAAGCACGCGACCGCATCTTCCGCGAGATGGGGATGAGCTTGAAGGTGGGCGGATAGGACGAAGCATCCTCGGGCCGCTAAAGTCGATAGTGCAATTCACCGCCACGTTTGGCGCTACAAAGAAATTGCTAAAAACCCGGTCGGCTTGGATCATGTCCCGACATGAGGAACATCCCCTCGCTTTTGCGATTCCTGGGCGCTGCCGCCGTGGGCACCTTGCTGCTGGCTGGTTGCAAGCAGAAGAGCATCCAAGCGGAAAAGACCGCCGACGGGTTGACCAAGATCAAGGTCGGCTACATCGGCCTGACCTGCGAGGCCCCGCTCTACATCGCTCACGAGAAGGGCTTCTTCAAGGAGCAGGGCTTGGAGGTGGAGATGGTCAAGTGCGAGTGGGGGCAGTTCAAGGATCTGGTCGGTCTCGGCACCATCCACGTGGTGCACCAGCCGATCATGGCCTTCCTCAAGCCGATCGAGGAGGGGCTGGATGTGAAGCTCACCGCCGGCATCCACCGCGGCTGCCTGCGCATTCAAGCTCCGCTGGGCGGCAATCTCAAAACCGTGCAGGATCTCAAGGGCAAGCGGATCGGCGTGCCCGGGATGGGAACACCGCCCTTCATCTTCGCGAACCGCGTGCTGGGTGACAACGGGATCGATCCCCGCAATGACATCCAGTGGAAGGTTTTCCCCTCCTCCGAGCTTGGCTTGGCCCTTGAGAAGGGTGAAGTGGACGCCATCGCGAACTCCGAGCCGATCGGCCTGCTGCTGCTGGCCGACAAGAAGGTCCAGAACATCTCCGACCAAACCCTCGATGAGCCTTATGCTTCGGAGTACTGCTGCGGCGTGATCGTCAACGGCAAGTATGCAGACGTGAATCCTGATGCGACGGCGGCAGTGACCAAGGCGATCATGAAGGGTGCCAAGTGGGTCGAGACGAATCCCCGTGCAGCCGCCATCCTTTCGGTCGAGAAGAAGTACATCCTTTCCAACCCGGAGCTGAATGCCGAGGCGCTCGGCCGCCTGCGCTACATCCCGAGCATCGCCGGTGGCAAGGATGCGATCCGCGGTGCCGCTGAAGGCATGATCCGTGCCGGCATCCTCAAGCCGAACATGGACATCGACCAGTCGATCCAGAAGATCTACCGCGAGTATCCCGGCGTGAACGACGAGTGGCTCAAGGGCCAGGAAATCGAGCACGTCGCGATGGGCCAGATCCAGAACAACCAATGGGAGCTCATCCAACAGGAGCTCGCCACGATCGGTCGGCCGACGGAAATCAAGACCTGCTGCTCCGCGAGCGGCAAGGCAGCAGTGGCAGCCGTGAGCACTCCTTGAAAATGGCCTCGCCCCTTCCTGTCGCCGCCGCCAGTTCCGAACCGACCGCCACCCTACCCGCCCTTCGCAAGGGCTGGCTGGCGAAGCTCGGTTTCCCCTTGGCCGTGGCCGTCGCCTACGGCATCCACGCCGTGCTTTCCCGCGAGGAGCCGGCGCTGGAAACGCGCAGTTACTCGATCTTCCTGGCCGGACTGGGCGGACTCGGCCTGCTGGCTGCGGTCTTGCAGTTCTTCATCGGCAGCTTCCGCCGCTGGATGCAGGAGATGTGGCCGATCCTCGCAGCCGGCCTTCTCCTGTTCGCCGGGCTGGAGGTCGTCACCACCGGCCTGCGGCTGCTGCCCCTGCCCTACTTTCCCAGCCCGCCGAAGATCCTGCAGAGCGCGATCGACGACCGCGTGCTGATCTGGGAGAGCACCTACCACTCGCTATTCCTGCTGGCCCGCGGCTACCTGCTGGGTGTGCTGGCCGGGCTCGTTACGGGCGTCTGCATCGGCTGGTTCAGTGCGGCCCGCTACTGGGGCATGCCGGTGATGAAGATCGTGGGCCCGATCCCCGCCACCGCGTGGATTCCCCTGGCCCTGATCGTCTCGCCCTCGGCCACGCTTTCGGCGATCGGCCTCATCGCGATCGCGGTGTGGTTCCCGGTGACGATGCTGACCGCCTCGGGCATCGCGAACACCCGCGCCTCCTATCTGGATGTGGCGAAGACTCTTGGAGCGAAGCCTTCCTACCTGATCTTCCGGGTGGCGATCCCGGCGGCGATGCCGAACATTTTCCTGGGTCTCTTCATGGGCCTGGGTGCCGCCTTCCTGACCCTGGTGGTGGCGGAAACGGTCGGCGTGAAATCCGGTCTCGGCTGGTATCTCGGCTGGTCGCGGGAATGGGCCGAATATGGCAAGGTCTTCGCCGCGCTGGGGATCATGGCGATCTTCTTCTCGACGATCATGACCGGGCTCTTCGCCCTGCGCGACCGGGTGCTGGTGTGGCAGAAAGGAACGATCAAATGGTAAGCAGCAGTCCCGATCAACTGGCCGAGGGTGCCGCGCTGCGCGTCAATGGCGTGAGCAAGCGCTTCATCTCCCCGGACCGCACCGAATTCACGGCGCTGGCCTCCGTTTCGCTATCGGTGAAGGCGGGCCAGCTGATCTCCCTGGTGGGTCCCAGCGGCTGCGGCAAGTCAACCCTGCTGCGGATGATCGCGGGTCTTGAAACTCCGGACAGCGGCGAGTTGCTGGTGGGCACGGAGAAGATCACGAAGCCCTGCGCGAGCCGCGGCCTGGTCTTCCAGGATCCGAATCTCTTCCCCTGGCTGACCGTGCGGAAGAATATCCAGGCCGGCCCGCTCGCCCGCGGGGTGCTGGGCGAGAGCCGCAAGGAGGTGGAGGAATTCCTCCATCTCGTGGGACTGGAGAACTTCGCGGATGCCTTTCCGCACCACCTCTCCGGCGGCATGGCGCAACGGGTCGCCCTCGCCCGCGCGCTGATCAATCATCCGCAGATCCTGCTGCTCGACGAACCGCTCGGCGCGCTCGATGCCTTCACCCGCATGCGGATGCAGGATGAGGTGCTGCGTCTGTGGAGGGCCCGCGGCACGACGATGCTGTTCGTAACCCACGACATCGACGAGGCGATCTACATGAGCGACTCGATCGTGATCATGACGCCGTGTCCGGGGAAGATCGAAGAGATCATTCCGGTGGAGCTGGAGCGGCCGCGGGACAGGAGTTCGGAAGGGTTTTTGGCGCTGCGCGGGCGGATCTTGAAGATGCTGCACTTTGCGAAGGACGAGCATTGAATCGGGGCCGTGCCCGGGAAGGTGGAGAGTGGCTTTACCGGTCCTTCACGGCAGCAAGCTGCCTGCCGAAGGCTGCGGCGAGCCGCAGCAGTCCAAGGCCGCTGCGCGGCTCGGAGGCTCCAGGTTAGTGATGGCTTCCTAGGTGGCTTCGTCCGCCTGAAGGCGGGACTACTTACCCTTGGGGGCGGGCTGTTAGGGACCGTGCCTGGGGCTTGGCCGGTCAGTTGCCGCCAGCCTTCTTCTTGAAGAAATCGAGGACCTTGGAGAAGCTGACCTTCTCGTCCTTTTTGTCCGGGGACGCCACGACGAAGACGATGCGCGAGGTCTTGCTGTCGGCGACGACGTTCGCGAGGTACATGCCGGGGGCGAGCTTCTTCTTGTCCATGGTGGCGTCGAGTTTCACCTCCTTCACGTTCTGGGCGAAGATGATGGCGGCGGGTTGGGCTTCCTCGACGCTGCCGTCTTCCTTGCAGGGGAAGGCGTTGATGATGAGCATCGGCACTTCCTTTTCCAAGGAGAGGACGGCGTCGGGCGCGACGGGCTTGGAGACTTCGGCGAAGATCTGGTTACCTTCCTTCATCTCGGCCTTGGTGCCGCCGATGGTGACATCGAAGGGATAGAGGTCGGGACGGTCCGCGGCGGCGAGGGGGGACAGCAGGGAGAAGATGAGGGCGAGGGTTTTAATCATGATGGGTAGTTGAGCAGGCGCGGAGAGGCGGGGCAAGGCGGCACGTTGCACGGTAAATGCAGTAGGATTTTCAACCGCGAATGGACGCGAATTATGAAGAATCGGGAGGGATCGCCGGAAGAGCGGGCACTCCTTTCGCGGTGGCGCTCCCCGAGACGGTTTTTTATTCGCGTCCATTCGCGTCCATTCGCGGTTTTGATTTCTTGGTAGGTAAGCCTTGGAAAGCGTTTGGCAGCTGGGAAGGAGATGGCGCATGTTTGGAGCATGGCCCAACCCAAGCCCGAACCGGTCGATCCCGCGCAGCTTCCGGAGCTGGCGATGGCCACGATGAAGTCGGCGAAGTTCCCGATGCTGGCGAGCGACGATGCGGGGCAGCCGCGCTTGAGGCCGGTATCACCGGTGAAGGTGGAGGGCTTCACGGTGTGGGTGGCGAATTTACGGCAATATCACAAGACCGGGGAGATCGCGGCGAACCCGAAGGTGGAGCTTTGCTACCTGGATGGGGATCACCACCAGGTGCGGATCACGGGAGTGGCGGTGGTGGAGGAGGATGCGGGGTTGTTGGCGGCGATCTGGGAGAAGAATCCGTTGCTGAGGTCGTATCTGGGGACGCCGGATAATCCGGAGCTGGTGGTGTACCGGATTGAGCCGGTGAGGGTGAGGTTTATGCGCGAGTGGGCGCTGGAGTATCACGAGGTGCCGGTGGGGTAGCGGGGCGGCGGCTTGTGGAGTGCGGCGGCATGCCCTGAGCGTTACCCACATCACGTCCCGTCTCACGCGCTAGCGCCCGGGACCGCGGAGGCTCTGCCCCGCAGAGGCCACCGGAGCAGCGCTATCCATCACGCGATAGGAATCGGAACCGCCGTGCTCTGCTCCCAGCCTTTCCGTGCCCAAGCCATCAAGGGACCATTCTGCGGGCCAGTGGCTCCGCGCTCCCAGGGCAAGAGCCGTCCGTAAGGCATCACGGAAATGTGGGTAGCGGGCGGGGCATCTTCAGCCCGGGAGGGTGGTCCGGAGGATTGCTGATGGGAGCGTGGCGATGATCTCGCCGCCGCCTCGGGGGAGGAGGAAGAAGTCGCCTTTTGAGAAGCGTGAGGTGCCGCAGGTGACTTGGCCTTCCGCGACGGAGAAGATGGAGAAGCGCCCGGGCTCGCGGTTTCCGGTGCGTTCTCCGGCGGCGAGGGTGAGCTTCTCGACGCGGAAGTATTCGCACTCGGCGATGACGGAGCCGCGCGGGGTGTCCATCTCCGGCTCGAAGTCCGAGAAGTCGATGCTGGCGAGGGATTCGGCGACGTGGAGGGCGCGGGGCTGGCCATCGAGACCGAGGCGGTTCCAGTCGAAGACGCGGTAGGTGGTATCGCTGTTCTGCTGGATCTCGTGGATCAGGAAGCCGGCACCGATGGCGTGGAGGCGGCCGGAGGGAATGAAGATGGATTGGCCGATCTCCGGTTCGATGGCGTGGACGCAGTCGGCGACGGTGCCGTTGGCAATGGCTTCTTCGAAGGCCGGGCGGTTGACTCCGGCTTTGAGGCCGACGTGGAGCTTGGCGCCCGGGTCGGCTCCGGCGATGTACCACATCTCGGTTTTCGGGTCGCCGCCGAGGGCCCCGGCGAGGGCGGCGGGCGGGTGGACCTGGATGGAGAGTTCGTCGCGGGCGTCGAGGACTTTGATGAGGATGGGGAAGCGCTCGCTGTCCGGAAGGCCGCTGCCGAAGATTTCCTCGCGATTTCCCGTCCAGAGTTCGTGGAGGCTGCGGCCGGCGAAGGGGCCGCTGCGCACCACGGATTGCTCTCCTTCCCGGTCGACGATTTCCCAGGACTCCCCGTAGGGCGCGGTGTCGGGCAGGGTGCGGCCGTATTGGCGCTCCAATTCACGCCCGCCCCAGACGCGCTGCATGTAGAGGGGCTCGAAGACGATGGGTTCCATGGGGCTGAATTTGCCCGCGCGAGCGTGCCGCGCAAAGCGCTTCCTCCGGCAACGGGTCAAAAAGCTGGCTTTTCGTAAGGATTCCTATACTATCGGCCTTCCGAAAACAATCTTGCCCCTCAGGCCCTTGCGGGGGATGCTGGCCGGGGGAAAAATCCGGCATGGCCAAGAGTGACAATCGCAAACGGGGTGAAAAACCCGAACCGCCCCGATGGTCGAACGAGGTCATCGGGATCGTGTTGATTTGCGCCGGGCTGCTGGCCTTCCTGTCGGTGATTTCCTACACGCCGAAGGATTTGAACGACATCGGCTTCCTGGAGGGATTCGCCAGCAAGCGGGGTGCGGCGGAGCAGACCCACAATTTCATCGGGCGGATCGGTGCGGTCCTCGGTTTCGCGCAGGCGGCGCTATTCGGGGCAGGCGGCTACATCGTGCCGCTCGCCTTGATCTGGCTGGGGGTGGTGAAGCTGGTGTTCGACGGACGGCTGTGGCCGCGGATCATCATTGGTTTCACGGTGCTGGCCCTGAGTGGAGCCGCCTTTTGGCAGGTGTGGAGAAATCTCGATACCGTGGACCTCACGACCCATGCCGGCGGCTTGCTGGGCTGGCTGCTGGGCGGAAAGGTCTTCCTGCCGCTTTTGAATCAAACGGGATCGCTGATCGTGCTGCTGACGGTGCATGTGATCGCGGTGATCCTGCTGACCGGCCAGCCGCCGGTGAAATTCCTGAAGGGCTGCCACATCCTGATGCTGCGCCAGATCGCGAAATTCCGCGAACGCCGCGAGGCCGGGGAGATGCAGGCGGCGAAGGTGGACCTGCGCAACAGCGAGCGGAACATGGAGCGCGAGCAACGCCGCAAGGAGCGCGAGTCGGGGAAGACCGCCGCCGTGGCCGCGACCGCTGCCGCCGCGGCCAATCCGCAGCAGGAACTGGGGCTGCGCGAGACGCCGAAGCCGCAGATCTTCGATGCCTCCCAGCGCAAGACCGAATCGCCGAAGCCGGGGGACAAGCCCTTCGAGCGCAAGCCGAAGGCGGAAGGCCACCTTTCACTCTCGACCGCGGGCTTCGAGAACTACGATCTGCCGGGCTTCGACCTGCTGGATCCCGATACCGGGGAGGAGGCTCCGGAGGCGAACCGGGACGAGCTTTTCGCGACGCAGCGGATCATCGTCGAGACGCTGCGGGCCTTCGGGATCGAGGTGACGCCGGGCGACATCACGCGCGGCCCGACGATCACGCGCTACGAGATCTACCCGTCCACCGGCTTGCGGGTCTCGCGGATTTCGCAGCTTGAGGCAGACCTGGCCCGCGCGACCTGTGCGGAGCGGATCAACATCCTGGCGCCGATTCCGGGCAAGGATACGGTGGGGATCGAGCTGGCGAATTCGCAGAAGGTCTCGGTGCCATTGCGCGAGCTGCTGCAGGACCCGGAATTCCGCTCGGCGAAGAAGAAGATCCCGCTGGCGCTGGGCAAGGATGTCTATGGCAAGACGGTGATCGGCGACCTGGCGGCGATGCCCCACTTGCTGGTGGCCGGTGCGACCGGCTCGGGCAAGTCGGTGTGCATCAATTCGATCATCGCCTCGATGCTGTTCAAGTTCGGGCCGGACGAGCTGCGCTTCATCATGGTCGACCCGAAGGTGGTCGAGATGCAGATGTACAACAAGCTGCCGCACTTGGTGGTGCCGGTGGTGACCGACCCGAAGAAGGTGGTCGCGGCGCTGAAGTGGGTGGTGAACGAGATGGAGAAGCGCTACCGGGTCTTCGCGAAGACCGGGGTGCGGAATTTCGATGCCTTCAACCAGCGGGTGCGGCCTGAGAAGGTGGAACCGGTGGAGGAGGAAGCCCCGCCGTGGAATGCCGATAACGAGGTGAGCATGGAGGAGATCGAATCGATCGCCCTGGCGCTCGAGTCCGGGGAACTCGGCGGCGAGGCGGAGGAAGACGAACTGCCGATCGAGGAGGACAAGATCCCGGATCGCTACCCTTACATCGTCGTGCTGATCGACGAGCTTGCGGACCTGATGCAGACCGCGCCGGCGGATGTGGAAATGTGCATCGCGCGGATCGCCCAGAAGGCGCGTGCCGCGGGCATTCACCTGATCATCGCTACGCAGACGCCGCGGGCGGACGTGGTGACCGGGATCATCAAGGCGAACATCCCCTGCCGGATCGCCTTCCAGGTGTCCTCCGCGCTGGACTCGCGGGTCATTCTCGACACGAAGGGTGCCGACAAGCTGGTGGGCAAGGGCGACATGCTCTACCTGCCGCCGGGCTCGGCGAAGCTGGAGCGCTCGCAGGGTGCCTTCGTTTCCGACGAGGAAGTGGAGCGGCTGGTGATGCATTGCGCGGCGCAGGCCTCCCCGAATTTCGAGTCCGATATTGTCCGCTCGATCAACTCCGGCGGCGGCGATGAGGACGACGAGGAAGAAGTCTCTGCGGCCGACGAGGATCTGATCATGAAGTGCATCGACGTGGCACGGCAGGAGCAGAAGTGCAGCACCTCCCTGCTGCAGCGGAGGCTGCGGCTGGGGTATACCCGGGCGGCGCGGATGGTGGATATTCTGGAAGCGCGCGGTGTGGTGGGGCCCGGGGACGGGGCGAAGCCGAGGGAGGTTTATTTGAAGTGAGGGTGGTTTAGGATTGTTCGCGCCCTTTACTGTGCCCCTCGCAGGCTGCATTGGGACACATCTCCGTGATGCCAGACTGACGGCTCTTCCCCTGGAAGCGCGAAGCTACCCGGCCCGCAGAAGGGTCCCTCGCTGCCGTGGACACGTGAAGGTAAGCAGCGGAGCGACGGCGCTTTCCACCAACGCAGCGCGATGGATAGCGCTGCCATGGACCATTCTGCGGGGCAGAGCCTCCGCGGTCCCGGGGGGCAGGCATGGGGCGGGACCCGATGGGGTACTGGCAGAGCATGCTGGCGCAGTCCACGGCGGCTGGCACTGGCAGTA
This sequence comes from Luteolibacter sp. Populi, assembly GCF_040801775.1. Lineage (GTDB taxonomy): Bacteria > Verrucomicrobiota > Verrucomicrobiia > Verrucomicrobiales > Akkermansiaceae > Haloferula. Next base: position 2,935,883 of record NZ_CP161812.1, read on the forward strand.
GAAGCCTTGCGGCGGTTGTCCGATGCTGCATTTGCGTGAGGGACCGCCGCCGTGACATCGTTTCTTGCTGGCCCTCGCAGGATTGGGCGGCTTTCTTGCGTAGGCATCCGACTTCACCCATCGCACCCGTGCTCGAACTTCAGGACGTTTGCTTCACCATCAAGAAAGACGGCGAGTCGATCAATCTCGTCGATCTGGTCAATATCAAGGTTCCCCGGGGGCATTTCATGGCCATCGTGGGGCCCTCCGGCTGTGGCAAGACGACGCTGCTCAAGACCATCGCCGGGCTGAATCCGGAGTCTTCCGGCGGCCTCTATTGGGAGGGCCGGAATCTCTCGGTGGATGGCGACCTGGACCCATCGGACATCGGCTACGTGCCGCAATTCTCGATCGCCTACGACCCGCTGACGGTCGATGAGTCGGTGGAAGTCGCGACGAAGCTGCGGGTGACGGTCCGCGACAATGAGGAGCTCGACCAGCGGATCGACCGGGTGCTGGAAGAGACCGGGCTAGCCGCGATCGCGGACCGCCAGGTGAAGGTGCTCTCGGGTGGACAAAAGCGCCGGCTCGGGCTGGCGACGGAGCTGGTCTCCGATCCTAAGCTTTTGCTTTGCGACGAGGTGACCAGCGGGCTCGACCCGCGCTCGGAGCGGGAGATCGTCCGCCTGCTGCACGACCTTTCACGGCGGGAGGGGCGGATCGTCCTCTCCGTGACCCACTCGCTGGCGCACCTCGAGCTCTACGATTCGATCCTGGTGATGCACGAGGGCCGGGTGGCTTACCACGGGCCGCCGGACCAGGTGACGCATTATTTCTCGGTGCACGACACCGAGGAAGTTTATCCGAAGCTGGCCACCCAGACTTCCGAGCGCTGGCAGAGCTCGTGGATGAAGCACCGCGATCCTTATTACATCAAACTGGATAAAACGCGGAAGAAGCTGATCGACTCCGGCGCGCTGCACCTGCCCCCGGAAGCGCCGGCCCCGGCGGTGAAGGCGGCGCCCGATCCGGCCTCGCCGGTGGCGACCGCTCCCATGGAGACCCCGGCGACGCCTTCCAGCGTCGCCGCCGCGGCGGTCACGAAGGAGGAGGAGAACTTTACAGAGGCCGACAAGATCCGGACGCCGGGATTTTTCACGCAGTTCATGACCCTGCTCTCGCGGCGCTGGCGGATCTTCTTCCGTGACCGCGGCCAGGTTTTCCTGCAACTCGCGATCCTGGTGTGTTTCCCGGTGCTGGTGACCCTGTTTTCGGCGAATGCCAACAGGCCGATCGCCAGCCTTTCGGACACCCGGCAGGTCAACATCGTCGATGACGCCATGGAGCAGCAGAGCGTGAAAAAGGACCAGATCCTGGTCGGATCCTCGGTCTCCGGGATCATCATGTTCCAAGTGATCCTGCTCTCGCTGATGGGCTCGAACAACGCGGCCCGGGAGATCGCCGGCGAGCGCCCGATCTTCGAGAAGGAGAAATTCGGCGGGCTACGACCCTCCGCCTACCTCGCCAGCAAGATTGCGTTCCTCGCCTGCCTGGTGCTGGCGCAGTCGCTGTGGATGGCGGTTTTCGTGAATCTCTTCGCGCCCTTCCGCGGCGGGACCGGGGGATTCGAGAGTCACATCATGTTCCTTTTGCTGATCAACGGGGGCATGACCGCGATCTGTCTGGGGATTTCCGCACTGATGCGGACCGCGGAGCAGGCATCCCTGCTATCGATTTATCTGGTGGGCTTCCAGCTGCCGCTTTCCGGGGCGGTGCTGGCGCTGCCGGATTCGGTGGAGATCGTGACCCAGAAATTCATTTCCGCCTACTGGGCTTGGTCGGGAAGCGTCAAGGCATTGGAGGACAAGACCTTGAGCGCGGTGACTTCGGTCATCGACACCGGATTGGCCGAGCGTTCGGAGTGTCTTTATATGTTGGGTTTCCACGTTGCGGCCGGATTGACAGCCGCCTGGATCGGCGCGCGCCGCCACCAGTGGGACTAACCGCCGAGAAAAAGGCGTGAATCCGCCGGAATTTCGTGGAAAGTTGTACCCGCCCCGGACGTTTAACCGCAAATCCCACGCCCTAGCCTCACCCATATCATGGCACGCCGCGCCAGTTCAGGAATCAGCCCCGTCCTTCTCATCGGGATCGCCGTCTTCGTCGCCGTTGCTTTCTTCGGCGGAAAGGCCCTTCTCGGCAAGAAGCAGGAGTCCTTCGCCGGGACCAGCGCGATCGACATGGGCGACTTCCTGGAGAACGGCAACTCGCTGCGTGACAACGAGTATGTGATCGAGGGGACGGTCGAGGAAAAATTCACCCGCGACTGGAGCCCGAATCAGGTCGTGAGCTTGCAAGTGGAGAGCCCGGGGCGCACCGAGTTTGTCGGCGTCGAGATCCCCTCCGAATTTTTAAAGGTCAACATCGAGCGCAAGCAGCGCTACGCCATCAAAGTGAAAGTCCGGCAAGGCGGGATCCCCGTCGCGACCGGCATCAACCGCCTCTGATCCCCCGCGCCGCAACGCCATGAGAACTCTTGTTTCCCTCGCCCTTCTTGCCGGTGCCGCGATCGCGCCGGCGCAAGTGCTGCATCCCGACGTTCGCGACAAGGTGACGGAAAACCCCGGCCAGAACCAGGGCGGCGGCAACACGACCGAAACCACCCAAGGCGGCGGCCAGCAGCCGGAGAAGAAGAAGGAATCGCCGTATGGCAACGACCTGCCCTTCTTCGATCCCTCCGGCGAGACGGTCTCGTGGAACGGCCACACCTGGGCGGCAACGGACAACCGCCTGCTCGCGGCGCGTTTCGAGCGCTATTTGAACGAGCCCGAGGAGAACTCCGAGGCAGCCAAGGAGTATCGCGATACCATTTCCCAGATCCTCGAACAGGTTTCACCGCATCATAAGGGCGGACCGGACTTCGCCGGCGGCGTGCGCTTGCTGCCCCGGGCCTCGTCGTTTCCAGCGGATGCGAAGCTCTGCGACTCGCTTTCCCAGGCGATCTACACCGCCGTCCTGGCCAAGAAGGACGTGAGGGCCACCCAGGCCCTGAACACGGCGATGGAAGATGAGAAGCAACGCGTGATCCGCAATGGCGACATGATGGCCAAGGGCAATCGCAACGGCCAGCGCCGCTCCGTCGGCGGGGGTGGCGGCGGCGGGAACAACAATAACAATCAGAACAACCAGAACAATAATCAGAATAACAATAATAATAACAACAACCAGAACCAAGGCGGCCAGGGCGGCGCCAACGACGATGATCCGACCACCGGCACCGGGACCGACTCGCTGGAATACCGCGAGAGCCAGCGCCGGATCGACGAGATCGAGGGCCTGAAGAAAGAGAACATGGCCAAGGGCGAGATCCAGATCTTCCAGGCCAAGGTGCAGTACCAAGCGCTGATGATGCAGCTCTTCGTCCAGCGCCGCTTCGAGCACGTGGTCATGGCCTCGCGCTTCTACAACCAGATTTTCAAGGACGGGGACAGCAAGCTGCACATCGACAAGAAGTCGGACATGTCGAAGCTGTTCAGCGAGAGCATGGGCACCAGCCCGACCGTCTCCGCCCTCGACTCACTCGCCAGCGAGGCGATCCGCGATGTCGATCAAGGCGTGGAGGCCTTCAAGTTCCTCTTGGAGAAGAAGGAATACCAGAGCGCTGCGAAGCGCCTGAGCGAATCCTACGTGGTCGGCGAGTACATGCCGACGATCCGGACCCTGCCGCGCGACGACAAGCGCAAGGTCCTGGAGTTCGTCCGCGAATCCTACAAGCTGCTCGCCGCGCTCGATTCCAAAGACTACGCGACCGCCAAGACGCTCACCGCCAAGCTCAAGGAGAGTGCCGGTGATTTCGATTCGACCAAGGCGGATGCGGCGATCGCAACCTACACGCGGGTCAGCAGCATGCACATCGATTCCGCGAAGCTGGCCGCGTCCAAGGGCGACAATGAGAAAGCCAGCCAAGAAATCCAGAAAGCCATGGAAGTATGGCCGCAGAACCCGAAGCTGGCCGAATTCGACAAGCTGGTGGAAAGCGGCAGCGGCCTGGCCGTGGCCAAGAACGACTTCGACCGCCTGGTGAGTGAGGGCAACTACCGGGAGATCTTCCGCCGTCAGTATGAATTGGCCCCGTCCATCGCCGGCGACAAGAACCGCGAGGATGCCTTCAAGCAGATCATCACCAACTTGGCCAAGATCGAGCAGGCGATCGCCAAGGCCAAGGAGTTTACCAAGGCCGATCAGGAGGAAGCCGCTTGGGAGCAACTGGCCGTCCTGCGCAAGGACTTCCCCGACGATCCCATCCTGGGTGCCGAACTGGAGAAGCTCGCGCCCGAGGTGGCCGACTTCACCAAGGCCATCAAGAAGGCCCGTGACTTCGAGGATCGCAAGGACAAGCAAACCGGATCCGCCCTCGCTTGGTATCTCAAGGCCCGCTCCATCTATCCGAAGAGCGAGATGGCGGAAGAAGGGATCGACCGCATGCTCAAGGAGATCCTCCCCGGCGACAAGTCTTCGACCCGCGAGGAAGAGTCTTCCTCTTCGTTGAAGAAGGATGACAAGGCGATGTCTGCGAAGGAGTGAGGTGGGAGAATTGCTCTCGGTGAAGAGAGCGTTCTATTTCTTGGGCACGGCCTTGACCGCGCCCACCGAAATCCCGCCGTCGACCAGCAAGGTCTGCCCGGTCATGTAGGCACTCGCGTCCGAGGCCAGGAACACGAGCGTCCCGTCCAGATCCCCCGGCGCACCCGGCCGCTTCAGCGGAATCCGGTCCGTCAGGTAATCGACCCAAGTTTGGTCCTCATACATTACCGCGTTCTGCGCGGTCTTGAACCACCCGGGTGCCAGGCAATTCACGGTGATCCCGTGCCTGCCCCAGTCATCGGCCAAGCTCATCGTAAGCTGCTTCACCCCGCCGCGACTCGCCCCGTAGGGAGCCAGGCCCGCGTAACCGTTCACGCAGGTCACCGAGCCGATATTGATGATCCGCCCGTAGCCCCGCTCGACCATCTTCCGGGCAATCGCCTGGGCCGTGAAAAAGACCCCGCGCAAATTGGTATCGAGGATCAGGTTCCAATCCTCCCAAGTGACCTCCAGCGCCGGCTTCCGCACGTTGCAGCCGGCGTTATTGACGAGAATATCGAGCTTCCCCGCAGCCGCCCACGCCGCTTCCGCCGCGGCCTCGATGCTGGCTTGCTCGCGGACATCGAGGACCACCGGCCAAGTCTTCCGGCCGAGAGCTTCGATCTCCGCCACGGTGGCATCCAGCGAGGCCAGCGTTCGGCTTGTGATCACCACATCCGCCCCGGCGCGAGCGAGAGCGAGCGCAAAGCCTTTGCCAAGCCCGCGGCTGGCTCCGGTGACAAGGGCGGTTTTTCCGGTGAGGTCGAAGAGGTTCATTCAGTTCAGTTGTCGCGTTGCCGGACCCACTGCTGCATATGGGCTTCCGTCTCGTCATAAATTTGGCGCACGGCCTCTAGCTGCGTTGCGCGGTCCAGCTCCAAAAGCTCCGCATTCATTGCATCCAGGTATTCCAGCAAGAAGCGGTGATACTCTTGTTGACAAGAATCGCAGGCGAATTGGTCCCCCGGTCCACCGATAATCATATCGAACGTACTAACTCGGCCTAACGCTTTCTTCCCGCAGTAGCTGCAGGACGCCAACGCCACGGCAGCCATTTCATCCTCAGCGATCCGGAGAATCTCGGCCTCATAGCACTGCTCGCAAACCGGTCGGCCCGCGATCTCACCCGGTTCGACAATCTCGCGATGGTGCTTCCCGACATATTTCGAGCACCGGCTACAAAAGGTCCTTTCCAGTGAGTCCATCGCTCGGATTAGTACGGTTCCCACTCGCGCTTCATTCATCCACCACCAGCACCTTCAGCGCGCCCGGAGCCTTCGCCTTCACGAAAGCCTCGGCCCCGTGATCGAGCGAAACCGCGGCGGTGATCAAAGGCTTCACCCGGATGCTGCCCGAGGCAATCGCCTCGAGAGCCTGCGGATATTCCCCGGCGATGGCACAAGAGCCCAAGACGTCCAGCTCGCGGGTCACCACGATCTGCAGCGGCAGCGGCACATTCGGCGAAAGATTGCCGACGAGAACCACCCGGCCGCCCTTGCGCACCGAACGGATCGCAAGATCCACCGTCGGCGCGGCACCCACGACTTCCATCGCGATATCGACAAGGAGGGGAGGCGTCCCGCTTCCCGAAAGCCAGGTTTCATCCGCCCCCAATTCTCTCGCCAGCGTCAGCCGCCCTTCATCCAAATCCACCGCGATCACCTTCGCCGCACCCGCCCGCTTCAGCGCCTGGATGACCAGCAAGCCGATCAGTCCCGCACCTACCACAAGCACCGTACTTCCCAAAACATCACCCGCCCGCCGGACAGCGTGCAGCGCTACCCCCACCGGCTCCGCGAAGGCCGCTTCTGCAAAAGACAGCCCCTCCGGCAGACGATGCAGAATCCGCTGGGGCACCGTCAGGTATTCCGCGAAAGCTCCGTCCCGGCGGAACTCCGCACAGGACACGCCCACCACCTGACGCGCATCGCAGAGATTCACCCGCCCTTCCCGACAGTAGCCGCACTTTCCGCACCACACCGTGGAATCGAAAGTCACCCGGTCCCCCGCCTGCCATGCGGTGATCCCCTCGCCCACCGCATCGATGATCCCGCTGGCCTCGTGACCCATTACGATCGGCGGGATGCGGCGGCCGCTGCTGCCGTCCATCCCGTGGAGGTCGCTGCCGCAGATCCCGCAGGCCTTCACGCGGATGCGGACCTCGCCGGGGCCGGGAGACGGTTGTGGAAGTTCGACCAGCGCGAGTTCGGAAGGGGCGACGAGTTGGAGAGCTTTCATGGGTTGCAATAAGGGCGGCCTCGCTGGAACCCCTACCGGGGTTCAAATCCTCTACGTTCAGGGTCCGGTGGTTTTCGCGCTATCGCGCCCGACCACCGGCTACTCTGTTCTCCCTCCGGGAGAAAGAAGGGTCCATTCCGGCTAGATGAACTCACTTCATCTTCCGCTCCAGATCCTTCACCTCCACCTTCGCCCACCAGTCCTTGAAGCTGTTGATGAAGACGTAGTGATCCGGATCCTCCTGATAGATGTCCTGCGCCTCCACGGAGGGGAAGGTCATCGTGGTGGCGTAGTCCCAGGATTGATCGATCACGGGCCGCTCCATGACCTTGGCCGGCACGGCCCAGAAGCCACCGGTGCAGCCCTTCACTTTGAAGAGATCGTCGAGCCCGGCCTCGAAGGCCTTGAGGTCGGCCTCGTTCTTGCGCTCTTCCTTCAGCCAGAAATAGACGTGGTGTTCCATAGCGAGCCGTGGTTTAGCCGCGGCAGCCGGACGCGGCAAGAGCCGTGCGAATCATCACGATTCCCGCAGCCCCGAAGCAATCGGCAGCCGCGCCGCGCGGATCGCGGGCAAGATCCCTCCAACCAGGCCGATCAAGGTGGCGAACATGATCGCCATCAGCAGCAGCATCGGCGTGACGCTGAATGCGAAGGTCACCTGGCTGAAGCTCGAAAAGTTCATGGTCGAGGCCCGGTAGCCGTCGAAAAGCAAGTAGGCCGCGAGCGCGCCGATCGCGCCGCCCGCCAGCGATAGTACCACCGACTCCACCAGAATCGAGACTACCACCGGACCGCGTCCGAAGCCGAGCGCGCGCAGGGTCGAAATCTCCCGCGTCCGCCCCGCTACCGCGCTGTACATCGTGTTCAGCGCCCCGAAGAGCGCGCCGACCGCCATCAGGCTGGCGATGAAGAAGCCGATCGTCGTGATGAAGGTGGTCATCATCTTCGATTGCTCCGCGTAGAAATCCGCCTGCAACTGCGTCTTCACGGTCAGGCGCGGATCGGCCGTCAGCGCATCCTCGAACTCCTGGAACTTGTCCTTGGACTCGAGCCGCACGGCCACCGACTGGAAGCCGTCGCTGCGGTTGTAGGCCGGGGCCAAGACATCTGCGTCCGCCCAAATCTCGGATTCAGCGACACCGCCGGCCGCCGAGAAGACGCCAACCACCTTCCAAGTCACCTGCCCCATCTTCACCTCGCTGCCGAGGTCCAGCCCGGCGAAGGACCTCACGGCTCCCGCGCCCACGATCACCTCGTTCTTGCCCGGTTCGAAAGGCCGGCCTTGCTCGATCTTGATGTTCCCGCGCACGTCGTAGGCCGTCTGCTGGATCCCGCGCAGCGGCACATTCGCGTCGGTGTTGGTCGAGCGCTTCGGCAGATTGATGATCACGAACAACTCCGCGGAAGCGAGCGCCCCGCTTGCATTCCGCGCGATCCCCGGCGCATCCGCGATCATCCGCGTCACGTCCCGCGCCAAGCCGCTGGCCATCTCGTTCTCCGCACCTTCGCGCAGAACGATCGCCACCTCGGGCGAGGCGCTATTGACCAAAGAGGCGCGGAAGCCTTCCGCTATCGCCAGCACGCCCACCAGCACGCCCACCACCCCGGCGATCCCGATGGCCGCCGTCAATGCCGAGCCCAGCCGCTCGGGAATCGAGCGCAGGTTGAAGAGCGCGACGGCGATGATCTGGCGAAAGGTGGACATGGATTCTGAAATCTAAGATTTGAAATTTGAGATCCGAAATCTGGAATGACAGCGGGAGCGTGGAGTGCCTTGCCAGCTCTCAACCACCCCTGCGCAGCGCTTCCGCAATTTGCAAACGCATCGCCTGCCACGCGGGGATGATTCCGGCCACCACGCCAAGCGCGAGAGCGAACAAGGCCCCCGCCACCAGCGTCGGCTTCGGCATGTAGACCGTCGGCAGCATCTGCGGCGGCTCCATCGTCTCGACGATCAACCACGCCAGCCCCAGGCCGGCAAAGCCACCGAGGATCGCCAGCAGGCACGACTCCAGCAGCACCAGGATCAGCACCCGCGAGTTCGTGAAACCGATCGCCTTCAACACCCCCAATTCCTCGGTCCGTTCTCTAACAGACTGGCCCATCGTATTCCCGGCCACGATCAGGATGGTGAAAAACACCGCGCCGACCACCGCCATCGTGATCGCTCCGATGTCCCCGATCTGGTTCGCGAAACCTTGCACGAAGGCAGCCTCCGCCTCGGTCTTCGTCTCGTACGGCGAGTTCGCGAATTCATCGTCGATCTTCGCCGCGATTTCCGCAGCGCGGTCGGGATCGGAAATCTTGATCGAATACCAGCCGACCATCCCCTTGTCCCGCTGCCGCGCTTCCTCGAAGTAATCGTAGCGGAAATAGAAGCCGGTCGTGTCGGTGGCCTTCTTCGCGCCATCATAGATCCCCACGATCTCGAACTCCCACTGCTCCATCCCCGAGGGCTGGCCCCAGATCGCGGACTTCAGCGGGATCCGGTCGCCGATCTTCCAGCCGAAGCGGGCGGCGGACTTGCGCCCCACGATCGCGCCGATGCGGGTGTTCTGGAAGGCCTGCTTCTCCTCCGGCTTGATGATGAATTCCGGAAACATCTCGAAGAGATCCTCCGGCACCACCGGGCAGGTGAAGATCATGTTCTCCGGCTTGTCCTGATAGACGCCGCCGAACCAGGTATTGTGACACACCGCCTTCACCCCCTCCATGCCCTTGATCCGGGCATAGTAGGACTGCGGCAGGGTCATGATGAAGGAGATCTTGTGGCGCAGCATCAGCCGGTCCTGTCCCGCCAGCTCCACGCCGCCGGTGAAGGCCGCCTTGATCGAGCCAAGGAAGGCGAAGAGCATGAAGGCCACCATCACCGAGAGGAAGGTCAGCACCGTGCGGAGCTTCTTCCTCTTCAAACCGGCCCAGACCAAGTGCAGGAATTTCATGGTGCGATGGGAAGGGTCAGTCGACCGGCTTGTCGGAAAGCTGGCCCTTGTCCAGATGCACCGTGCGGGTCGCCCGCGCGGAGGCATGCGGATCGTGCGTGACCATGATGATGGTCTTGCCGTGGTCCTTGTTGAGGGATTGCAGCAGCGTCAGGATCTCATCGCCCGACTTGCGGTCCAGGTCGCCCGTCGGCTCGTCGCAGAGCAGCACCGTCGGGTCGGTCACGATCGCCCGCGCGATCCCGACCCGCTGCTGCTCGCCCCCTGAGAGCGTGCGCGGGAAGGCCTTCACGCGATGCGAAAGTCCGACCGCATCCAGCGCCGAGGCCACGTGCTTGCGGCGGTCCGCCTTGCTCAAATGAGTCAGCAACAAGGGCAGCTCGACATTGCGCTCCGCCGTCAGCGCCGGCAGCAGATTGTAGAACTGGAAAACGAAGCCGATGTGCCGCGCCCGCCAATGTGCGAGCTGCGTATCCGAAAGCTGGTCCACCCGGTCCGCGCCGATCTGCACGCTCCCGGAACTCGGCCGGTCGAGCCCGCCGATCAAATTCAGCAGCGTCGACTTGCCGGAACCGGAAGGCCCCATCAGCGCGAGGAACTCGGCCTCTTTCACTTCCAGATCGAGGCCGGCAAGCACCTCGATCTTCTCCGAGCCGCGCATGAAGGTCCGGGTCACCCGGTCGATTTGGACGAGTGTCTTGCGGGAATCGCTCATTGTCGTTTTTCTACTTTGACGGCACGGCCCTCGGCAAGCTCCGCCGGTGCATCCAGCACCACCTGATCGCCCGCGGCAAGCCCGGCGGTGACCACCAGGTCGTCTCCCCGCGGTCCGCCGAGGCCGACGGCGCGGCGCTCCACCTTGTCATCGCGGACGATCCAGACCACGCCCTTGCCCTTCTCTTCCTTGACCGCGGACTTCGGCACCACCAGGGCATTTCCGGAAGGAGCGTCCACGACCTCCTCGCTCTTGAAGGCCACCTTCACGCCCATCTGCGGGAGAATCCGCGGGTCGAGCTGATCGAAGCCGACGCGAACTTTCACCGTCGCTTTCTGGCGATCCGCGGTCGGAATGATCGCGATCACCTTGCAGGGAATTTTCCATTCCGGGTAAGCGTCGAGCGTCGCCTCCACCGGCTGCCCGGCCTTCACCCGGTTGATGAAGCTCTCGCCGACATCCACCTCGATCTCCAGCGACTTCATGTCCACCAGCGTGCAAATCCCCGTCCGCGTGAATCCGCCGCCCGCCGAGATGGGTGAAATCATTTCTCCCGGCTGCGAATCCTTGGTCGTGACCACTCCTGCGAAGGGCGCGCGGATGATCGTATCGTCGAGCTGCTGCTTCCAATCGTCGAGCTGCCGCTCCGCCACCGTGATCTCCGATTTCAACCGCTCGATCCGCGCGCGAAAACCGCGGGCCTCGGACTCGGCCCGCTCGAAAAGGGTCCGGCTCACCGCCCGCGATTTCTCCAGGCCGGTCATCCGCCCGAGTTCCGCCTCGGCATAAGCCAGCCCCGGCTCGGACTCCGCCAGCGCGCGCTTGGAAGCCTCAAGCTGGGCCTCCGAGAGCCGCAGGGCCGTCAGGACATTCGAGTCATCGAGACGCGCGAGAACCTGATCCTTCTCCACCTTCATCCCCTCCTCCACCAGGATCTCCTTCACCTTGCCGGTGATTTTCGAGGAAACCGTGGCGTCGAGCCGGGTCGTCACGTAGCCGGAAGCATTGAGCAAGGTGCGCGCCGAACTGCCGCCGGCCCCGGACTCCACCCGTGCCACCGCGGTCTTGACCGTCAAGGACTTCGGCCCCCATTTCCAGTACGCTCCGGCACCACCGCCGATCAGCAGGATCAGGAGGAAAATCCACCAGCCCTTGCCACCTCCTCCACTGCCGGAATGGATCGGAGCATGCGAGGATCGGTCGATACGCAGGGCGTCGAGGCTGGACGGCTTGGCTTCCATGGATCGGCTGGCGGCGAACATGGCTTCTGTTGGAGCGAATGCAAAGCCCGTCTGCGCGGATATGCTGGAAGTGGCAGGTCAGCCTCTCCTCAACTCTTCCACATCTCCTGAAGCCATAAGGCGCAGGGACATTTCTGTCCCTGTGCGCCGGTCCGGTGCCTGCGACAATAAGGTCGCAGCTCCTTACCCTCACCGCTTCTTCCTTAGAAACGCCGGCACATCCAGATCCTCGCCTTCAAACAAGGTCGAAGCCGCGCCCTCGAATTTCCCGCGCGGCCCGCCTTCAAAACTCAGCTCCGGCTGCGCCTTCCCGGGAAGCTTCCCCTTCGGCAGCACTGGCCGCTCCGCCGCGGAAGGTTCCTCGAGTTCCGCGAAGGCTTCTTCCAGATCATCGAAGACGCCGGGCAAAATCACCGGGGCTTCCGCTTCGTTCTCCTTTGCAAGCGCGGGTGCCTCCGCCTTCTCCTCATCGTCGATCGGGAAGAACGCCGGCTCTTCTTCCTCTTCCGCCACCGGCGTCACCTCGGGTTCCGCGAAGTCGTCCCCGATCACCGCTTTGGCCACCGGTTCATCCTCGTCGAAACTCGCGAAATCATCGTCCTCCACAACCGTTGCCTGCCTCGGAATCGAGCGGTCGATCGTGAAAGGCGAGGGCTCGGGCTCCGCGAAGGGCGCTTCCTCAAGCGCCGGGGACGGGCGGGTGAACTCGGCCACCACCGGCCGCGGTTCCGGATCGGAAAACAGGCTGGCCGCGGTCGCCGCTGGAGTCACCACTGGCTTCTTCTCGCGGACCGGCGCGCGGACTACCACGGGCTCTGGCTCCGGCTCGGGTTCTGGCTCGGGTTCCGGCTCAAGTTCTGCCACCGGCTCAGGCTCAGGCTCCTCTTCCTCGATATCGAAGCCCACGGTCGGCTCAAGGATGGTAGGCCGCTCGATCGGCGAGGTCCGCGGCATGTGCAGGCGGTCTTCCGGCAGCGAGCTCACCATCGTGATGCTCAGGTGATCGCCCATGCTCGGATCGACGGCGGCACCGAAGAGCACGTGCGCCTTCTCCGGGACGTGCTTGGAGAGGCTCTGCATCAGCAGCTCGATCTCATAAAGGGTCAGGTCTTCCCCACCGCACAGGTGGACGAGCACGCTCTCCGCATCCTTCAGCAGCGCGCCTTGATCGAGCAGCGGGCTGTTCAGCGCGTTGCGCAGCGCCTTCTGCGCGCGGTCCTTGCCGCTGGCGATGCCGGAGCCGAAGAGGCAGCGGGAACGCGTCGTGCGCAGCGCCGTCATCAGGTCGTCCAAGCCGACGTTGATCAGGCCCGGGCGGATCACCAGGCGGATCACCGCCTTGATGCTCTCCGAGATCATGCGGTCGGCGGCAGCGAAGGCTTCGTGAATCCCTTGCTTGGCCAGCACCAGGTCACCCATGCGGGTGTTGTCGAAGGTCACCAGCGCGTTCGAGAGCACCGCCAGTTCGTTGAGGGCGGTATCCGCCTGCTCGCGGCGGCGGCGGCCTTCAAAGCTGAACGGCATCGTCGCGAAGACGACCACGAAGGCCCCTTCTTCCCGTGCGATCCGGCACACGATCGGTGCCGCACCGGAGCCGGTGCCACCGCCGAGACCGACGCAGAGGAAAACGATCTTCCGGCCCTTCAGCGCGGCGCGCACTTCACTCTCCGCTTCAAGCACCGCCTGCTGGCCGAGCTCCGGATCACCGCCGGCACCCAGGCCCTTGGTCAGATTGCGACCGAGCTGGATGCGGTCGCGGGCGACCGATCCGGAGAGCGTGCGGATGTCGCTGTTGATCGCCAGCATCTCCGCCCCGTCCATGCCGTCCAGGACGACGCGGTCGAGCATGTTGGTCCCCGCACCGCCGAGGCCGACGATTTTCACGGAGGAGGAGGGGATGGTATTCTGGGCGTCGCGTGGGAATTCGATCATGGCATTCGAAGGTGGTCGGTTGGGTTGCCGGATGAGGAGTTATCGTGAAAAAGGCCAAAGGACATTGCCGAGCTTGCGGAAGACGCCGCGCTTCGGCTCGCGCTCGGCCTCGATGATCTGGGCGTAGCGGATGAGACCGATCGCGGTGGTGAACTGGGGGTCCTTGAAATTCGCTTGTACGCCGCTCAGTTCCGGCGGCTCGGGGCGGTAAATATCGCGTTTGAAGACATCGTGCGCAAGCTCGCCGAATCCACGCATCAGGCTGGTCCCGCCGGAGAGGAAGACCCCGGTGCCGATCCGCTCCACCGCGCCCTGGGGCAGGCGGCGCTGCAGCAGGCGCAGGGTTTCCTCCAGGCGCTGGCGGATGATGTCGTTGAGCAACTGGCGCTTCACCTCGGCCTCCGCGAAGCCCTTCTCATCGGCCACCTTGATCAGGCCGACCGAGCGCGCCGGATCGGCTGAAGCATCGCCCTCGCGGACCTTGAGAATCTCCGCCTTCGAGAAAGCCAGGCCGGTCACCAGGTGGATGTCATTCGTCACGTGGTCGCCGCCCACCGGGATGCATCCGGCGGCTTCGACCGCACCATCGAGATAGAGCACGTAGTCGGTCGTGCCGCCGCCGATGTCGATCACCAGCGCGCCGCGTTCCTTGGCCTCGCGATCGAGCGCAACTTGGGCGGACGCGATCGGCGAGAAGACCAGATCGTCGATATCCAGCGGCATTTCCCGCACGCACTTGATCTGGTTCTCGATCCGCGAGCGGATGCCGTGGATCACGTGGAAATCGGCGTCCACCGTCTTGCCGCTCAGGCCGATCGGGGAGGTCGCATGCTCGAAGCCATCCACGCCGTAGCGGCGGATGATGTGGTGCAGGTAAACATTCTCCGGCGGAATCGCGACCGCGCGGGCGATCTCCTTCGCTTCCTGGACGTGCGTCGGCGCGATCACCGATTCATCGTCCGGCAGGCGGAAGCTGCCACGGTTGTTCACGCCTTGGATGTGGGAGCCGGTGATCGCCAGGTAGACGCTGCCGATCTCGACATCGCTGGCGTCCTCCGCCTTGACCAAGGCGTCCTTCACGCAGGCGCGGACCTGGGGGAAATCGTAGATCTCACCCTTCTTCACGCCCACGGATTTCGACTGGCCCACGCCCAGGATCTTGACGGAGCCATCCGACTTCACTTCACCGACCACCATGCAAATCTTGCTGGTGCCGATTTCGAGGCCGACGTGAATCTTCGAGCGAGACATGGAGGTGGAGGAGGTGGGATCAGCGGTTGAGGAGATTGTGCAGATCGCGCGCGCGGCGATCGGGCGCGGCCGGACGGCCAGGCTCGTCGATGAGGATGGCGCGAGGCGTGCCGTCGCCGCGCAGGAGCACGGGGATGTTGCGCTCGGGAATCAGCTCGATCGAGGCGATCTGCTGTTCTTGTTCGCGGGCGTGGTCGAGGGCGGACTTGAGATCGGTCATTTGCCGTTCGTGATCGCCCAGACCGAAGGACGCCTTGGTGCCATCGCGAGAGATCAGCTCGAGCGACCACGCGCGGTCCTGGCGCAGCGAATAGATCCACCCTTCCGCGCCGGGCATCTGCTGGCAGGCCACGATGTAGAGGCGCCGCAGGCGGTCGAATCCGGGATGGGTGATTCGCCGTCCCGCGGTGACCGGTTCCCCGCCCTCGCCGAGCTGCAGGACGGGCAACATCGCAGCCTTGGACAGCGAGGCCGGCGGGCAGTGGAAAATGAAACCCATGCGATCCACCACCAGACCCTTCTCCGGATCGCGCGCCGGGATCCCACGCTCGGTGCCGGAGACCCAGACATAGGGCTCGCGGGCGACCACCTCGACCACCAGCGTGCCCGGAAACTCGCGGCGCACCGAGGCACCGGCGATCTCCGGCAGCGCGCGCAAGGTCGACTCGATCTCGTCCGAATCGCACTCGAAGAGGCTGCCGTTGATGTCGATCCCGGTGACCTGGATCAGACGGCGTTCATCGAGCGCCGCATTCGGACTGAGCTCGATCGCCTGCAGCCTGAATTCCTTGTTCTTCACCAGCCCGTGCTGGATCAGCTCGCGGATCCCCCAGACTGCCGCAACCCCGAACGCCACCATCATCGCGAACTTCACCAGCCGCCGGCACGACTTCAGAAAGCCGAACCAGAGGATGCGCGGCGACAGGACATTCACCTGCAAACGGGTGAGCTCCTTGCTGTGACGGACGCGGGTGGTGCGCTTCTTGAACATGGGTGTAGCAGTTCAGGGTGGACCGCTCAGTCGGAGCGGATGGCCAGGGAAAGTTCGGCGATGCGGAGGCAGAGGGCGGTGAAATCGATGCCGTGCGCCCCTGCGGACTTCGGCAGCAGGCTGGTCTCGGTCATGCCCGGGATCGTATTCGCTTCCAGGACGAAGGGATGGTTCGCGGCATCCAGCAGCACATCGACCCGTGAATAGACTTCGATGCCGAGCGACTTGTGGCCGGCCAGCGCGGCTTCCTTCACGCGGCGCGTGGTGACCTCGTCGAGATCCGCGGGGCAGTAATAGTCGCTACCGACACCGCCGCTCAGCCACGGGTACTTGTTCGCCATGTCGTAGAATCCATCGCGCGGCGCGATGTGGACGATCGGCATCGCCACGTTGTCGAGAATCCCGACCGTGAGTTCTTTCCCTTCGATGAAGGCCTCGACCAGGATCTCGTTGCCATACTTGGCCGCGGTCTCCATCGCCGCGAGAGCCTGGCTCGCTTCCTTGACGATGGTCACGCCGACGCTCGATCCCTCGCGCGGCGGCTTCACCACGAAGGGCACCGGAATCGATGGCAGCTTCACGCCATTCGAAACGTCCACGATCTCCGAGGCGGGAGTCGGCACGTCGGCCGCGATGAAGCGGTCCTTCGCGAGGTTCTTGTCAAAGGCTAGACGGCTGCTCGCCACACCGGCACCGGTGTAGGGAATCCCGCGGCCTTCGAGGATCGACTGAAGCTGGCCATCCTCACCGAAGGTGCCGTGGATGACGTTGTAGGCCAGCTCGACGCCTTCCGGCAGGTCGAGATCCTTGCTGGTCACATCGACGCCGGTGGCCTTGCAACCCGCCGCCTGCAGCGCCTTGAGCACGGCCTTTCCGGAAGCCAGCGAAACTTCGCGCTCCGAACCGGGACCGCCCATCAGGACGGCTATGAGGAGATCTTGGGGGATCATGTCTTTAAAAAGTGAAGTCGTCGTCTCCGAGCACCTTGACCTCGGTTTCGAGTTCGATGCCGCGGGTTTCGCGGGCCTGCGCCTTGATCCGGTCGATCATGGCAAGCACGTCGCTTGCCGTCGCGCCGCCGCCGTTGACGATAAAATTGCCGTGGACTTCGGAGACCCGCGCGCGGCCTTCCGTGCTGCCCTTCAGCCCGAGTTCATCCACCAGCTTGCCCGCCGGAACGTCGGTGGGATTCTTGAAGATGCACCCGGCACTCGCGGCCACCGGCTGGCTGGTGCGGCGCTTCGAGCGCGAGGCATCCCAGCGTTCCTGGATCGCCTCGGCCGTGTCCGGCTTGCCCTCGAAGATCGCCTGCAGCGCGAAGTTGCGGCGCAATTCCGGCACGTCGCGGTAGTTGGCGACGATTGCCTCGCGCGAGCGGGTGCGGATCTCGCCGTCTTCATCCAGGAAAGTCACCGTGACCACTTGGTCGAAAGTCTCCGTGCCCATCGCACCGGCATTCATGCGCAAGGCCCCGCCGACATTGCCGGGGATGCCCTCCATCCACTCGAAGCCGCCGATCCCCGCGGCCTGCGCGACGCTGGCGACCTTCTTCAAGCGCACGCCGGCACCCGCGATCACCTTGCCATCCTCGGCCCGGCATTCGGAAAAGGCTCCGCCGCTCGGATGAATCACCGCGCCGCGGATCCCGCCGTCCCGCACCAGCAGGTTCGAGCCGCGGCCGACCACGCGCATCGCGATCCCGCGCTCGCGGCAGCAATTCACCACCGCCGCAAAGGCTTCGAAGGTGTGCGGTTCGATCCAGAACTGCGCCGGGCCGCCGACCAGCATCGTGGTATGGCGGCGCATCGGCTCGTAAAGTTTCGCGTCGATATCGCCGCGCGGGGCCGCGCTGACGATCTCTTCCAACACCTTCAGATCGTTGCCGATCCGGGTGCCGGCTTCATGGACATTGCCCGCGCCCAGCGTGATCAGCAGGTCGCCGGGTTCGAGGAAGTTACCCACCGCATGGTGCGCCGTGCCGAGGCAGGGCAGCGAGACCACGTGATCGCCACCGAGCTTCTTGGCCGCTTGCACGATCGTATCGCCGGTCACTCCGGGGATTGGCGGCTCGCTGGCGGGATAGACATCGGTCACGAACACCGAGTCCGCGGCTTGCAGCACCTTGCCGAAATCATCGGCCAGCGCCTGGGTGCGGGTGTAGCGGTGCGGCTGGAATAGCACCACCACGCGGCCCGGCTTCAGCGAGCGCGCGGTCTGCAAGGTCGCCGCCAGTTCGGTCGGGTGGTGGCCGTAGTCGTCCACGATCCGCACGCGCGAGGAAAGATACTTGGTCTCGAAGCGCCGCTTGGCCCCGGCGAAGGAATTCAGCGCCCGCGATACGAGGGTGAAGTCCGCACCGAGGCTGTCCGCGGTGGCGATTGCCGCCAGCGCGTTGAGGACATTGTGCCGCCCGGGGATGCCGAGCTCCACATCGCCCAGCATCTCGCCGCGGCGGACCACGGTGAAGGCGGTGGCACCGCGCAGTTCGCGGATCTCGGCGGCGGTGTAGTCGGCACCGGACCAGCCGTAGCTGACTGCATTCGCGGACTTCGTGGCGACCTCCGTCGTCACCGCGCACTCCTTGCAATACACCACCGGACCCGATGTCTGGCTGACCAGCGTGGCGAAGACTTCCTTGATCTCGTCGAGGTCCTTGTAGTGGTCGAGATGCTCGGCCTCGATGTTGAGAATGATCGAGCAGGCCGGCTTGTAGAGCGCCAGGGTGCCGTCGCTCTCGTCGCCTTCCGCGACCATCCACTCGCCGTCTTCCGACCACTTGGCATTCGCGCCGAGCACCGGGATTTCCGCGCCGACGTAATGGCTCGGCTGCAGCGCCGCCTCGCGCAGCGCGTGAGCGATCATCGAGGAAGTCGTGGTCTTGCCGTGCGTGCCGGAAACCACGATCCCCTTTTTGGTGTGCAGGATGGCAGCCAGGCATTCGGCGCGGCGGATCACGGGCACGCCCGCAGCCGTGGCCGCGGCGTAGGCCGGGTTCTCGGGACGGATCGCGGAGGAATACACCACCACGTCCGAGCCCTTCACCGCCTCCGCGGTGTGCGGCGAGGAGAAGACCAGACCGAGGCGCTGCATCCGCTCGGTCTCCGCCGAGGTGACCTTGTCCGAACCGCTGACGCGGTGACCCATGCCGAGCAGCAGCAGCGCGAGTCCGCTCATGCCGGAACCGGCCACCCCGATGAGGTGGACGCGCAACGGGTGTCCGCGGTCGGTCAGCTTCTGGCTCAGGTCGTTCATCTCTCTATTTCCGGGAAAGGGTCGCTTCGATGGCGTCGCAAACGCGGGCGGCGGCATCCGGCACGGCCAGCGAACGGGCCGCTTGTGCCATGCGGCCGCGGGTTTGCAAGTCGCTCATCAGGGTTGTGACCCGGGCGGCGAGTTTGGCGGCATCGAGCGCGGCTTCGGGCTCCAAAAATGCGGCTCCGGCTTGGGAAAAAACCTCGGCGTTGCGCGTCTGGTGATCGTCCGCGGCGAAGGGGAAAGGCACCAGGATCGAGGGCAGCCCGAGGAATGCCAGCTCAGTCATGCTCGAGGCCCCGGAGCGCGACAGCACTGCATCCGCAATTGCATACGCGGAGGGCATGTCATCGCAGAAGCCGATGACCTTGTAGCCCTCTTGATTGCCCGCCTCTTCCTCGACGCGCTGCTGGTCCCCCGGACCGGCGATGTGCAGCACCTGCGTGCCCGGCGGAAACTGCGGGAAAGCCTGCGCGACCAGTGAATTCAAGCGCCGCGCGCCCTGGCTGCCTCCGGTCACCAGCAGCGTCGGCCTGGTCGGATGCAGCCCGAACTTCGCCGCCGCGGTGTAGCGGTCCGGCAGGTCGCGCATCTCGGCACGGACCGGAGTGCCGGTCTGGACCACTTCGCTACCCCTGAAATAAGGACGGGCGGGTTCCATCCCGATGAAGACTTTCGTGCTGAATTGCGCCGTCAAACGATTGGCCTTGCCGGGCAGGGCATTGGAGTCGTGGACGAAGGAAGCCAGCCCGGTCTTCTTCGCGGCCCAGACCGGAGGCAGCGAGGTAAAGCCGCCCATGCCCAGCACTGCGTCCGCCCCGAACTCCCGGACCACCTTCTTGCAGCGGCTGCCACTGCGGCAGAGATGCCACAGGAAAGGCAGCATCTTCAGCGAGAAGGTCGCTGGCTTGCCGATCGCCGGGATCGTATCGAATTGATACTGAGTGTATTTCCGCCGTGCTTCCTGGTCGATCTTCTTCTCGGACACGAGCAGCAGGACGCGCCCTCCGCGCGCAGCCCATTCCTCCGCCACGGCCAAGCCCGGGAAGAGATGCCCCCCGTGCCGCCGCACGCGATCACCAAGGACGCCTTACCGCCAGTACGTTCCATATTCCCGTGTCCCGAGACCCCCAGCCATAGGCGTCGAGCGGCGACACCTGAGAATGCAACATTTCTTAAATGTCAGGCAATCCCGAAAACCAGCAGTTAGAAGGTTTCTCGCCTCTCCCTGAAAATCCCTAACGCGAGCACAGCCCCGGCAGAAAGGCCGGTTTTGGGTAGAATACCCGGACTCTCCCGGAGACTAGGGATACAATGCTGTCATTTCAGCAAAACCAAATGATCCGCACATCTTTACCAATTTTCACTCTTCTCTCATTTCCAAACCCTTACAGCCACAATGAAGCCGCCCACCACGAATCGCCGGAAAAGGAAATCATAACTCGACTACGCGATGACGTGTCGCAAATCATCTTGCCGACCCGCAATTTTGGGTGTTGTATCACGTCGTTCCCAGCGAACCTCCCGAGCCCCAAAGGACGCCCCCCGACCTGAAGGCAAAAGAGAAAGTAGACGAGCCGACCGCGGGAGTCCCCCAATCCCAAAGCCGGCTCGCCCACAAAACCGGCTCACTTTCCCCCAAGTCAGCGAGCCGGAAGATTTCCCCTGGTATCGTGTGTGTTAATTAGTGTGTGTTAGTGTGTAATGTCAGCCGCCCGGCGGGTCACTTCCCCCGATCCGCCGGGCGGACTGCCAGAACCAAGCACCAAGCCCTGAGCCGCGAACCTCGCCGATGCTTGCCAGCCCGGGCTCCCCTTTTCCTCCTGTGGGAGAGTAATCCCTAAGGGGGTTACCTTAGAGGGATAACCTTTGCGTGCCGTTTGGGGCTACGGGTGGCGTGCCGTTCGGGGCACCACCCCTGTGCCGTTCCGGGGCACGGGTCAGGGCTTGAAGACGAAGCAGAGGCTCGTCGTCGCGGCCATCTCCTCGACCCGCATCCGCCGCGGCTTGTCGCGGCCGGTCCAGCTTTCGAGGAAGAGGATCTCCTTCCGCGCGGCATTGTAGCCGACCACGACCGAGGCATGAAGCGGCGCGTCGTCTCCCGGCCAGGAAGCGCGTTCGGCGGCGTCGGTCGGATTCGGGAGGGTGGAGGCCGGATCGCGGGCGAAGTCGCGCATGAAGCGGCTGTGGAGCGTGTTCCGATCCTGCGAGAAGCGCCGCCAGACGATCGTCGGGAAGCCGGCGGATAGCCCGCGGGTGACGGCCGCGGGATCGAACTTCGTCGTCCGGTCGAGGCCCAGTCCGGCTTCGGCGGCGACGCTGTGGTAGAGCTTCACGAGGTTCGCCCCGTCGGCGCGGCCGGTATTCTTGAAGCCGCTGGCGACGGCCAGCCAGTCCTCGTCGAGGTGCAGGCCGAAGTGGCGCGCGGCCATGGCCAGGGAATTCAGGCCGCAGTAGGGGCGGTATCCTTGGGCGACCGGCTGCAGGTTCGGGATCAGCACGGTGCCGTCCGGATCCTTGCGGACATCGGCGGCGAGCTTCTCCAGCTTCTGGCGGGGCTGCAGGACGGAAACGGCGGGGTCGAGCCACTGGTCGGACTCCCCTGCCCCCTTGTTGAGGATATTCACGCGCAGCAGCCGGTTCTCCCCGGCCAGAAGGCGGATCCGGAGATCGCCCGTTTGCCACTCTTCCACGGGAGTCCGCAGTCCGCGGGTACGGCCGATCGTCACCTCCTCTGCCTTCACGCCGCCGCAGAGGCCGGAAATGGCATTCCGCAGTTCGGCGTGGGCGTCGGTGTAGAGCTTGCTGAAGGCGGCCTGCTTCACCGCGAGCCGGGCATCGACCTCCTTGCGCATCTCGCGAGGGCTCATGCCCTCCGGCATTTCCTCGTCGAAGTAGCCAAAGTAGGAGCCGGCATCGACGAAGGTGGCCTCGAGCGAATTGAGTTTCCCCTCCCGCCGGACGGCGCGCAGCAGGACCAGATCGCGCCCGAAAAGCTTCGGCCGGGCGCGAAGGTAGGAAATGGTGGAGGAGGCGACCGGACCTTCATCATTCCATTCGCCGGGAAGGGCGGTGGAGCCATCCCAAGTCCCCGCGGCCAGCACCGGGCCGGTCAGATCCTGCCCGTTCAACGGGCTATCCGCCCCGAGGAGGTCCCCGCCGACCGAATTCGGAATCGCCGAAACCGCGCCGGGAAGCAGGCAGGCAAGCAGCAGGACGAGCCTTTTCATTCCGGAAGGGATACGACGATTCCGCGGGAATCCAAGTACGGAAGAGGAACACGCTACCCTTGCGGGCAGGGCGGGGAGGGTTTAAACGCCGCGGATGCATGGATTTGCTTACCGCCATGGCTCGCTGCACTGCGAGGACGTCGATCTCCAGACCCTGGCCGAAGAGCACGGGACTCCGCTCTACGTCTATTCCGCGAACACGATCCGCGACCACTACCGCCGCCTGGACAAGGCGCTGGGGTCGATCGACCACGAGGTGGCCTTCGCGGTGAAGGCAAATTCGAACCTCTCGGTGCTGAAGCTGCTGGCGGATGAGCACGCGGGCTTCGACATCGTTTCGGGCGGCGAGCTGTTCCGCGTGATCAAGGCGGGCGGCGATCCGGCGAAGTGCACCTTCGCCGGTGTCGGCAAGACCCGGCCGGAGATCGAGTATGCGCTGAAGCAGGGCATCTACTCCTTCAACGTCGAGAGCGAGGAGGAGCTGCGCTACCTCAACGAAGTGGCGGCCGACCTCGGCGTAATCGCGCCGGCGGCGGTGCGGGTGAACCCGAACGTGGACGCGCAGACCCATAAGTACATCTCCACCGGCAAGTCCGGGAACAAGTTCGGGGTGGACTTCGATTTCATCGCGGATGTCTACGCGCGGGCGGCGCGGGAACTGGCGCACGTGAAGCTGCGCGGCATCCAGATGCACATCGGCTCGCAGCTCACCTCGGTGAAGCCCTTCATCGAGGCGGTCGAGAGGGTGGCACCGCTGGCGACGCACCTGAAGGTGACGCATGGCATCGAGTTCTGGTCGATCGGCGGCGGGATCGGGATCGTGTATCACGATTCACTGAAGTCGGGCGATCCGGCCTGGTGGGCGGCGAAGCCCGAGGGCGAGCGTCCGCTGACGATCGAGGAATACGGGGCGGCGCTCTTTCCCCGCTTGGAGCACCTGGGGCTGAAGATTTTGTTGGAGCCGGGACGGTACGTCGTCGGCAACGCAGGGGTCCTGCTCACGCGCTGCCTGTTCGAAAAGCACGGGACGACGAAGACCTTCAAGGTGGTGGATGCGGGGATGAACGACCTGATCCGTCCCGCGCTGTATGAAGGCCACCACGAGATCGAGCCGGTGAAGCAACCCGGCGAGGCACGGCGCAAGGTGGACGTGGTCGGGCCGATCTGCGAGAGCGGCGACTTCTTCTGTCAGGACCGCGAGTTGCCGGATTTCCAGCCGGGCGAAGTCGTGGCGCTGATGAGCGCGGGTGCCTATGGGTTTGTGATGGCTTCCAATTACAACTCGCGGCCATTGCCGGCGGAGGTGCTGGTGGATGGGGCTATGGCGAAGGTCGTGCGGAAGCGGCAGACCTTGGACGATCTGATCGCCGGGGAGCTGTAAAGGGGCTCGCTCGAAACCCGGGGCCTTCTCGAAACTCGACATTCACCCGGCATGAGCCGCCCCTGCAGGACGGAATCATGCTGGGGGCTTTACCCGCACTGCGTGCCGGGCTGGTATGAATCGTCCCTTCGCGACGAAGAATTTTCAGGCGAAACCTTAACGGTGATCCAGCACAGCCCTTGCGCCACTACCTTCAACTGCACTTGCTGGTCCTCTTGCTCGCCACGACGGCGATCCTGGGCGAGCTGATTTCCTTGCCGGCGGCGGGGCTGGTGGTGTGGCGGACCTTGTTCGCGGCGCTGGGGGCCGTAGCGTGGGTGCTGCTGGTGCGGCGCAAGTCGCCGTGGCCGGGGTGGAAGGCGGCGCGGGCTTTCTTCGGGGTAGGCCTGATCGTCGGGCTGCACTGGATCTGCTTCTTCGGCGCGATCAAGCTGGCGAACGTCTCGATCGCCCTGGCGGGAATGGCGACGATCTCGCTGTTCACGGCGTTCACGGAGCCGCTGATGGAGAAGCGGCGGGTGCGGCCCTTCGAGGTTCTGTTAGGCTTGCTGGTGGTGGCGGGGATCGTGCTGGTCGCGGGCTTCGAACGGGGGCGGCTGTTAGGATTGGTGGTGGCGATGATGGCGGCTTTTCTGGCGGCGATCTTTCCGGTGTTGAACCGGAAACTGGTGGGTGCCGGTGGAGATCCGCTGGTGATGGTGGCGTGGGAGATGGCGGGGGCGTTTGCGATGGCTCTCGTGCTTTTTCCTTTCGTGGGCGGCGGCGTGTCCCTGTTCGCGTGGGAGAAGTTCGACTGGGTGTGGCTGCTGCTGCTGGCTTGGGTTTGCACGGTGTTCGCGCATGGCTTCCACATTCATTTGCTGAGACATTTGAGCGCCTACACGACGAACCTGGCCTTCAATTTCGAGCCGGTCTACGGGATGCTGGCGGCGGCCTTGCTGTTCGGGGAACACAAGCAATTGCACCCGCTTTTCTATGCGGGGATGGGGACGATCCTGCTGGCGAATGCGCTGCATCCCCTGGTGCTGAGATGGGTGGCGAGGTCGAAGGGGGTGGCGGGGTGACCGTCAGCCGGGAGCTTGAGTAAGCGGAGACGCGTTGGTTGCAGGCAGCCTCCTTGCTCCCCTTCAGGGAGCCTCCTGCATCACCGAAGAAACCCCGGGTTTCACCCGGGGCTGTCTCCCGATCGCCCCTTCGGGGCTCTGGAGGCACGTGGGGTCACCGGGGGTGAGATGGGCATCTCCGCCGGCCCTCCGGGACGGCAATCGTGTTGCGATTCGGTCCGGTGGTTTCACCACCGGCTTGTATCTTCGCTTTGTCCGTCCGGCGTGCTTGATTGCCGCCAGGCGTCCAAGCGGGTGGCCGGGCTAGCTCCCCGGCCACCCGGCCCGCGGCGAGTCCGTCCACCGGCTCGGGCATCCTCACGGAAAAGCCCGAAACTTAGTAAGGACCGTCGCGGGTCATTGGATCGCCAGTTCGAACCGTTACATGAGCCGTTGCAGGAGCAATCCCGGCGCGAGCTCGCATCACAAGCCTGAACGAACCGACCCCATGAACCTACCGGAACAATCCCCCGTCGTCCACCTCGGCGTGGATGTCGCCAAAGCCGAACTCGTCGCCGATCTTCAGGGCAAGATCCGCCGCTTCGGCAACAATCCCAAGGGCATCGCCACCCTGCTCAAGGCCGCCGCCCGCATCCCGGGCACCGCCCACCTCGTCTGCGAGGCCACCGCCGGTTACGAACGCCCGCTTGCCACCGCCGCCATGGCCCTGGCCATCCCCGTGAGCATCGTCCAGCCGCTGCGCGTGCGCGAGTTCGCCAGATCCCACGGCCGCCATGCCAAGAGCGACCCGCTCGATGCCGCCCTGCTCAGCCGCTTCGGCGCCTCGGTCAAACCCTTGCCGTTGCAGCCCAAGAGCGAAGTGCGCCAGGAACTCGACGACGTCATGCGCACCCGCTCCGAGCTCATCGATTCGATGCAGCGCGAGCTCAACCGCGCCGAACACCACACCTGCAAGCTCGTCATCCGCATCCACAAGAACATCGCGGCAACCTTTGCCAAACACATCGCCGCCCTTGATGCCAGGGCTGCCGCCCTCGTCGCCGGCGACAAGGATCTCGCGGAAGCAGACGCCCTGATGCAGGCGGTCTCCGGGGTCGGCGCGCAGACCTCGCGCACGCTGCTGGCTTTCCTGCCCGAACTCGGCCATGTCGGCCGCGGCACCATCGCGGCCCTGGTGGGCGTGGCCCCCTACGACCGCGACAGCGGGAAGTTCAAAGGCAAGCGCTTCATCCGGGGCGGTCGCGGCCAGATCCGCAAGGTCCTCTACATGGCGGCGCTGGTTGCCATCCGCCGCAACGCCGTGCTCAAGGTCCTCTACAAACGCCTGCGCGACGCAGGCAAGATCGCGAAGGTTGCCATCGTCGCGGTGATGCGCCATCTGCTCATCCACCTCAATGCCATCATGGCAAAATCATTGGAAAATCCTCTTGCGGTTTAAGACCGTTACTAAGCTCCGACGCACCTCCGGCGCTAAGAACCACGAATCGCACTCCTCACAGCTTCACCGCATACGAGCGCAGGCCGGCGACCGGGAGCGCCTTGTATTCCATCGGCCGTGAGCGGCGGTGGATGCCGCAGAGCAGGCCGACGGCGGCGAGCGAGATGATCAGGCTGGTGCCGCCGTAGCTGACGAAGGGCAAGGGCAGGCCGTCATTCGGGAAGGCGGCGGTGGTGACGGCGATATTCACCATCGCGGGAACAACGACGACGCAGGTGAGGCCGACGGCCATGCAGCGGTCGAAGACGGTTGAGGCCTGCATGGCGATCGAGCAACCGCAGACGGTGATGATGACGTAGCAAAGGACGACCCCGAGGGTGAAAGGCAGGCCGAGTTCCTCACCCACCACCGGGAAGATGAAGTCGCTGTAAGCAAAGGTCAGGGTCCCGAATTTCTCGGTGCCATTCCCAAGTCCCATTCCTTCCGGGCCGCCATTGCCGAAGGCAAGCAGGGCGCGGTATTGCTGCTGGCCCTCGTCGAGGCGGTATTTGTCCAGGTCGAGCCAAGCGAGGATGCGGGTCCAGCGGGTGTCATTCGAACGGACGAAGGCCGCGGCACCGGCGATGCCGACCAAGGCGGTCGGGACCAGATAGATCAGGCGGGTGCCGACGCAGAAGAAGACGGCGGCAGCCGCCACCGAAAGGGAGAGGGCGGAGCCGACGTCGGTCTCGATCGCGATGAGGCCGACCGGCAGGCCGATGATGAAACCGGGGATGATGAAGCCGCGCCAGAAGGTGTGCACTTCTGTTTGCCAACGGGCGAACCATCCGGCCATCGCGAGGATGCCGATGACCTTCAAGAACTCCGAAGGCTGGAACTCGACGCCGAGCTTGATCCAGCGCGAGGCACCGAACCGGTTCACCCCTATGCCGGGGACGAAGCAGAGCACGAGAAGCACGCAGGCTACCCCCAGGGCGAGAGGCCACAGCTTTCGCAGCAAGACGGGATCAATCCTGGTGGCGACAAAGGCCGCGACCAAACCGATGACCAGCATCTTGCTCTGGCCGACGAGGAGCTTGTACCTCGTAATCCATGTTCTTCACCCACGCGCTGGTGCTGGTGAGCATGACCAGGCCGAGCACGACGAGTGCGGCGACGGCGGTGCAAAGAATGATGGAGGCGCTGCGGGACATGGGGGCGGATTGGGGGGCTGTCTTGGAATCGGTGGAACGAGGAGCGGTCTGAAGTCTTGTAGCGAGATTGAGCGGATTAGAGTGCTGCCATACGGCAGACTCTCAGGGCACGCGGAGCTGCATGCCGACCTTGAGCTTCTTGGCGTCGGAGATCTTGTTAGCCTTCATGATCGCCTCGGGGGTGGTCTTGTGGGTCTTCGCGATCTTCCAGAAGGTATCGCCTTGTTTGACGGTGTAGCTGCTGCTCGCGACAACCGGCTTCTCCTTGGCTTTTTCTTCCGCCGCGGCGGCAGAGACGCGATTCGCGCGCGGGGTCATGGCCACCGGCTCCGCGGTAGGGGCGGGAGCTGCGGCTTCAGTCGGGCGGGTGAGGGTCGGACGCACGAGGACCGGGCTGCCGACGGCGGTGGTCTCCACCATCTCGGCGCTGCGGATGACATCGGGGCTCGGGCCGGGGCCTTCGTGGACGACGCTGCCTTCTTCCGCGCGCTTCAATTCATCCGGCACCGCTGCCACGAGGGTCCGCGGCGGGATGCTGAGGATGCGGCCGCCACTGAGCTCGATGTTGCCATTGCGCTGGCGGAGTTCTTCCTCGGTCACGCCTTCCTCAGCGGCAATGCTTGCCCAGGTATCGCCGGAGGTGACCAAGTGGGTCGGCGAATTATCGGCGACGCGGGGCAGCGGCGTCGCGGCATCGCGGGGTGCCCGGACCGGTTGAAGACCGGCGTTGGCGGAGCGCGCGGCTTCCTCGCGGCGCGGCTCCTCGAACCAATGGCTGTGCGCGAAGATCCCCGCGATGGCCACCACGTGGATGACGAGGATGACGACGAGGGCACGGGCGATGCCGAGATTCGGCACGTCACCATCGACCTCCGGCATCGCGGGCATGGCGGCGGTGGAGGCGCGTTGCTTCCTAGTGCGCACCATGTTGGCGAAGTAGGTGCGGAATGCGCCCTTCTTCACGGGGCGGCGTTTCACGGTAAGGCTCGGGAATTTCATGGGTGCGTGGTGTCAGCGAAGGTTGAGAACGAGTTCACGGAAGACATCCCCGCGCTGTTCATAGCCGGAGAATTGGTCGAACGAAGAGGTGCCCGGGGAAAGGAGGACGGTGCTGCCGCGCGGCGCGAGGCGGCGGGCCGCGGCGACGGCTTCCGCCAGGGTCACGGTCTGCTCGACCGGCACCGCTGCGGAGAAGATGGCCGCGAGCGGCTGGCCGATCTGGCCGTAGGTCACGGCGGCCACCGCTTTCTTCGCCAGCAGCGGCGCGACCGGCGCGTAGTCGAGGCCCTTTTCCTTGCCGCCGGCGATCAGCACGACCGGGCGGGTTTGGGAACGCAGGGCGCTTTCGAGCGCGTGGAGATTGGTGGCCTTGGAATCGTTGAGGTACTCCACGCCATCGAGGGTGCGGACGAGTTCGCAACGGTGCAGCGGAGGCGCGTAGCCATTCAGGGCAGTGCGGGCGGCATCGAGCGAGATGCCGATGGCCTCGCAGGCGGCGATGGCGGCCATCGCGTTCTCGGCATTGTGCAGGCCGCGCATGCGGGTCGCGGATTCCAAATCGAAGACCGGCTCGCCCTTGCGGAAGAGCTGGCGTCCATCGGAGAACCAATCGGCGGTGGAGTCCTCGGTCGAGAAGGAGACGATGTGCGGGCGGATCGCGGGAAGCTTCTCGCCGGTGCGGACGATCGCGGTGTCGGTCTCCGTCTGGTTCCCGAAGATCCGGAACTTCGCGTCGAAGTAGGACTGCACCGTGGGGTAGCGGTCCATGTGGTCGGGCGCGAAGTTCAGCCAGACCGAGACATCCGGGCGCAGCGTGCTGACGGTTTCGAGCTGGAAGGAGCTGAGTTCCAGCGCCACGGCGGTCGGCACCGGATCGCGCAGGACGACCTCGCTGAGCGGGGTGCCGTAATTCCCGCAGGGCACGGAATCGTAGCCGCCGGCGCGGAGGATGCGGTCGACCAGCTCGGTGGTGGTGGTCTTGCCGTTCGTACCGGTGATGCCGATGATACGACCCTTGTAGTAGCGGGCGGCGAATTCGGTCTCGCCCATCATCTCGCCCGCGGATTCCGAGTAGGCGGCTACGAGCGGTCCGAAAGTGTCGATGCCGGGGCTGATGACGAGCAGGTCGCAGCTCGTCGCGCGGCCGGTTTCCACGGTCACATTCGGGCAGAGGCCCGCACCTTCCGGCATGCCGTCGATGGCCTTCGCGTCGTGGACGCGGACCGTCGCACCCTCGCGCAAGGCGAGGGCCGCTGCGGCGCGACCGCTGCGGCCGGCACCGAGGACAAGGACGGTTTTTCCCTGGAGAGACATCGATTAGGCGATCTTGAGGAGGGCGAGGCCGAAAAGGGCGAGGATGATGGACATGATCCAGAAGCGGATAATGACCTGGCTCTCGTGCCAGCCGCGGAGTTCGAAGTGGTGGTGGATCGGCGCCATCGCGAAGATGCGCTTCTTGCGGAGCTTGAAGCTGCCGACCTGAAGGATCACCGACATCGCCTCCATGACGAAGACACCGCCGATAATGGCCAGCAGCAATTCCTGCTTCACGCAGATGGCCGCGGTACCGAGCGCACCGCCGATGGCGAGGGAGCCGGTATCGCCCATGAAGACTTTCGCCGGATGGCAATTGTACCAGAGGAAGCCGAAGCCGGCACCGGCCAAGGAGAGCAGGAGCACGGCGAGCTCCCCGATGTAGCGGTTGTAAGGAATGACCAGGTATTCCGTGGCCATGTAGAGATGGCCCGCCAGATAGGCCAGGATGGTGTAGGCGAGCGCGACGGTGATGGTGCAGCCGGTGGCCAGGCCGTCGAGGCCGTCGGTGAGGTTCACCGCATTCGAGGATCCGATGATGATGAGCGCGAAGAAGGGGATGATCAGGAAGCCTAGATCGATGATGCTACTCTTCACATCCCCGGTCTTGTAGAGGGGGAAACAGATCTCGCCGATGCCCAGCGGAATCTGGCCGAGGAAGAAGCCAGCGGACCGATCCGCGATCTGCTCTGGCGGTGCGCCGAAGCCGGAGATCTCCTTCTTGTAGTAGATGAAGCAGGCGGCCACGAGTGCGATGACGAGCTGCCAGAAGAGCTTGGTGCGGGAGCTCACACCGGCGGAGTTCTTCTTCTTCACCTTCGTGTAATCGTCCATGAAGCCGAGCAGGCCGAGCGCGGCCATGGTGCAGGAGCACACGGCCACGAAGGGATTGAGCGGACGGGCGCAGACGAAGACCGAAATCAGAACCGATCCGAGGATCAGCACGCCGCCCATGGTGGGTGTGCCGACCTTGCCGCCGTGAAGCTCCGCGAGCTTGTGGACCTCCTCCGCGGTGCGGATCGGCTGGCCGACCTTCAGCGAGATCAGCCGGCGGATGACCCGCGGGCCGGCGAAGATGCTGATGACAAAGGCGAGCAAGCAACCGAAGGCGGCGCGGAAAGTGATGTAGCCGAGGAGGTTCAGGAACGAAAACGTGTGTGCCCACTCCTTCACGCCTCTCGCAATCTCGGCATCGAGAGCCGCCTTCCACCATTCGTAGATCGCGTAGAGCATGGATTAGTCGCGGGAGGGGAATGCCTGGTTCATGACGCGTTCGAGGGCGACGCTGCGGCTGCCCTTGAATAGGACGACATCGCCAGGCTTGGCGCGCTCCGCGATCCATGCGGCGGCCACGGCCTTGTCGGGAATGTGTTCGGCGCTGCCCGCGCCTTCGGCGATGCCCTGCGAGCCATCGCCCACGGCGACGACCGTGAAGCCGCGCTCCGCGGCGAGGCGGCCGGCATCGAGGTGGGCTTGCGGGGCGAGCGGGCCGAGTTCGCCCATGCGGCCGAGCAGGGCGTAGCGCACGCCGCCATCGGCCACGGGGGTTTCCGCGAGCGTGTCGAGCGCGGCGAGGACGGACTCGGGATTCGAGTTGTAGGTATCGTCGATGATCGTGATGCCGCCGATGGCGAAGCGGCGCAGGCGGCCGCTGGTCAGCACGGTGCTCGAAAGTCCGGCGGCGATTTCCTCCGGGGCGATGCCCATGAACCAACCGGCGCCCGCGGCGAGCAGGGCGTTGTTCACCATGTGGCGGCCGGCGACCGGCAGGCGGACTTCGACGGCGCTGTCCTCGATCACCAGATTGAAGCAGGCGAAGGAGTCTTCCTGGCGGAGTTCTTCCGCGCGGACGAGGCCGCGGCCATTGCCGACGGGGATGACCTTGGCGCGAGTACGACGTTTGAAGTAGTCGATGTAGTCGCAGCCGGCCGGGACGAAGAGCGCGCCGTCTTCCGGCAGCGAACGGGCGAGCGCGCCCTTCTCCTCGGCGATGCCTTCGCGGCTGCCCATGAACTCGATGTGGGCGCTGCCGATATTGGTGATGATGCCGAGCTTGGGCCGGGCGATTTCGCAGAGCGGCGCGATCTCGCCGGGGTGATTCATGCCCATCTCGAAGATGCCGATCTGGTGGCGCTCCTCAAGGGTCAGGATGCTGAGCGGCAGGCCGATGTGGTTGTTAAGATTGCCACGGTTCGCGCAGACTTCGAAGGCGCGGGCCATGACCGCGGCGGCGAAATCCTTGGTGCTGGTCTTGCCATTCGAGCCGGTGATGCCGAGGACCGGGATATCCCACTTGCGGCGATACCATGCGGCCATGCGCTGCAAGGCGGCCAAGGTATCCGGCACGAGAACGACCGCGGCGTGGGCCGGGCATTCCCCTTCCCAGCGCTCGACCACGGCGATCGTGGCACCGGCGGCCAAGGCCTGCGGCGCGAACTCATTCGCGTCGAAGCGGTCGCCGCGCAGCGCGAAAAAGACCGCACCCGGCGGAATCGTGCGGGTGTCGGTGGAGGCGGCGATGGCCACGACATCACCGCGACCGGCGACGAGTTCGCCTCCGGCTTGTAACGCGATGGTGCTGGCGTCGATGGGGATCATCGGTTGCGGGAAGGAGGCGGAGGAGGCTCTTCGGCGGGGCGCTCCACGAGGGCCCGGCGCGCCTCGCGGCGGTCGTCGAAGTCGATGGTGCGGTCGGCGAATTGCTGGTAGGGCTCGTGGCCCTTGCCGGCGATCAGGACGATGTCGCCCTTGCCCGCGGCGTGGACGGCGATGCGGATGGCTTCGGCGCGATCGACGACGCTGCGGTAGCGCGCGCCGCCCATGCCGGCCTCGATGTCCTTGATGATGACTTCCGGGTCCTCGCTACGGGGATTGTCGGAGGTGAGGATGCAGGCGTCGCTGTAGGTGGCTGCGGCCTTGCCCATCAGCGGGCGCTTGGTGCGGTCGCGATCGCCCCCGCAGCCGAAGACGGTGATCAGGCGGGCAGGATTGAGTTCCTTCAAGGTGCGGCAGGCATTCTCCAGCGCATCGGGAGTGTGGGCGTAGTCGACGAAGACGGTGACGCCATCGCGGGTGCCGCAGTGCTCCATGCGGCCGGGAACCTGCGGGGCCTCTGCGGCGGCGGCGACGGCCTCGCGCAGCGAGATCTTCATCGCGCTGGCGGCGGCGAGGGCACCGAGCAGGTTGTAGACATTGAAGCGGCCGATCAGCGGGGCGCGGACCAGGTAGGACTTGCCCTTCGCGGTGAGCTCGAACTCCATGCCGCGGGAGCTCTGCTTGAAATTGTTCGCGCGGAAGTCGCAGTGGACGTTGAAGCCGAAGCGGATGATTGGCAGCTTGTCACCGAGTTGCACGACGAGCTTTTCGCCATAGCCGTCGTCGGTATTGACCACCGCGACCGGCTTCTTGCCGAGCGGAGTGGCGGCGAGGGTCTCGAACCACGCGAACTTGGCCGCGGCGTAGTTCTCCATCGTGGCGTGGTAGTCGAGGTGGTCCTGGGTGAGATTGGTGAAGATCGCGGCATCGAAGGCGATGCCGTGGACGCGCAATTGATCAAGGCCCTGCGAGGAGACTTCCATCGCCGCGCCGCGACAGCCGTTGTCAACCATGCGGGCGAGCAGGCCATTGAGTTCGACCGGCCCGGGGGTGGTGAGATTGGCGGGCTTCACGTCCTGGCCATCGTCCAGCAGCACGGTGCCAAGCAGTCCGGCGCGGTGCCAGACGCGCTTCATCAGGTAGTGGAGCAGGAAGGCGGTCGTGGTCTTGCCATTGGTGCCGGTGACACCGGCGAGCTTGAGCTTCTGCGCCGGTTCACCCGCAAGCACACCGGCGAGCACGGCCAAGGCCTGGCGGGTGTCACTGACGTGGATGTAAGGGACGTCTTCCGGATGACCGGCTTCCGCAGCCGAGTCCGCGATGATCGCGGTGGCACCTTTCTCGAGCGCCATCGGGATGAAGGTCCGGCCGTCCTGGCGGTGGCCGCGCACGGCCACGAAGACGGTGCCGGGCTCGACCAGCCGCGAGTCGGAAGTGACGGCGTGGATTTCGACGTCGAGGGGGCCCGCGACGAGCGGGCGGTGAAGGGCAGCAATAAGATCTCTGAGAATCACGGTGCGTGGGTTCCGGCAAGCTTGTCCTTCCCCTCCGGGACCGGCTCGGTGGGAGTAAGGTTCAGGTGGGCGGCCACGCGGCTACCGATCTTGGCAAAGATCGGCGCGGCAACGGTCCCGCCGTAGAGATTCGGGATCTTCCTGGTGAGCGGGTCATCGATCACGACCACGCAGACAAACGCGGGATCCGCGGCAGGCATCATCCCGGCGAAGGAAACGGTGTAGTGTCCCGGCTGGTAGTGGCCCTTGTCGATGCGCACCGCGGTGCCGGTCTTCCCGCAGACGAGGTAGCCGGGCACGCGGGCCAACTTGGCGGTGCCGCCTTCGCCGGTCACCCGTTCGAGCGCCTTGCGCATCGCCTTCGCGGTTTCCGGGCGGAGGACGGTGTCAACCACCTCGGGCTCGTATTTCTGCACCGGCTTGCCGTCGTTGGCGACGATCGCCTTCACGATGTGCGGTTTGCGCAGCTTGCCATCGCTGGCGATGACGCAGTAGGCCGAGGCGACCTGCAGCGGGGTGACCGCGAGGGAATAGCCGAAAGAGGCGCGCGAGAAGTCGATGAGATTGCCGGTATTGCGGACCACTCCGCGGCTTTCCCCGCTGAGCAGGATGCCGGTCTTGTGCCCGTAGCCCCACTTGCCCATGTAGCCGTAGAAGCGGTCCATGCCGAGCTGCTGGGCCAGCTTGAAGGCACCGATGTTGCTGGATTTCTGGAGCACTCCTTCGACCGTCAGGGAGCCCTGCGGGTGGTCGTCCGTCACGATCAGCTTGCCCTGCTGGTAATAGCCGTTGTGGCAGAAGATCGAGGTCTGCGGGGAGACGAGGCGTTCATTGAGCGCGGCACCGGCAGCTACGACCTTGATCGTACTACCGGGCTCGTAGATCGCCTGGAGCGCGAAGTTGTAGCCGTTCTTGTCGACGTCCTTCAGGGTATTGAGATTGAAATGCGGACGGCTGGCCATGCCGAGGATCTCGCCGGTCTTCGGATCCATCACGATCGCGCAGCCGCGTTTGCTCTCGAACTCGGCCAGGCCCGCGTCGAGTTCCTCCTCGACGATCGACTGGATGCCCATGTCGAGCGTGAGTTGTACATCGAGGCCGGCGCGCGGCGGCACGACCAACTGCGTCTCGCCCGGGATGCGCATGCCGTAGGCATCGCGGCGCTCGGTGCGATAGCCGTCGCGACCGGCGAGGTATTCCTCGAGGGAAGCTTCGATCCCGAACTTGCCGATCTGTCGATAGGCCGGACGACCGGTCGGGCCCTTTTCCTCCAGCTCGCCGGTGTAGCCGATGACGTGGGTAGCCAAGTCCGGCGATGTGTACCAGCGGCGGTAAGAGGAACGGATGGTGATGCCCTCGAACCAATTGCCATCAATGATCTCCTGGATCCCGCGGACCACGTCATCGGGAAGATTTTTGGCGATCGGGAATTCGCCCCTGGTCTTCTTGCCGATGCCGTCGACGAGGATCTTGCGCAGTTCCTCGCGCTTCATGCCCAGCGGCCGGGCGAGGAGGCTGACATAGCGGGCGATGGCAGCTTCGCAGATCATCTTGCCCTCGATGGTGCTGCCGGAGATCTCCGCATTGCCGACGATCTCCAGGCGCTCGGCAAGCACCCGGCGTTTCCGCTTTTCACCATCCAGCTTCTCCCAATCCGGTGCCTGGCAG
The DNA here is from genome assembly GCF_040801775.1 of Luteolibacter sp. Populi. Classification (GTDB taxonomy): domain Bacteria; phylum Verrucomicrobiota; class Verrucomicrobiia; order Verrucomicrobiales; family Akkermansiaceae; genus Haloferula. The sequence goes on from NZ_CP161812.1 coordinate 2,971,443, forward strand.
ACGCGCTCGAAGGCGAGGGGAGTGGCCATCTCCTTCGGCTTGGTGAGCAGGTTGATGTCCGCGTAAATCGAGCCGACGGGCATGCTCTTGGCGAGCACCTCGTCATTGCGATCCACGATATTGCCGCGCAGGCCGGGCAGGATCTCGGCACGGTCAAAGGCATTCGCTTTTCCACCCACCTGCTTGCGGTCCCAGACCTGGATCTGGAACAAGCGCAGCGAAAGCAAACTGAGCCCGGCCACGGTGGCCGAGCACAGCAAGAGACAGCGGGTCTGGAAGGAGCGGCGTGTCATGGATTATTCGCGGATCGCCGCGACCCTCGGACCGGATTGGCCTGGCAGGATCTCCTCGACGTCCGCGGGCTTGACGGGAAGCAGGGGGGAACCTGCGAACTTGAGCCGATCCTTCATCTCGTAGCGGTCGAGGAGTTTGTCCATGCGCACGTCCACCATGCTGATCCTGGTGCGCGTCTGTTTGATGCGTTTCTCCGCCTGGTCGATCATGCGGTCGGTGCGCACCTGGGAATTCTTGTAGACGGCATGCATCACACCGCCGCCGACCATGACCAGGGCGGCGAGGATGAGCGTGATGAAAACGGAGACGTGGGTCTTCGGTTCGGAGCGGAGTCGGTTCATGGGCGTGGGGAGTCGGGGTCCAGAAGCTCGGCGACCCGCAGTTTGGCACTGCGGGCCCTGGGGTTCGTTCGGATCTCTTGTTCGCCGGCGGCGATGGCTTTTCTAACCGGCAGCCGGAAGCACCAATCGGGATTCGGCCGCTGTTCCGGCCAGTCGGGCCGGTCGATGTAGGGCTTCGCACGGTGCTGCATGAACTGCTTCACCATGCGGTCTTCAAGGCTATGGAAAGTGATGACCAGAAGCCGGCCACCCGGCTTGAGCACGTGGACGGAATTTTCGAGCGCGCGCTGCAGCGAGCCGAGCTCGTCGTTCACGAGCATGCGGATCGCTTGGAAGGTCTTGGTCGCGGGGTGAATCTTGCCGTGCCGCCCGATGGTCTTTTCAATGCACTCCGCGAGGTCGGTGGTGGTCTCGAACTTGCGGACCGCGCGGCGCTTGACGATGGCCGCGACGATTTTCTTGGCCTGCGGTTCCTCGCCAAGTTCGCGGAGGATTTTTACCAATTCGGCGTCGGACCAGGTGTTCACCACATGGGCGGCATCGAAGGGGCAAGCGGGGCCCATCCTCATGTCCAGCGGTCCGGCGCCGCGGAACGAGAAACCCCGTTCCGCGGCGTCGAGTTGCCGGGAGGAAACCCCGAGGTCCAAAAGCAAGCGGTCAGGCTTGCCATCCCCCCGGACCTCGGGGATGTCCCGGAGATCTGCAAAATTACCCAGCCAGGTCCGGAAGCGGCTGCCGTACTTCGCGAGCCGCTTGCCCGCGAAGGCCAGTGCTTCCGGATCGCGGTCGACGCCGATCACCATGGCCCCTGCCTTCAGGAAAGCCTCGCTGTGACCGCCGCCACCGAGCGTGCCGTCGATGATGACCATCCCCTCCCCCGCCTGCATCCACTCGTCGACTTCCGCAGGAAGCACCGGGAGGTGGTAGGTGGAGGGTTGCGCCGCATCGTTGTTATTGTCTTGTTGGAAATCCGCCAACGGCCGCCGCTCCGCCAACCAGCCATGGAATGCGGGGCGGACAGCCGTCTTGAGGTGGGCCGAGCGGCGCGCTGTCCCGAGTGCGCCGGTCTGCCCTGCATGGAAAATTTCGGGGGTTCGCGCAGACAACCAGCCAGAAGCCGCGCGAACCGCCGAGTTGAAAAGCGAAAGGGGTACCGTCCCGAGAAACCCCTTCCGCCCAGCCTGGAAAGTCAACGGCCGCCGCCCTGCCAACCAGCCATGGAATGCAGGTCGGACGGCCGTATTGAGATGGAAGGAATGGCGCGCTGTCCCGAGTGCGCCGGTCCCTCCGCATGGAAATGGTGATGCTTGAAAATTTCCGATGACCCGCGCGGACAACCAGCCAGAAGCCGCGCGGATCACCGGTTTAAATAGCGAAAAGGGTACTGTCCCGAGAAACCCTTTCCGCCCAGCCAGGAAAGTCAACGGCCGCCGCCCTGCCAACCAGCCATGGAATGCAGGTCGGACGGCCGTATTGAGATGGCCGGAGAGGCGCGCTGTCCCGAGTGCGCCGGTCCGGACCGATGGGAAAATGAGGCCCAACTCCGGCATCCGGCCGTATCCCGCGATGGGTGTCGCGGGCCCGCCTTGTGCGGATGCCAGAGTTGGATGGGCGAACAGCATGTTGTCGCTTGCGTTGTCGGGGTGGGTGAAAGTCGTGGGTGGGTGTATCAGAGGACGCCGAGGTCGCCGTCGTCCATGCCGAGCTCGATGTCGGTGATCTTGTCGAAGGTCTCCGGGGTGCAGAGCATGTAGAAAGGTCCGCGACCCGCGAGGATCACTGCGCTGTCCGCCTTCAGGCCGATCTTCTCGCTCCAGTCTTTCGGAACGCTCAGTTTGCCCTGGCTGCTGACAGTTGCCTTCTTCGACATCATTCGGAGGTGACCGACGATCTGTTGCTTCTTCGCAGGGGTCAGATCGCTCTTCTCCACCTGCTCGAACTTCCGGTCGAACTCCGCTTCGCTGAAGACCTTGATCACCGGCAGTTCGTGTTCCTTCGAGAGCTGCAAGCGGATCGCGGTCTCCTCCGTCTCAGGCCGCCAATCGACCGGAATGGAAACCCGATATTTCGGGTCCATCTTGTAGTCGAAGTGACTTTCGTGGAGAGCGGAGGACATTGGGAAGCGGGAAGACCGCTGAAGTGCCGCTAACTACACCAAAGTACACTCTGATCGTCAAATTAAAATCAAACACCTCCGAATAAAATTTTAATCCATTCATTTTCAATGAATTAAATGGGTTTGTGAACGGATCGATACAGGCCGGAGGAGGCGAATTCTCAAAATTTCGAGCGAGATCCTATCCAAAAATGGCGGGCGAGAGCAAGCCCAAGGGCCGGAAATCGCACAAGTGAGCCATTGGGTGTACTGGACACCCGATTTGTGCGCTCCGGTGTACTTCCGGCCCACCCGTCCCCTATTTCAACTGGAACGTGAGGCGCGCCTTCCCTTCCGGGTCCTTCGCCGCGTCGTGCTTCCAGCCGAGGGTAAAGCCTTCGATCAAGGCCTTCTCTTCCTTGTTCCACAGCTCGAAGGCCGCGCCGGGGGTGGTGGCCACGTCGAGCTTATGGCCGCCGTAGTAGGCGATCTCGATCCGGGCCTGGGTGATTCCGGGGCCGCTGTACTCGGCCGTCTCGGCATCCAGCGGCTTGTCCATTTCAAGCTTCAGCTTCTTGCCATCGGTGCGGACCACTTCCATGCGGTCGTTCTTGACCTTCTCCTTCAGCTTCTCCGCGTCCTTCTCGTAGAGGTAGACGAAGGGCACCTGGATCCGCATCACGAAGCGCGGGTTGCTCAGCTGGCCCTTGTCGAGAATCTTGCCGCCGGCGCGGATCGCACCCTTTTCCAATTCGAAGTTCACTTCGAACTTGGCATCCCCCGCCACGGTCCCGCGATAGGTGACTTTTTTAGGATCCTTGGCCGCCGGCGTTACCGCCTCCCAAGCGTCCTCCTTCACCATCTTGCTGACCACCTTCCCGTCCGGCAGGGTCTCCTCGATCAGCGACACGAAGCGGATCGCGAAGTTGTCGGTGACGAAGCCGCCCTTCTCCTTCGCCGGCATCAATTGGCCTTGGCCATCGGTCTTGACGATGAAGCGGAAATCCCGGTTCTCCGTGCCGGCATATTGGCCCAGCCAAGGTGCCTGGCCGCCGAGCTGCGGCAGGGCTTCGGCGAGGAGCGGAGCGGCGGAAAGCAGGAAAAGAGGAATCAAGGACTTCATGACAAGCTTGAGAAAGGACGCAAGGTCACCAATCTGCGAGGCGTTTCCTCCGCATGGAAGCTGAAAGTCTTGCCCGTTCCGCCACATCCGACAGCCAGCCTCCCGCTGGCCTGAGCGCGGAGTTGGAAGTCCTGTGGCTGGCACGGGCCGGTCGTTGGGACCAGGCGCATGACGCTTGCCAGAATCTTCCCGATCCTGCGGGTGCCTGGATCCATGCCTACCTGCATCGCGAAGAGGGCGATCAGGGCAACGCCGCCTATTGGTATGCCCGCGCCCGCAAGCCGGTGCCGCCGCCCGGCCAGGCGCTGGAGGACGAATGGCTTGAGATCGCCCGTGCGTTCACCGGGCCTCGATAGCCAAGCCTCGTGCAAGGGAGCCTTCCTTCTTGATAACTCTCACGGAGCGCCGGGCGTATCATATCCCCGTCCCGCGTCTTCGCGCGTCTGTCGAACCAGACATCCCTTCGTCTGCCCTTGTCCCCGCTTTCGGGGACAAGGCTTCTGGAACCCAATGAGAAATCCCCCTGAACGAAAATACTCAATTCACTGACATGAAGCACTTTGCGCAGGGCGATCGACTTTTCAGAAAGGCTTCCCCCCAAGGCCGCATCCGGCAATTGGCTTACAACAGAGCGCGGAAGTCTCTTGACGTCCCGATTTTCCCTCAATAATCAACAGAAGCCCACAAAAACCCACAAAATGATAACCCCATCAATACCCCGTTTAGGGGGGCTATTGGCCGTGCTTGCGACGGCCCATGCCGCCCCGGTAACTTGGATCACCGGCCCCACTGAGATCACCAGCGAGGCCTCGATCATTATCCCCGCCGGTGCCACCGTGTATCACGCCGGCACCTGGGGAAATCCCCCGGGCAGCGCCCCGCTCACCGTTCCCGTCACCGGAGACACGATCACCTTCGAGAGAGTGGGCACCGGCAACGCCATCGGAAACCTCAGTGCCGTCGCCACCGGCGGAAGTTACTATTCCGGCGAGGTTTGGCTGCCGACCGGTACTGTCGATCCCAACTTCGAGTTGGTAATGGATAGTTCGGCGGTGGATGGCGATAACCCGAAAAGCGTCCAAGTCGGCGGACTGACCATCGGCACGCAATATCGGCTGCAGCTTTTCATCTCCGATGACCGCGGTTGCTGCAACGGCCGGACCTTGGAATTGAGCGACAATGCCACGGATGGCGCTGGCACCGAAACCACCTCTTTTACCACCGGGTCGAGCAGCTACGTCATCGGCAGCTTCACCGCGAGTGCCACCAGCCAGACGGTCTACGTCCGCGGCTTGGCGCAGGCCGCGAATTACATCAACGCCTATGTCCTCGTCGACATGTCGGTGGACACGGATGGCGACAAGATTCCCGATCACATCGAGGCGCAATATTCCTTCCTCAATGCGAACCTGCCAAGCGACGCCGCGCTCGATAAAGACAGCGATGGCCTGAGCAATCTCGAGGAATACCGCAAGCGGCTCAATCTGGACAATCCGGATACGGATGGCGATGGACTGACAGACGGGGAAGAGGTCAATCCTCCCCCCGGCGTCCTCGCCCCGTCGAATCCCGCGATGGTGGATACCGATGGCGACACGCTTAGCGATTACGCGGAGGTCAAGGAGTACTTCAGCAATCCGACTTTACAGCACAGCGATAACGACCTCTTCCCGGATCGCTGGGAAGCGGCGGCCGGATCGCAATTGACCGATCCTAACAGCACGCCGAACGGCACCCAGGTCACGCGCCTCGGAACGGGGCCCGCGGCCATGCTCGGCTTCGACCTTACCGACCCGGAAGGCAATGGCAGCGATGTGACGAACACCGGCTTCAACTGGGTGGCCGTCACCTCCTCGCAGGGCGGGGAACCGAGTTCCTCCACCGAAAACAGCGGCGGCAACGTCTTCGACAACAAGGTCGGCGGCGGAGAGGCCAAGTGGTGCTGCGCCGGCGCTCCCCAGCATGTGACGGTGCAGTTCGCGGCCTACACCAGCCTGCAGTATTTCACGATCACGAACAGCGAAGACAACAGGAACCGCGATCCGCGGGTCTGGGAGATCCAGGGATCGAACGACGGCATCCACTTCGCCCCGATCACCCGCTTCGACTTCCCCTCAGACACGCTGTGGTCGGAGACCAGCCAGGGACTCCGGGTGAACCTGCCTGCCAATTCCCTGCCCTACCGATACATCCGTTATCAGGTTTACGCCACCGCCGGCGGCGAGCATGCGCTGTGCGAGATCGAGTACTTCGGCGCCCAGAATAACAATGACGGCGACGGCGACGGCATCCCGCAGCTCTACGAGGTGCTCTTCCCGGATTTCCTGAGTGACGGCAATTTCGACGATGCAGCAGCCGACCAAGACGAGGACGGCCTGAGCAACTTCGAAGAATTCCAAGCCGGCACCAACCCGCAGCTAGATGATAGCGATAGTGACGGCCTGACCGACGATGAGGAGGTCAATCCGCCGGACGGCGTCATCCCCACCAACCCCCTGGATCCGGACTCGGATGACGACGGTCTGACCGACTATGAGGAGCTCAATCCGGAGGGGGACGTCAGCGTCACCGATCCCATGAATCCGGACACGGACGGCGACTTGTTCCGCGACGGCTATGAAGTGGATCGCGGCTCCGATCCGAACTCCTCTGCCAGCGGACCCGATGGCATGACCGCCCAGATCCTCGGCGGGCTGCTCCAGCGTGACTTCACCGACCGCCAGAACGACGGCAACGACTCCACCCTGGCCGGCTCCGGCTTCGACTGGGTCTCGATCAGTGCCAGCTCGAAGGCCGACTTCGCGCCGGCTGAAGGTGCCTTCAACGTCTTCGATAACAAGACCGGCGGCGGTGAGGCGAAGTGGTGCTGCGATCCGGCTCCGCAGAGCATCACGGTGCAGACACCCTTCGGCGTCGAGCTCACCCACTTCACGCTGACTTCCTCTAACGATTCGCCCGACCGCGATCCGCGGATCTGGTCCATCCAAGGTTCCAATGATGGCACGACCTTCACCAACATCGTCAATCACACCGATCCGACGACGCTGTTCTGGGGCGAAGGCCGCAACCGTACCGTGCAGTTCACGCTGGCGACCAAGGCACCGATGTACAAGTGGTTCCGCTATTCGGTGACTGCCACCAACGGCAACCAGCACGCGCTGGCCGAAATCGAATACTTCGGCGAAGATCAGGATAGCGACGGCGACCTCTTGCCGGATTACTTCGAAAGCCAATACGGCGTGGCCAATCCCGGAGACAATCCCGACAACGACGGTCTTACCAACCTGGAGGAATATGAGGCCGGGCTGATCCCGACCGACCCCGACACCGACAACGACGGTCTGACCGACGGCGATGAATACAACGAGGGCGGAACTGGAACCGATCCGAAGATTGCCGATACCGACCTGGATCAGATCAATGACGGTTACGAGGTCCGAAACGGCAGCGATCCCCTCGACTTCGGGAGCTTGCCGACCTTCGCCCCCATCGATTGGGCGGGACCGGCGAACATCAGCGGTAACTTGAGCGACTTCAAGACCACCGGGACCCTGATCCATGCCTGGACCGGCGGTACCGCGGCGATCAATGTGCCCGGGGTGGCGAACTTCACGCCCGGTCCATCGCTGGGAGCGCCGTTCACCGGCTACGATCCGTTCAACCGCAACCTGAATGCGGACTACGAGACGCTGATCAACACCGGCACCTTCAGCGGCGCCACCGGCCGCTTCGTCGAGATCCCCAACCTGACCGTGGGCGAGGATTACCGCGTCCAGATCTGGGTGGTGGACACCCGTCCGGGATTCGCCGACCGCACCTATCGCTACGGCAATGTCGGAAATGAACAGGTAGTCCTCAACGCCGGTGCCAGCGGCAGCGAGGCCACCAAGCCGGGCCAGTGGGTAACGGGCACCTTCACCGCGATCGACACGATCCAATACATCTACATGGACCGGCCGGCTCCCGAACCGGGCGCCCAGTACAACGCGATCACGGTGTACAATGAGGATGTCATCGTGACCACACCGCTGAGGGTGACTTCGGCTAACCGGGTCGGCGGCACCTTCCAGATCACGGTGACCGGCTTCGACATCACCAAGAACTACCAACTCACTCGCAGCACGACGCTTGCCGCGGGTAGCTTCGCGCCGGTGGGCGGGCCCTTCCTCCCGACGGGGACCACCCAGGTCGTCACCGACCCGTCCCCGCCGGCACTGCCCTCGAAGGCGTTCTACAAGATTCAAGACGTTCCGTAAATTAGGTCCGGAACGTTCTGTCGAGGCAACCCTCCGGTCCCGCAAGGAACCGGAGGGTTGTCCTTTTCCAGCCCTTTCTCCATAAACGATCGCATGATTCCACTGCGTCTGCTCGCGGCCTGCGGCTTGCTTTTGAGCGGCTATCTCCTGATCCAGAAGGCCACCGGTAAAATCAGCTATCTGGTCGGATGCGGCACGGGATCGGGGTGCGAAAACGTCCTCGGTTCGCAGTGGTCGCAGTGGTTCCACGTGCCGGTGACCGCGCTCTCGCTGCTCCTCTACGCGGCCCTTTTCTTTCTCACTTTCAAGCCACAGCGCACCGCGCTGCTGGCCATCGCCACCGGTCTCGCCGGTGCCGCCATATGGTTCGGGATCGTGCAGGGCTTCATTTTGAAGAGCTTCTGCCCTTGGTGCCTGAGCGCCCACTTGATCGGCCTTGCCTGCGCCGCCCTCGCCTTCCGCAGCCAGTGGTCGCGAGCCGCAACGCCCGCGGGCACCACGGGCTTGCTCGGCGGCTTGGCTGCCATCGCCGTCCTGATCGCCGGCCAGGTTTTCGGGCCCGCACCCGACACCCATCTGGAGACCAACGTGGTCTTGGCGAAGGAGCCCAAGCCCGCGGCCGGGGACACCGCCGCGGCCGGACCTGTCCATTCCCGCGGTGAAGGCCGCAAGATCACCCTGCTCGGGAACAAGGAATACAACGTCTCCACCCTGCCCCATCTCGGCAATGCCGACGCACCGCACGTGGTGGTGAAATACTACGACTACGCCTGCGATTCCTGCCGCGACCTGCATGAGGATCTGAACGCCTTCATGGTAAAATATCCCGGGCAGTTCTGCGTGGTCCTGCTCCCCTGCCCCATCAACCGCGGCTGCAATCCGCATGTCCCGGAACATATCAACGATCACCCGAAGGCCTGCGAACTCGCGCGCCTGGCACTCGCCTGCTGGCGCAGCGATCCCGAATCCTTCCCCGCGGTCCATCACGCGCTCTTCGGACGCCCGGTGATGGATGCCGGGAAGGCGATGGAAACCGTGAAGCCGCTCATGAAGAAGCCCCTCGCTTCCGACGCCTTGGCGGATCCCTGGATCGCGGAAGTGCTCGCCGCCGATGCGGAGGACTACAAGCGGGTCAACGTCACCAACGCCGGCAGCATGAATTACCTGATGCCGAAGCTCCTGGTCGGCGGCACGAAGATGCTCCACGGCGTTACCAAGTCGCGGGCGATCTTGTTCCAAGCACTGGAAAGCGAGTTCAAGGTTTCCAGCCCCTGATCCGAAACGATTTCGTCACACTTCAGAGCGAACGACATCTCGTCAAAAGGCCACCGTCCTGTCATTGGAAACCCCGGAATAGAAGGAGCGATCCTTCCCTCATAGCCGACCGGAGCGAAAGGCTCCGGTCATCGCCCCCGCCGGATTGCAGGCCTCCTGGACAGGCCCTCACCGGGCCGGGGCTGTCATGCCCTTGCGCAAGAAGCCCGCACCGCGAGTGACCCGCGCGGTCCCCTCGCTTGCCCCCCGAGAACCCGTACCGACCCGCTGGAATGAAAACCCTTCAGATCCTCCTCGCGGCGATTGCCATGGCCCTGTCCGGCATCGTCCACGCCGACCCGATCAAAGTCCTGATGGTCGAGGGCGTCAGCAATCACGATTGGAAGCACCGCGCGAACATCGTGCGGGCGATCCTGGCGAAGGACGGCTCCTTCGAGGTCGATGTCACGGTCAGCCCGGCCACCGCGGGCGATCCGGCTTGGGCGAAATGGCGTCCGGATTTCTCGAAATACGACGTCGTCCTCTCCGGCTACAACAACCTCGGCGGGAAACCGGGCTGGCCCGCCGAAGTGCAGACCGCCTTCGAGCAGTATGTCAGCCGTGGCGGCGGCTTCCTGGTCTATCACGAGGCGAACAACTCCTTCGCGGAGTGGCCGGCTTACAACGAGATGATCGGCCTGGGTTGGCGGAATCCCGACCAGGGCAAGGCCATCCTGATCAACAACGACGGCTCCGAGCAGATCCTGCCCTCCGGCAGCGGTCCTGGCACCAATCACGGCGCGCGGGTGAATGTGGAAGTGAAGCGCCTCGGCAATCATCCGATCCACGCCGGGCTGCCCCCATCGTGGATGGCCGCGGATGTCGAAATCTACCGCTACGCCCGCGGACCGGCGAACAACCTGACCGTGCTCTCCTACGCCCGCGACCCCGAAACCCAGCTCCAGTTCCCGATGGAATGGACGGTCAATTACGGCAGCGGCCGCGTCTTCGCTTCCAGCTACGGCCATGTGATGCCGGACCAGGCGGAGCCGCTGGGGACACGCTGCGCCGCCTTCCAAACGATCCTGGTGCGGGCCTTGAAATGGTGCGCGGGTGAGGACCCCGGCACGGCTTTGCCAGCGGACTTCCCCGGTCCCGGAGCCACCTCGCTGCGCGTCCATGAGGAAGGCGTGAGCGGACTGGACGCCCCGCAAGTGGCGCTCGCCTTCAACGGCGGCTTGCTGCCCAGCCAATCGCAGGCACCCGCCGCTATCCTGATCCAGCCCGCCTTCACCAATCTCCAGTGGGAATCGCCGATCGTCGCCCAGCCATGGCCCGAGGCAGCAGGCCAGATGATGATCGCCGAACTCGACGGCCGGATCTTCCGCCTCGCCGATAACGATGCCACCGCCACCCGCCAGCAGGTCCTCGATATCCGCGACCGCGTCTGGTACTACAATTGGGAGAACAACAACTTCGGCACCAAGCACGGCGGCATGCAGTCGGTGATCTTCCACCCGCGCTTCGGGAAGGGCGAGGGCAAGGACTACATCTACGCCTACTACTTTTATAATACCAACGACGATCCCTCGGCCAATGCGCCCTATTGGATCCGCGTGGCGCGCTTCACCTGGAGCCCCGCTCTCACGCAGTTCGACCCCGCCAGCGAGCTGATCATGATCAGCCAGTTCGACGTGGTGAAGGGCCATGACGGCAGCGGCCTCGCCTTCGGGCCGGACGGCTTCCTCTACGTCGCGGTGGGCGACGAGGGCACCCAGGACGGCGGGTCGACACCGCACGCGCAGAAGCTCAACGAACGCTTCCGCTCGGGCATGTGGCGGCTCGATGTGGACATGCAGGGCGGCGCGATCAGCCACCCGATCCTCCGCAGCCTGCCGACCTTGCGCCACAACGAGGCCGGCAACTATCTCCCCGACACGGCCTCCGGCTCCTACAACCAGGGCTACTACATTCCCAATGACAATCCCTGGGTCGATCCAAGCGGCGGCACCTTGGAGGAATTCTACTCGATCGGCCTGCGCCAGCCCCACCGTTTGACCCTCGATCCGCCCACCGGCCTGTTCTGGATCGGCGATGTCGGCGGCGGCCAGCGCGAGGAGGTGGATGTGGTCGACGCCCCGGGCCTCAACTTCCAGTGGAACTATCGCGAGGGTCTCGCCGACGGCTTCCGTTCTCCGCCCAGCCCGCTCGTCGGCACCGAGAAGGCACCCGTCCACGACTACGACCACGGCATCGGCACCTGCATCATCGGCGGCTACGTCTACCGCGGCAGCGCCATCCCGGGGCTCGCGGGCAAGTACATCTTCGGCGACAACGGCACCCAGCGGATCTACGCGCTGGCCTACAACACCGTGACCAAAACCAAGATCTCCGTGGAAGAGATCGGCCGCGCGCGGACCGGCAATATCTGGAACGGCATCTGTTCCTTCGGCCGGGACACCCAGGGCGAGTTGCTGGTCCTGCAATTGGGCGCGGGACAGAACGGCGGCGGCGCGATCTCGCGCATCCGGCCGGAAATCAGCGGCCCGCCCGACTACGAATTCCCCGCGACCCTTTCGCAGACCGGCTTGTTCTCCAATGTCCCCAACCTGGTGCCGGCCGCGGCCATGATCCCCTACGACATCAACATGCCGCTGTGGTCCGCGGGTGCCGACAAAAGCCGCTGGGTGATGCTGCCGAACGACGGCACACCGAGCAGCACCGCGGAACTCATCACCTACAGCACCAACGGCACCTGGCAATTCCCGGTCGGCACCGTCTTCGTGAAGCACTTCCGGATGCCGGATGGCGGCCGTAACCTGGAAACCCGCGTCCTGATCCACGGCACCGATGGCGAGTGGGGCGGCGTCACCTACCGCTGGCGCGCCGACCAAAGCGAGGCAGATCTGTTAGAAGAGGGGGCAACCGAGATGATCGACTTCGGCGGCGGCAGCACCGCGGAATACCTCTACCCCTCCCGCCAGCAGTGCAATACCTGCCACACCGACACCGCCGGCCCGGTGCTCGGCTTCCGCACCCGCCAGCTCAACCGCGACCAATTCTACCCCGCCACCGGCCGGACCGCCAACCAGGTCGAAACGCTCAGCCGCCTGGGCTTCATCGCGCAGGATGTCACGGAGGTGGATCTGGCGAATGTCGTGACCTCCGCTGACTTCCGTGATCCCGATGTCACCGACGAGAACTACGTCCGCTCCTATCTCGACAGCAATTGCTCGCACTGCCACCAGCCGAGCGGCAACCGCGCGGTCTTCGATGCCCGCCTCACCACGCCCCTGCCCCAGCAGGATCTGATCTATGGCAATCTGATCGACCCGCTCGGTCTGTCCGATGGCTACGTGGTCAAGCCGGCATCGCCCGCGGAGTCCGCGCTCTTCCTGCGGGTGAACGCGACCGATCACATCGCCATGCCGCCACTGGCCAAGGGCCGCGTGGACACGCACACGGTGGCAGTGCTGCAGCGCTGGATCCAGGCGCTCGATCCCGGCGGCTTCCATGAGGTGGATACTTCCATCTCATGGACCGGCGCGCCGGTCTCCGTCACCAGCTTGGGCGACATCAGCCTCAGCGGCACCCTGGTGCACGCCGGGCGCTGGGGGACCGGCGCGGCCCAGGCCGTCACCGCGGGCGGCGAGACCATCAGCTTCGCCCTCAACAACTCGGCGAATGCCACCGTCACTGCCGGAGGCAGCGTCCAACTTGGCGGCAGTAGCAACGAGGCCTTCGCCGAGCCCGCGGGATTCGATGCCGCCTTCGACACCGTCATGGACGGCTTCGCCTACGACGGGGAGAACCCGAAGGTCCTGACCGTGCAGGGCCTTCAGCCGGGCCACGTCTATCAGATCCAGATTTTCGCTTCGGACGACCGCGGTTGCTGCGCCGGGCGCACGCAGCTGTGGAGCGACAGCTCCACCGCCGGCTCGGGCAACGAGACCGCCGTTTTCACCCACGGCTCCAGCAGCAGCGTGATCGGCCGCTTCACGGCGGACGGCAGCAGCAGGTCGGTCTACGGCCATGGGGTCGATCAAGGCCAGACCGTGCTCAATGCCTACATCCTGCGCGACGTCTCGCCAATGGGCGATGCCGATAGCGACGGGATTCCCGACTGGTGGGAGGACTGGCAGGGACTCGACAAGAACGACCTCGCCGATGGCAGCGGCGATCTCGACGAGGACGACTTGAGCGGCTTCACCGAATACACCCTTGGCACCAACCCGCGCGTGGCCGATACCGATGGCGACCAGGTCAACGACGGCTTCGAGGTGAACGACTCCCACACCAGCCCCTTCCTGACCGATACCGACGACGACGGCCTGAGCGACTACGCGGAGATCAACGGCAATAGCGACCCGCTCGACCCCGACAGTGACAACGACAGCGTGGCCGATGGCCAGGACATCGATCCAAACAACCCCGCCAGCGACAGCGATGGTGACGGCCTCGCCGACAACGCCGAAGCCAGCCACTCCGCGAACCCCTTGAACCCGGATACGGATGGCGATGGCGTGGCCGACGGCCAGGAGACGACCACCTTCGCCGACAACCCGGATTCGGACGGCGATAGCTTCAACGACGGCCTGGAGATCCGCTACGGCAGCAATCCTGCCAACGGTGCCAGCTACCCCTTCCTGACCAAGGTCGCCGTCCTCGGCACCGGCACCGCAGCGCTGCTCGACCACGACCTGACCGACCCGGAAGACAACGGCAACGATTCCACCGCCGCCGGCTCGGATTTCAACTGGGCGGCCATCACCAGTTCGATCGAGCCCTATTTCGCGAATGGCGCGAACGGCGAGGGCGCCTTCGACATCTTCGACAACAAGGCTGGCGGCGGCGAGGCGAAGTGGTGCTGCGATCCGGCTCCGCAGTGGGCCACGGTCCAGATGCCCGCGGACCTGAGCCTGACCCACTTCACGGTCACCAGTTCGAACGACACCCCGGACCGCGACCCGCGGGTCTGGTCGATCTCCGGCTCGAATGACGGGATCGCCTTCACGCCGATCCACGTCGTCAACGATACGACACGGACCCTCTGGACGGACCGCAACCAGGTGCTCCGCTTCGACCTGCCTGCCCCCACCCGCAAGTTCCGCTACCTGAGCTACGACGTCACCAGCACCGGCGGCGGGCAGCACGCGCTCGGCGAGATCGAATACTTCGGCCAGCTCAATCCGGCGGATAGCGATGGCGACGGCATGCTCGACCTCTACGAAACCCGTTTCGGCTTCAACCCGGCGAGTGCCGCCGATGGCAGTGACGACGCCGATGGCGACGGCCTGAGCAACGCCGGGGAAGCCCTCGCCGCGACCAACCCCTTCGCTGCCGACACCGATCTGGACGGCCTCGACGATGGTCCCGAAGTCCTCGTGCAGCACAGCAATCCGCACGCTGCGGACACGGATGGCGACGGCATCTCCGACGCCACGGAGGCCTCCCACGGCAGCGATCCGCTGAGTGCGGGCAGCCTTCCGGAGTTCACTCCGATCATCTGGGGAGCCCCTGCCAATGTCACCGGCTTCGCCACCGACTTCCGGACCTCGGGCACCTTGGTGCACGCTTGGACCGGCGGCGTGGCCCCGGTGACGGTGCAGGTCCTGGGACTCAGCTTCCAACCGGGGCCTTCGCTGGGCGTCCGCAGCATCGGCTTCGATCCCTACCAACGGGGCCGTGATCCGGACTACGAGACGCTCCTGAACGCCGGCTCCTGGTCCGGCGGCAGCGGAATCATCGAGCTTCCCGGCCTCGTCCCCGGCCGGAGATACCAGTTGCAAGTCTGGGTGGCCGATACCCGGCCCGACTACGCCCACCGCCTGCGGACCATCGGCACCGCCGTCCTCGACTCGGGTGCAGGCGGCCAGGAAGCAGGCTTTCCCGGGCAGTACGTCCTCGGCACCTTCACCGCCGGCTACGACCGCCAGGTGCTGCAGATCCAATCCCCGGCAGGTGCGCAGTACAACGCGCTGATGCTCCGGCAGCTCCCGCCGGTCGGTGGCGAGCCGCGCGTGGCCAGTGCCGGGTTCAACGGCAGCGCCTTCGAGATCCACCTTCAGAATCTGGACCCGGCCAAGACCTACATCTTGCGCCGCAGCCAGACTTTATCGGGCTTTACCAACGCGGGTTCCCCTTTCACCCCGGCCGCCGCTGCCATGACCGTGTCCGACCCCGCGCCGCCTGCCGGAAAGGCCTTCTACCGGCTGGAAGAGGTGCCTTGAGCCCTGTCCGATCCGTCCGACCGCCCTAAGGGTTTCGGACGGATCGGACAAGGAGGGCAGTGGTGAATGGGAGCAGGAAACGTTTCCTTCTCCTCCCCCTCTGTCCGATCCGTCTCACTCCCCTAGGGGGGTAGGACGGATCGGACAAAGGCTTGGGAGCTGTTCCCTCATTCCACGCCACTTTCGGCGGTGGATTGTGAAAAATCACGTTTCCGTCGATTTTTACTGCCCAAACCCAATCGGGACCGGCGGCGCAAAAACACCTGAATACCATTTAACTTCATTACATGACTAATGAATCGCGTCACCATTCGTCAATTTGACACAATCATCAGATTTTTGTTTAGAAAATGCTGTAAAGTCTCATTCTGACAGGGATCTCGACCTCACCTTAAAAAAATGCCTCCGACTCGTGCCTCAATCCTCCGCGCCGCGCTTCTGACCGCGACGGCTTCCGTGCTATCCTCGCCCGCCGCAACCCTCTATTGGGACACCAACGGTGCCACCGCCGCCTCCGGCAATGCCGCCGGCGCTTGGAACACCGGTACCAACTGGTCCACCGATGCCGCGGGTGCGCTGGCGACAGTGGGTTGGACCAACGGCGAATCGGTGGTCTTCTCCGCCGGCACCGATGGCGTGGCCACGAAAGCCGTGGCCATCACCGGCAGCGTGGCCACACCTTCGATCCTGCTTGAGGAGGTGGGTCTGGTGAACTTGACGGGCGGTGCGATCGACATCACCGGCGGCTCGGTCTTCAACACCTCCGTGCTCGGTGCGGCCGCCGGGCGGTCGCTGACGTGGACTTCCGCCATCACCGGCACCGGCCCGCTGACGCTGGCGGCTCACGGCGAAACGACGCCCGGTGCCACCGCGAACACGATCTTCGCCCTCACCGGCGCGAACACTTTCACCGGCGACGTCACCATCACTTCCGGCTTGATCGGCTACACTTCGAGCTTCGGCAATGCGGCCAACAAGCTGATCCTCGACGGGGGCGGCCTGCTCTTCAACAGCACCGGCAATTTCACGCGGAACATCGAGACCGGAACTGCCGGAGGCATCCTCCGGAACTACGGTTCGGCCACCTCCACCCTGAGCGGCACTCTTTCCGGTGCGGGCGACCTCCGCCGCATCGATGGCGGCACCGCGATCCTGACCGGGGACGGCTCGGGATTCACCGGCAACCTGCTGATCGAACGCGGCACCTTCCAAGTCGGCAGCGGCACCCAGACCGCCAACTTGCTGGCCAATGCCACCTTGGTGAACCTTGGCGACAGCGGCGGAGCGGGCACCTTGCGCTACCAGCTCGACAGCTCGCTCACCCTGACCACCCCCTTGTTCTTCGAGAACACCGGCTCCGCCCTCATCTGGCAGGGCCTCGACGCGGGTGACGCCCTCACGATCAACGGCCCCGTCGGCCCGAACAACAACAGCGGCGTGCTGCGGGTGAACTCCGGCGCGATCAACCTGACCAGTGGCGCGGACGCCCTGTTCGGCTCGATCCAAGTCAGCAGCACTCCGGCCAATAGCGCCACGGCAGTCGTCGGCACGCTCAACATCCAGGACGGCGCGCTACTCGGCACCACCTTCATGAACATCGGCGACGGTGGCAGTACCGCCGGCATCGTCAATCAATCGGGCGGCACCGTGACGGTGGCGGGCGGCGGCTTGGGCTTCCGCATCGGCCACTGGGCGAACGGCATCACCCCGGGCTCCATCTACAATCTCTCAGGCGGCACTCTGGACGCCTCCGCGGTGGAGGTGAACGTCGGCTGGGATGGCAAGGGCGACATGATCGTCGGTGGCGGCGCGGGGATCGCCACCTTGAAAGCCGGCTCGATCCTTATCGATGGGAAGGGCGATACCGTTACCTTCGACGACACCCTGACGATCTCCAGCAATGGCGTGGTGGAAGTTACCGGTGCCGTCGCTTCCGGGAGCGTCAACGACCGGCTGATCCTCAACGGCGGGCTTCTGCGCGCGACGACCAACAGCGTTTGGTCCGCCGCGATGACCGCGAACGCGGCCACCACCACGGGACTCGATGTGAATGGCTCGAGTGTCCAGTTGACCGGTGCCCTGACCGGCAGCGGCACCGTGAGCCTCAGCGACACGAGCGGCTTCGGACAGCTCGATATCAATCAGGCCACCGGGTCGCGCACGATCACCGCAGTTCTCGGAGGTGCCTTGGATATCCAGAAGACCGGTGCCGGCACCGTCATCCTGGCTGGCAACAACACCGACCCCGGTAGCCTCTATCATAATGGGGGGAGGCTGGAATTGGCCGGCAGCAACGCGTTCACCCTGATCGACGTGAATGACGGCGTGACCTTCGGCGGCGAAGGCTCGACCACCGGTGACTTGTCTCTCGGCGTCGGTGCCGGAGCCTCCCTCGCCGTGAATGCGGCCACGCCGGGCGCCTTCCACGTCGGCGGCGCACTGACCCTGACCGGGACCAATACCGTGGCGCTCGCCGCGCCCTTCAGCGGCACCACCAACCTCCTCACTTACTCCGGTCCCCTGTCCGGCGACAGCAGCAACCTGCAATTGCCCGGCCAAGCCAACTACCGCTCGGCTTCGGTCGACTTCAATCCGAATGTCATCAGCCTGACCATCAACAACGAAAGCCTGGTCTGGAACGGAGGCGGCGGCGGCATGTGGGATCTCAATTCCACCGCCGGCTGGCAAGACGCTGGCTCTTCCGCCGACAACTTCTTCTGGGGAGACGATGTCCGCTTCGACGATAGCTCCGGCGTGACCGCTGTCGCCATCACCGGCGAACTGGCCCCCGGCAAGATCGTGGTGGATGCGGATTCCAATGCCTTCACCTTCACTGGCGGTGCGGGCAATTTCATCTCCGGCCTCACCACGCTGTACAAAACGGGTAGCTCCACGCTGACGATCGACGCCCCGAATACCTTCACCGGCGGCACCGTGATCAGCGAAGGCGCGATCGCCGTGATCAACACCAACGGCGGTCTCGGCACGGGTAGCGTCACCTTGGGCGATGCCGCCACCGGCGGTTCCGCGGTCTCGCTGCTGCTCGGAAATGCCCGCGAACTGGTAAACCCGATCACGGTCAGCTCGCAGGCGACCGGCCAGGCCATCATCGGCTTCGCCGGAACCGGTGCCTCCTACACGCTCTACAGCAGCCCGATCACGCTGCAGCGCGACGTGACTCTCCGCTCCGGCACGACCGACCGCCTCCACTTCGGCGGGGCGATTTCCGGCACCGGCAATCTCACGGTGGATGGTGGCCAGCGGGTGACGATGTCGGGTAACAACACCTTCACCGGAAATATCGCGATCCGCGACGCAGGGACGATCTTCCAGACCTTCGGCGGCAACCCGATTCCCGATGCGGCCTCGCTCGACGTGGGACCCGACGCGATCTTCCAGGTTTACGTCTCGGAAACCATGGGCGCGCTGACCGGCTCCGGGTTCCTCCAGCCGATCGCCGCCAAACCGACCCTGACACTGGGAAGCGGAAATGCCTCGGGGACCTTCTCCGGCACCTGGCGTCCGCTCGCCAGCGATCACCTCAATATCACCAAGGTCGGGACGGGAACTCAGAACACTGTCCGGCCCGATCCAATCGCCGGGTGTTCTCACCGTGAGCGCCGGCACCGTGGAATTGACCGGAACCGGCTCCTTCACCCGGACCTATCAGGCCGGAATAGCCCTGCCCACCCGCGCGCTTCAAGGAGCTGGCACCGTCCGCACCAGCGGCAGTGCCGACGTGACCCTGCGGCGCAGCAGCGCCACCGTCGGCACCGGCGCCAGCACCGCCTTCACCGGCACGCTGAATGTGGCGGGTGGCGCAGTCACCGTGGGCCACAAGGATGGTCTGGCCACCGCTCCGGTGAGCATGACCGGCGGCGCCCTGCGCTTCGACAACTCCGGCACTTACTTCACGCCGCTGGCTCTGAACAGCCTGACCGGCGGCACCTTGACCACCGACGTCAGCACCAACAGCCTGGCCACTCTCCACGCGGCCACCGGCGACGTGCCACCCGCGAACATGACCCACGTTTACCACGGCCAGATCTATCTGACCGCCGGTGCCTGGTCCTTCGCGGAGAATTTCGATGACGGTGCCTCGCTGATCATCGGCACCACCCCGATCTTCAATAACTCGGTCTACAATGTTCCGACCACCGGCACCTTCAATGCTACGGATGACGGCTGGTACCCTATCGACGTCCGCGCTCACCAAATTGGCGGGGCTTCGGGTGGCGTGGGGGCTTGGGCTACCGCGGGCATCGGCATCGGCATCCGCCAGGGTGCCGGCAGCACCGACGTCGCGGACTACGTGGCGCTTACCGATGGGGCGCTTGGCACCCGCCTGGTCAGCAGCACCGCTTACGCCTTCTCGAATGCCTTCACCCTGACGGGCACGGCGACCTTCGACACGGCATTGATGGTGGGCACTCCCGGGGTCCCCGGGGCGGATGGCAATGGCACGGGCGGCGATGTCACGCTCACCGGCGTGATCAGCGGCACAGGCAACCTGGTGAAGAGCGGCAGCGGCTCACTGCTTCTCAGCGGAGCGAATACCTACACCGGGAATACCTCGGTGAATGGCGGCCGCCTCATCATGGCAGGTGCCACGCTGGCCAATACGGCCGACGTCTCGATCGCCTCGGGAGCCCTCCTGAACCTGACCCACGGGGCGGCTGACACGATCCGTTCCCTGTTCATCAACGGCGTGGGGCTGGCTCCGGGCACTTACACCGCCACCACCCATCCCGGCAGTATTTCCGGCTCCGGCTCGCTGGTGGTCACCACCGCCGGCACCACCGGGTATGACAGCTGGGCTTCCGCCAACGGGATCTCCGGTGCGGGCGGCGATGTGGATTCCGACAACGACGGCATCCCGAACGGCATCGAGTTCGTGATCGGCGGCGATCCGTCCGGTCCTAACTCGAGTTCCAGCGCGCTGCTGCCGACCGTCACGGAAGACGCGAACTACATGACGATCGTCTTTCGCCGCGCCGACGCCTCCGTGGCCTCCAACCCGCACGTGCAATACAGCACCACGCTTGCAGAAGGCAACTGGACGGATGCGGTCAATGGCCAGCCGCTGGCCAACCCGGTGGTCATTACCACGGAGAACGATGCCATCGCAACCGGCATCGATCGTGTGACCGTCAAGGTCCCACGTGCCTTGGCCGCCCCGGGAACGAAGCTCTTCGGCCGCCTGACGGTGAACATTCCCTGATCCGATTCCGGACTCGACTCCATGCCGCCCGGGGCCTCGCCCCGGGCGGCATTTCTTTTGGTGAAGCCGGAGAAAATGTCACCAATTATTATCTATACGACCGCTGAACGGCTTTTGCGGAACTAAGGACGACACCAATTCCAATTTCATCATTTTTAATGCAAAAAACTACATTTTGAGCAGTAGTTGGCGTTGCGACTGCATTTCAACCGGACCTTCCAACGAGTCATGACAATCCCAAAACACAACCTGCGGAGCACCCTGCTCCATGCGGCACTCCTTAGCGCCGTCACTTCGCTTCCGACGCTTCACGCGGCCACCCAGACCTATAGCGATGCGAATCCTGCAAACGTGTGGGATCTGGCGACGCTCAATTGGGATGCCTCATCGGCGGCTTGGATCGCCGGGAACGACGCCGTCTTCGGCGGAACCGGGGAAGCGGTCGAACTGAACGGAGCGGTGACGGCCAACTCGGTCACTTTCAGCTCCGAAGGATACTCGCTCGTCGATGCCAGCAACGATGGATCCCTCACTCTCACCGGCACCAGGGCGATCACAACGGCAAGCGGGGTGAGCGCCACGATCTCCGACATCGTCCTCGGTACCGCGGGGCTGACCAAGGACGGGACCGGGACCCTGATCCTGAACGGGGCGAATACCTATACCGGTGTGACGGCCGTTTCCGACGGGATCCTCCAGGTGAATGCCAATAGCGGCGGGAAAATCTACACCGTCGCAGCTCCCGCGACCCTGCAACTGGGCTACACCACCGGAGCCTCGGTCTACAATTATGGAGTAACGGTCACCGGCGCGGGCACCGCGGCCACCACCGGCCTCTACCTCAAAGGCGGTGTGCTCTACAACTTGCAAAGCACGCTGACACTCCAGACCGCTCCCACCACCGTGCGCGGCTTCGGCACGGGCAGTGCGACGCTCGCAGGCTGGGATACGAACGGGACCCACCTCTCGGTGCCCGCCACGGGGTCCGGGTCGGTTCTCGACGCCAATATCAACTTCGCACCCGGCAGCTACGGCTACGTGATGAACATCGCCTCCGGGGCCAATACGGCCACAGGCGACGTGACCTTCCTGGGACCACTTACCGGCGCGACCAACGCCAACAGCACCCACTTCCGCAAGACAGGAGCCGGGTCGCTCGTCCTGGCCGGTGCCAGCACCAATGCCGCCCCGCTGGATATCCGTGTGGGCAGCGTGATCTTGAGCGGAGGAGCAAACCGCATCGGCACAGGTGCCACGGTCATCATCGGCAACGGCACGGGGAGCGGGAAACTGGTGCTGAACGGCAACGATCAGACCCTCGCAAATCTCTACACGGTCGGGACCGGCACGACCAACGCCGTGACCGGCGGTGCCGCCACAACCGCGAAACTGACCGTCAACTATGGCGGCACCGGCCACACCTTCGCCGGTACCCTGGGCGGCGCGGGAACGAACGAGAACAATCTATCCCTGGTGAAGGCAGGGACCGGGGCCTACACCCTCAGCGGCACCAATACCTACACCGGCGGCACCACGATCACCGGTGGCACGCTGGTGCTGGGAAGCGCCGGTGCGCTCGGCACAAGCGGTACCATCGCCCTCGCCGGCGGCACCCTGCAATTCACCGCGGCGAACACGACCGACTATACCGCGACGGGACGCTTGAAATTCGAGGACGGAGCGCTATCCGCGATCAACACCAACGGTGTCGACGTGATCTTGGCCAATTCCTTGCCTCTCGGCAGCTTGGGAACCGCCGGCTTCGGCAAGGCGGGTGCGGGCACCCTCACCTTGGCAGCGGCCCAATCGTTCACCGGAGCGACCACGGTTAGCGGCGGCGTGCTGGCACTCGACTACTCCGCCGCGGACAGCTCCAAGCTATCCGACACGGCCGCGCTGACGCTGGCGGGCGGGACGCTGCGCCTCGCCGGTGGCAGCCACGCCGAGACGGTGCTGAGCACGCTGGTGACCGGCAACTCGATCATCGAGCGGACGGATGGCACGGCCACGATCCAGCTAGGGGAGGTCACCCGCACCGGAACGGCCACGCTCGACATCGCGGCTGCCGGAATCGCGAAGACGAGCCTGACAAACGATGTCAGCGGCAAGCTCCCGCCTTGGATCACGGTCGGGGGACAACCCGCCGCCAACGACGGATCCGGGAACATCATCGCCTATGGCGGCTTCGTGAACGTCGTGAGGCTCGGCGGCAAGATTCCGAACAACCCGACGGCCAACGTGAAAATCGTAGACGGCGGGACGACGGGGGACATTACCCCGCTGACTTCCGGTCTGACGGACATCGCCACGCTGCTCCAAGGAGCGGCAGCCGGACCTGCCACCGTGTCCCTGGCGGAATTCGACACGCTCCGCCTCGGGGCCGAGGGCGTGATTCTCGTCCCCCCTACCTCCGGCTCGCTGGCCTTCCAGGGCGGTATACTCACTGCAGGCGGCCTCGACGAAACCGCGGGTAACATTTCGATCGATGCGGGAGCTCCCGTGACGATCGGCTCGATGCTCCTCGACAATGGGGTGGAGGGTATCGTCTCGCTGACGAAGACCGGCAGCAGCAGCCTGACCCTGGCGGAAACCAACGCCCACTCCGGCGGCACGACGCTCAACGCGGGCGAACTTCGCATCAACCATTTCCAAGGGATGGGAATCGGTAGCCTCACCATCAACGGCGGCTCGCTGGACAATACCTCCGGCGAGAGCATCGCCGTGATGGATACCATCGACCAGTTCTGGAACGCCGACATCAACTTCACCGGCAGCAACGAGCTGGCGTTCCCCGAAGGCGTGGTGACCCTCGGTGGCAACCGCACGGTAAACGTGCAGAACAGCTTCTTCGAGGTCGGCGATATCAACGGAGCATTCGGTATCACCAAGACCGGAGCGGGAACCTTCGTGATCGGTGGCGGGAACTGGAGCGGCGTGACCACCGTGAGCGCCGGGACCATGGAGATCTTCGGGAAAGCGGGCGATGCCCCCCTGGTGGTGGAAGCCGCCGGGACCTTGAAGATCGCCCATACGAATGGCGGCGGCTACGCGAATAGCAACCTGAAGGTCCATGGTGCAGGCACCGCGGCCACCACCGGTCTCTACCTGGAAGGCTCCTCGACTTACAATGGCGCCGGGACCCTGCAGCTTCTGGATGCACCGACAACGATCCGGCACTCCGGAACCGGGGTCGCGGGGATCGGGCAGTTCGACATCAACGCCGACGCGCTCACCACCGTGGCCGCCTCGTCCGGTTCGGTGATCGACACGGATATCCAGCTCATCAGCCGCGGCTATGGCATGTCACTGAACATCGCGACCGGTGCGGCCACCGCGACGGGGGATCTGGTGATCAACGGCGCTCTGAACATCGACAACCTGGGCCTCTACAAACGGGGCGCGGGATCGATCCTGTTGAATGCGGAAGCAACCGCCCTCAACAAGGCCGTGAAGATCCAGGCCGGCAGCGTGATCGCCGGCACGGCGAACGTGCTCGGCGCGAATGCCGAGCTTCAAATCGCGGCTGGCACCAAACTGGTGATGAATGGCTTCAGCCAGGCAGCAGGCAGCCTTTCAGGAGCGGGCCAAGTGGTGAACCCCGCGGCGACACCCGCGACCCTGACGATCAAGCAGGCGGCCGATCTGACATTCAGCGGCATCCTGGGGGGAACAGGTGCCACCGAGCACAATTTCTCGCTGGTGAAAAGCGGCCCTTCCAAGCTCACGCTGAGCGGTGCCAACACCTATGCGGGCTCCACCACGGTCGCCGAGGGCACGCTGTCCCTGGGGACGGTGTTCCTCCCGGATGCCGCGGACGTGATCCTTGGAACGGACGCCGTCCTCGAGCTCACGACCGGTGCCACCGACGTGATCGACGAGCTCACCGTGAATGGAAGCGGCCAGATCGCCGGAGTCTACGGTGCTGTCGGATCGGGAGCACAGTTCGAACGGTCCTTCATCACGGGCACCGGCACGCTCACGGTCACGACCGGAACCACCGGCGGCTACACGGATTGGGAGACCGCCAACGAGATCACAGGCGCGGGTAGCAATGTGGATTCCGACAACGACGGCATCCCGAACGGCATCGAGTTCGTGATCGGCGGCGATCCCTCCGGTCCTAGCTCGAGTTCCAGCGCGTTGCTACCGACCGTCACGGAGAACGCGGACTACATGACGATCGTCTTCCGTCGCAGCGACGAATCCGTGACCTACAACCCGCATGTGCAATACGGCACGACCTTGGGCAGTTGGACGGAGTCGGTGAACGGCCAACCGCTCGCGACGCCGGTGCTGATCACCACGGAGGACGACGGCTTCGAAACAGGCATCGATCGTGTGACGGTGAAGATCCCGCGCGCCTTGGCCGCTCCGGGATCGAAGCTCTTCGGTCGCCTGACGGTGAACATTCCATGATCGATAGATAACTTGCTTGGATTGGGCGCCAGGCCGCCCGGGGTTATCCCCGGGCGGCCTTTTTCTATCTAACATAAGGACGTTCTACCCACACGGGGAGAGCATCACCCAGAAAGTCCATGGTTCGTGAAACCTTGATTTGACTAGCCCTCTTCCACCTGTAAGCCCGTAGCCCCGCCACGGACGAACCCCAGTCGTCCGTTTGCGGCTTTACCCCTGCGCCCCCGACCACGGCGCGACCCAAGACCAACCCATGAAATTCGAGAACCCGATTGTCAGGGCCACGCTCAGCCGTGCCGCTTTGCTCACCGTTATCGCTACCGCCCATGCCGCCGAACAAGTGGTGGATGCAGGCGCTGCGAATATCAATGTAGGGACCGGCGACAGTGTCTGGTTCGACTCCACGAATACCAATGCCGCCATCCTGCTCGGGACCATCAACGACCTCCCCCCACCCCCGGCTTCTTGCCCGGCTGGGCCCACACCCGCTGGAGCTTCCTGAAGTACGACGGTGCCAATGTCCTGGAGATCCCGAACGCGGAGAAGATCCTTGGCAATGCGAACCTGGCCACCGCGACCGCTACCTCCGCCTACTACGACAGCGGCGCTGGCTCGACTCTCGGCGGCAGCCAAGCGATCGGCCTGGTGGAGACCAGCGCCGACTTCGTGATCGGGACCGGCTTTACCTTGGACATCGCGAAGGGCGGCCTGATGTATCACGGCGGCAGCCACTGGGTGAAGGGCGGCGGCTCCGTGACCTCCTCCTCCGGACAATTGACGGTGGTAGCGAACGGCGGTCAACCCGACTACCAGATCAACGGGGTATTCGTAAAAGACTCCGATACGAACACCGCTCTGAGCTTGGTAAAAACCGGCCCGGAGCCGCTTGGCCTCAGCGGCGTCGCGAACACCTACACCGGCGGCACCTGGATCAACAACGGCCGACTGCGCGCCTCGAACGTCGCTTCCTACGGAGCCGCCAGCGGCATCGTGAAGGTGCTCGGCGCGAATTCACAGGCCTGCCTCGCGGCTGCCGGGACCTTCGGCAATTCGTTCCAGATCGAAGGCCTGGGCTGGACCGAGACCGCGGGCAAGGCTGGCGCGCTCCGCTTCGAAGCCGCCAGCACGATCAACGGGTCGGTGACCCTCACGGGTGCCTCGCGCATGGCGGTGAATCCCGGCGTGAGTGGCGCGATCACCGGTGCACTCTCCGGTAGCACCGATCTCGAAATCGGCTACCCTGCCGGTACCTTCACGGGCACGCTGAACTTGAATGGCTCCGGCACCGGCATGACCGGACTCGTGACAGTGTCGACCGGACGCCTGAACGTGAACAACGGTCTCGGCGGCTCGGTCACCGTGGCCGGCGGCGCGACCCTCGGCGGTGAAAGCACGATTGCCGGCGATCTCACCATCGGCGGTGCGACCGCTTCCAACCTGGGGGCGAACGGTGCGACTCCGGCCGTGCTCGCGGTGACCGGTGCCGTGGACATCTCCGCCGGGACGACCAACCTGG
This sequence comes from Luteolibacter sp. Populi, assembly GCF_040801775.1. Lineage (GTDB taxonomy): Bacteria > Verrucomicrobiota > Verrucomicrobiia > Verrucomicrobiales > Akkermansiaceae > Haloferula. The sequence continues at coordinate 2,998,189 of NZ_CP161812.1, forward strand.
CGATCGCCGGGGTACCGGTTCCCGCAGCTCCCTTCGCGGCCCTTACCTACGGCAGCCTGACCGGACCGACGACGAACCTCACCGTCACCGGCCTGCGCGGCGGCACGGCGACCGATGACACGGTGAACAAGCAGATCCTGGTGAACTTCACCCCGGGCACGCTGAACTGGACCGGCACGACCAACGCCAACTGGACGCAGAACGCGGATCTGAATTTCGACAACGGAGCGGCGACGAACTTCTTCAACGGCGACCACGTCACCTTCGGGGAGTCTGCGACGGCGAAGACTGTGACCCTGGTAGGAATGCTCTACCCGAGCAGCGTAATCTTCGATCACACTTCGGACTACACGGTGCTGGGGCCGAACGCCGGCATCGGCGGTGCGACCGGGCTAACGAAGAACGGCAGCGGGACTCTGAACGTGAACGGTCAGGCAAGCACCTTCACCGGCCCGGTGGTGGTGAATGCCGGACGGATCAAGTATGGCACCCACTGGGAAGCGCTGGGCTACAACTCGGGCGTGACGATCGCGGCCGGAGCGCAGGTGGACCTGAACGGCTCTTATCTTGCGAATGTCGGTCGCGCCTATGACTGGACGATCGCCGGAAGCGGGCCGGACGGACTCGGGGCCATCACCAACTCCGGAGCCGGAACCCCCGGCGAGGCCGCGGGCATCCGCACGCTCACCTTGGCCGCGGATGCTGCCATCGGCGGTAATGGCGGACGCCTCGACGTCGGCAACGGTGCCGGGACCGGGATCCTGAACGGCAACGGGCACACGCTGACCAAAGTCGGCGCGAACCCGATGGGTTTCCGTGCGAATGCGGCCGGCACGCCGGTAAACTTCGTGATCGCGGGAGGCTACGCTTGGGCCGAAAACACCGACAATGCGTGGGGCGGTGCCACCGGCACGCTGCGGATCAAAAACGGGACCCGTGCCGGAACCTACGGTGCGCGGACCATCGCCACTCCGGTCTTCCTCGAAGCCGGATCCAAGCTGCACAATCAAGGCGGCGGCAAGGGTACATGGACCGCAACGGTGACCCTGGAAGGCGATGCCACGGTGGAATCCGACCTCGGTCTGATCGACCTGATGGGTCCCGTCACCGGGGCCTTCTCCTTGACCAAGACCGGTGCGCAGACCGCCTATCTCGCAGATGCGCAATACACCGGGAACACCACGGTCAGCGCAGGGGTGCTCTCGGTGGGCACGGCAACCTTGGGCGATTCCAGCACGGTCTCGATCGCCACGACCGCCGGCACCAAACTGGATCTACCGCACGGCGGGACCGACTCGGTGGCGGTGCTGCTGATCAACGGGATGCCTCAGCCGATCGGCACTTACGGCTCGGTCGCCTCGGGAGCAGACCACCCGGATGACAACCGCTTCAGCGGCAATGGCATGCTGAACGTGACCACCGGCGGCAGCGCTTACCAAAGCTGGGCGGCGACCCATGGCATCCCCGGTGCCTCGGGTGCCGTGGATTCGGACAACGACGGCATCCCGAACGGCATCGAATTCGTGATCGGCAGCGATCCGAGTGACTCGGATTCGAGCGCGCTGGCACCGACCTTGGACGACAGCAACCCGGCCTATATCGAGTTCAGCTACCGTAGGACCGACGACTCGGCCGGGGACGACCCTTACGTGCAATACGGATCGGATCTGACCGGGTGGACTACTGCCCAGGGCGGAGAACCGGTGGCCAATCCGGTGGTGATCAACGAGACCTTCGACGCGTTCGGAACGGGCATCGACCGCGTGACGGTGCGGATCCCGCGGGCCTTGGCCGAGGACGGGGCACTCTTCGCAAGGCTGCGGGTGGATATCCCCTGATGCCGGTGGGGTAGAACATTCCAAAGCCGCCCGGGTGAAAATCCGGGCGGCTTTTTTTGGCTCTCCGTCAGGTTTGCTGAAGGCCTGCCTCAAAGCCTTCAATGTCAGTCGATGCTCCCATTTGCGGCGCAGCCGCTTTGAGGGAACTTCCACGACTGGGGTGGAGTGGGGATGTTATACCAACTCCAAAAAATAAGGCGACGCTTCGGTCGAGGTGCAAGTGGTCACGGATTGAACGGATTTTTACGGATTTGACGGATGGGAGATTGCTCGTGGCAGCAATGAGACTCTCCATGCTTCCCGAATCCGTAAATCCGTTCAAATCCGTCTAATCCGTGGTGATACTGATAGTCTTATAAAGTCATACCAATTCGGGAAATTGGTATTATTCGGTAAGTGGATCTGGCAACAGGATCGGGGTGGGCTTCAGGTTCGAGGGCTCACCGAGAGGTGGATTCGACATGGCGACTTCCGGGCCGACTCGCAGGAAAGCGGCGATGCTCGCCGCACTCCAAAGCGGCTGCGCCGCAAAGGGGGACATCGATCGTCAAGAGAGACTGCCCTACTCGAAAAATCCGCGCTTCTGATCCTCGATCTGGCGGCGGTTCTTCTTGGTGGGGCGGCCCTGATCGCCGATCAGGCGGAGAGCGCGGCTCTCACTCCAAATTTTGCGCTGCTCGGTGACCCCGGACGGGGTGATTTCCTCGCACGCAGCCCGCGCTTCCGGGACACCGACGCGTTTGTCGATGAGGCCGAGAACGCGCACGGTGCGGGTGCCGGGGCCTTCCGGGAAAGGCAGGTCCAGAAGTTCGCCGCCGCGCAAATCCGAGGCAGCTTTCAAGAGGCGCTCGCCGACTTTCACCCGGCCGGTTTCGCAGGCCTTGGCGGCTAGGCCGCGGGTCTTGAAGAGGCGAACCGCCCACATCCATTTGTCCACGCGCACGGGCTCGCTCATGCGGAATATCGGGTCATCGGGGAAATGGTGCGCGGGCGGAATGGGCTGTCCAGCGGTTTCAGGGGTAGCGCGGGGCTTTCCAAAGCCGGGTTTCCGTGGCATCGGTGCTTTCTCACATGCACGCCGACTCCACACCCGAACTCCTCAGCCCCGCCGGGAACTGGGATTGCGCCCGCGCAGCCGTGGCAGCCGGGGCGGACGCGATCTACTTCGGGATGCCCAAGTTCAACGCGCGGCTGCGGGCTGACAATTTCACGGAGGAAGACCTGCCGGAGCTGATGGCCTTCCTCCACAAGCACGGGGTGAAGGGCTTCGTGGCGATGAATACGCTGATTTTCACCGGCGAATTGGAACTGGCGGAGCGGCAATTGCGCCTGGTGGCGGAGGCGGGGGTGGATGCGCTGATCATCCAGGATCTCGGCTTGGCGAAGATGGCGCGGAGGATTGCACCGGACGTGGAGTTGCACGCCTCGACCCAGATGACGATCACGTCGCCGGAAGGGCTGCACTTCATCGAGCGGCTTTTCCCGATGGAGCGGGCGGTGCTGGCGCGCGAGCTTTCGGTGAGGGAGATCGAGCGCTTCGGGGCCTCGCCATCAACGCCGCTGGAGGTCTTCGTCCACGGGGCACTGTGCGTGGCCTATTCCGGCCAGTGCCTGACCAGCGAATCGCTCGGCCAGCGCTCGGCGAACCGCGGCGAGTGCGCGCAGGCCTGCCGGATGCCCTACGAACTGGTGGTGGACGGCGTGACCCGCGAGATGGGCGAGGTGCGCTATCTGCTGAGTCCGCAGGATCTCGCCGCGGTCGAGATGATTCCCGACCTGGTGAAGGCGGGAGTGAAGTCCTTCAAGATTGAAGGCCGCCTGAAGACCCCGGAATACGTCGCTGCAGTGACGCGGGTCTATCGCAAGGCGCTGGACGCCGCGCTGGCGAAATCCGAGACCCCGGTGACGGCGGAGGATCACTACGAGTTGGAGATGATGTTTTCCCGCGGGCTGACGACGGGCTGGCTGAAGGGATCGAATCATCCGTATCTCACCCACGGCCGCTACGGAAAAAAACGCGGGCCCTTGCTCGGTAGGATCTCGGCCTGCGGCGGGACATGGATCGTCTTGGGCGAACGCACGGAGGTGCCGCTGAAACCGGGCGACGGTGTAGTCTTCGACGCCGGGGAGAACCGGGATCACGAGCAGGGCGGCCGGGTGTGGAAAATCGAAGGACCGCGAATCATTTTCCACCGGACTTTCGGCGGACTGGATTTCAACCGCATCCGGACGGGACAGACGCTCTACAAGACTTCCGACGAGAAGCTGGAGTCGGAGGTGCGGCGCTTTTGGCAGAATGCGAAGCTGAAGGAAGTGAAGGCTGCCATCCGCTTCACGGCGACGGGTAGTCCGGGCACGGTGCTGCGGATCGAGGCGGAGTGCGCGGGACAGCACGCGGCGGCGGAATCGGCGATGCCCTTGCAGGCGGCGGCGAAGCATGCGCTTTCGGAAACGACCTTGCGCGATCAATTGGGGCGCTTGGGCGATACGCCGTTCGAGCTGGAAGCGGTGGATTTCCGGGTCGAGGGCGAGTGCCACATCGCGCTTTCCGAACTGAACCGGATGCGCCGGGAGCTGACGGCGGCGCTCGATGTTCCTGCTGGGGAGCGAAAGAAGGAAAGCTCAACCGCGAGCTTCCACGATTTGATGCCGCCGGTGGTGAAAGCGGATGGCGCGGCGGAGTTGTCGGTGCTGTGCCGGACCTTGGAACAGGTGGCGGCAGCGGTGGATAGCGGGATCGGGGTCGTTTATTGCGACTTCGAGGATCCGCGGCGCTACAAGGAGGCGGTGGGCTTGCGCGCGGGAAATGCGAAGATCGTGCTGGCGACCCCGCGGATCGTGAAGCCGGGCGAAAGCGGCTATCTGAAGATGATCGAGCGGATGGAGCCGGATGGCATCCTGCTGCGCAATCTGGCATCGCTCGAATACTACAGGGATCGTAGCGACTTGATGAAGGTGGGGGACTTTTCCCTGAACGTGGCGAACCCGGTCACGGCGCGGCTCCTGAAGGAAGAGGCTGCACTGGAGCGGCTGACCGTTTCCTACGACCTGAATATCGGCCAGGTGCTCGATCTCGTCCGCGCATCGCCTTCGGAGTGGTTCGAGCTGACCCTGCACCAGCACATGCCGATGTTCCATATGGAGCACTGCGTGTTCTGCACCTTCCTGAGCAGCGGCACGACCTACAAGGATTGCGGGCGGCCCTGCGAAACCCACGTCGTGCACCTGCGCGACCGGGTGGGCCAGATGCACCGCCTGATGGCGGATGTCGGCTGCCGCAACACGCTCTTCAACGGGCGCGCCCAGACCGGTGCGCGCTTTTTCGAGGAGTTGCGGAGCGCCGGCCTTGCGAAGTTCCGGGTCGAGTTGTTAGATGAGGACGACCTGGGAGCGCTGCGGACGATCAAGGCTTACCAGGACTTCATCGCGGGCAAGACGGATGCGGAGACATTGTTTGAGAACGTGAAGGCTTTTGAGAAGCTGGGGGTGACGGAAGGGACTTTGGTTTGATACTTCGACCTTCATGGACCTCCCCGACGTCATCGAATACTTCCTCGCCAAGCCCGGGGCTGAAGAGACGACACCCTTCGGTCCGGAGGTGCTGGTTTACAAGGTGGGTGGGAAGATATTCGCACTGACGGTGCCGGACGAATTCCCTTCGCGGATCAATTTGAAATGCGATCCGGATCGGGCGGTGGCGTTGCGCGAGGAGCACGAGTCGATCATCCCGGGCTATCACATGAACAAGCGACACTGGAATACCTTGATTCTCGGCAAGTCGCTGCCGTCCAAACTGGTGAAGGAGTTGATCGATCACTCCTACGAACGGGTCGTTGCGTCATTGCCGAAAGCGGAGCGGGCAAAGCTGCGTCTTTGATGGCATGGCATTCGATTGGCGGTTCAGCTTGGTGATGTTAGCGAGCTGTCAGGCCGCGGAAGTGGCGATGCTGGCATCGCCGGATGGCACGAACGTGATCGCCGTGCATGTCGATGACGCGGGAGCCCTGTCCTACCGGGTCGCGCGCAAGGGCCTGGAAGTCCTGGGCGATTCGCCGCTCGGCTTGCGCTTGGGAGACCGGGATCTGTCGAAGGGGCTGAAGCTTCTGTCCGAAGGCGTGCAGGAAGATCGGCGCGAAACTTACGAACTCTTCGCCGGGGTCAAACCACAGGTCGATCAGATGCATCGCCGTCGCAGCTTGGTATTCGCTAACGATAGCGGCGCGAGACTGACGCTCGATCTCGATGCCGGGAACGAGGGCGTGGCCTTCCGCTACCGGATCGAAGACGAGGGCGGGGAAGCGACCGTGGAAGAAGAGCTGACAGGGTTCCGCTTGCCGCCCGAAGCGAAGGGCTGGATCTCGCCGTACAACGCCTCGAGTTCATCGAGCCCCGCTTACGAGGACTACTATTTCGCGGTCAAGCCGGGCGATCCTCCGCCGTATTCCCGCGGCGGCACCACGCGCGGTTGGTATTTCCCGGCGCTCTTCCAGACCCCGTCCGCGTGGGTGCTGCTCAGCGAATCCGGGACCGATGGCAACTACTGCGGCTGCCATCTGGCGGCGGATTCGAGCGGCGGCATTTACCGGATCGCGTTTCCTTTCGAGGACGAGGGCACGCGGCGGGTCCGACACCGCCCAGGCACCAAGCCGCGGCACAGCCTGCCATGGACCATGCCGTGGCGCGTGATCGCTCTGGGCGACAAGGCAGGTGACATCCTCACCTCCACCCTGGTGACCGATCTGGCTCCGGCCTCGACGATCGCGGATACCTCCTGGATCAAGCCGGGCCGCGCCTCGTGGAGCTGGTGGTCTCATCCCGAGGGCCAGAACGGTCCGGAACTCTACGCCAGCTTCATCGCGGAGTCGGCCAAGCGGGGCTGGGAATACTCCCTGCTGGACGCCGGATGGGGGAAGGCCGACTCGAAGGCCCTGGTGGAGCAAGCGAAGCGCGAGGGCGTGGACTTGATGGTCTGGGCCCACGCGGACGGCTTCTACGATGCAGACCGTAGAAAGCGGCGGCTCGATGACTACGCAGGCCTCGGAGTGAAGGGCGCGAAGATCGACTTCTGGTGCACGGATCGCCAGGAAGCCATGGCCGCCATGACGGATACCCTGCGCGATGCGGCCGAGCGCAAGCTGATGATGAACTTCCACGGCTGCACCCTGCCCCGCGGCTGGCAGCGCACCTGGCCGAATTTCATGACCGCGGAAGCGGTGCTGGGCGCGGAGTCCTACATGTTCGACGAACGCTATCCGGACAAGGCGGCGGAGCTGAACACGATCCTGCCCTTCACCCGCAACGTCGCGGGACCCATGGATTACACGCCGCTCGGCCTGGGGGAAAAACGTTACAAGCGGAAGACCACCGCAGCGCACGAGTTGGCGGCATCGCTGATCTTCACGTCCGGAATCGTCCACTATGCAGACCAACCGGAAGTTTACGCCGCCTTCCCGGAAGCCGTGAAAGCGATCCTGCGGGACGCCCCGGCGCGATGGGACGAGACCCGCTGCGTGATCGGCGAGCCGGGGAAGGCGGTGGTCCTCGCACGGAGGACGAAGGCGATCTGGTTCATTGCCGGGATCAATGGCAGCTCGGCAGAACTGTCCGTCGAGCTGGACTTGTCAGGCTACGGGGCGAAGCGGGCGACCTTGGTTCGCGAGGGAAGCGACGCACTGCACGAGATGAAGGCGGATCCGATCGATACTGCCGACAAGTGGTCGGCCACCGTGCCGGGCCGTGGAGGATTCGTGCTCCGGCTCGATTTCTAAATCACCGATCGCGGAAAACAAGACCGCCGGAAGGAGTGACCCCGCCGGCGGTATGAAATGAGTTCCGGCTGTCGAGTGATCTACTTCTTCTGCGGCTCCGGTGCAGCGACCGGCATGGCGCGCTGGATCAGGAAGACGCGGCTCTCGCGGTAAGTGATCACGGCTTCCAACTCCCGCATGAAGTCCGCTCCGAAGAGACCGACGTAGTCGGCAGCATCCGTGCCACGGATCAGGTCGCAGGAGAGGATCTTGCGGTTGGTCACCACGGCATCGCCCATCGTCAATTTGTGGATTTTGGTGATGGCCGCAGGTGCCTTACCACCGATTCCATAGACCCACTCGTCCATCGGCCCGACGTCGCAGCCATACTTCTTGGCGGCATCGACGTCGAGGCAGGTGCCGTCCGCGCCGGTGTCGATCATGTAGGTGACCTTGTTGTCGTTCAGCGTGCCATCCACGAAGATGTGGTTGCCGCGGCGCTCGTATTGGAAGGACTGGTATTTCCGCAGCTCCAGGATTTCCTGAATGGTAATGCTGCTGCAGTACTTGAGGAAGAGCGCGCCGGCTTCGGTCCAATTCGCCACGTACTCGGCATCCGCCGGTGACAGCTTGGCAACCGGGATACTCTCGGTCTTGCCGCCGACCAAGGCCAAGGTGACCACGTTGGTGGTCTTGGCGGCGATATTGCCGCGGTAAGTCTTCTGATCGTTGGTTTTGAAAATGCGGAAGGACATCGCCGCGTCGCCTTCCACGGCGGCTTCGGCTTCCTCGACGGTGCTCTCGTCGGATCTGTCCGGACGCAGCAGAATGAGGCGCTCCGGGTAGGAAATCACGGCATCGAGCTGGGACATGATATCGGCGCCGAGAATGGCGTCCTTGTTGACCTTGGCACCTTCGGGAAGGCCGTTGGCGAGATCGGTGGCGAGGATTTTCCTGCCCTTGAAGACCGCCTCGCCGAAGGAGATGGTCGGCACGTCGCACCAGCCCGCCTTTGCTTCACCAGCGACACCGGAGATGACTTCATCCAGCGGGCCGACCTCGCACTTCGCTTTCTCCGCGAAGGGGATGTGGATGACGCTGGTGCCGGCACCGGTATCGATGAGGAACTTGCCGGGTTCGCCGTTGAGCTTGCCCTTCATGAAGATCGAGTTGCTCTCGAAGGTGAAGGGGAAGGACTCGTAGCCGCGGAGTTCGAGAAGCTGGCGGATCGAGAGCCCGCGGCACTTCTGAAGGAAGACGGCTTTCTCCTTGGTCCAGGAAGCCACGTAGGCCTGGTCGACCGGGGACAGCTTCTCGATCGGCACGGTGGTGCGTTTGCCAGAGGCGAGCAACAGGATGACCGCGCTGTCGTTCTTCTCCACGACCACGGCCTTGAAGGGCTTGCCATCGGGGGCGGCGAAATCCCGGTACTCGAATTGGGAAGCTTCCTGGGCGGGAGCCAGCGAGGAAAAAAGGACGAGGAGCAGGGCGGCGGAAAGGGCGCGTGATGGTTTCATGGCGTGCTTCACTTGAAATTGCCTTCGGTGATGAACAGCTTCCAATCGGCTTCGAGGGCAGCGACGCTCTCAAACCCGAAGATCTTCGCGATCTCTTCCGGAGCCGGGATTTGCTTGGACGACTCGATCCGGCGGACCATTGCGGCGAAGCTGGCGAGACGGGACGGCGTGCTCTCCATGTAAGCGGAGAAGGCATACATGAGCGCCAGTTGCTCGGGCTTAATCATATCCTGCTTCCAGGAGAACATCGGGGCGACTTCGCATTTCACCTCGCCCTTTTTCACGAGCGGCTTCAAGGTCTTGGCCCATTCCTTGCCCTCGCCGAAGCCCTTCTGCTCCTTGATCATGTCGTTATCCGAGCCGCTGACCGAGATCAGGCCGGTCTGGGATTCTCCGGTCAGGGAAATCTCCTTGTAGTAGGCATGCCCCATGGAGATGGCGAAAAGCCCTTCCACTCCGAAGGAACTGATGTTGCCCATCTGCCGGTCCATCAGGGTATCCGCCATGCGATTCACCAGGAAGGGGCCCATCGCTTTCTTGAAGAGGAAGGCGTTTTCCTTCACGTTGAAGACCGGCACATTGGGAAAGACATTGTGCTTTTCCGCCATCTCCTCGGGCAGGAGTATTCCGGTGCTGCCGGCTTTCTCCCATGATGCCGACACCCGTCCCGCATCCTCGCCCCTGCCCTTCTCTTTCAGGTAGGCGACGTACCATTTGCCGAGGCTGGTATAGACTTCGGGCTTTTCGATCAGCATGATCAACATCCGCTTGTCGGCCCAGTCGCGGCGGAAATTCATGTGCTGGAAGGCCATGCCGTGCCACATCCGCTCGGCGGTCTCCGCGATCCCCTGCGGGCGAATGCCGCCGGCGGTAGCGATCAGGAAATGCTCGGTCTCCAGAAGGTCGTAGTCGCTCGTGCTTTCAGTGTCGAACAGCAGGTTGCTCTCCTTGATCTTCTTGAAAGTGCCCGAATCGACCTTCACCTGCTTCTCGGGTTGGCCGACTTCGCCTGCAATGAGGATTTTGGCATCCGCCCCGGAGTTCTCCACCATGTACTGGCGGTCGGCGATGCTGAGGTCTGCCAAGGGCAGGATGACTTCCTTCCGCTCCTTGGTGAGCAGGGTCGCATTCGTGACGTCGAACCGGAGCAGCTCGGCTTCCAGGGTGCTGCCCTTGCGGGAGGTCCAGATACGCGTCTCCGCGGCTTGTAGAGCAGGAATGAGTAGGCAGGCAAGGAGCCCGAACGTGGTAATCCTTTTCACAACCTACTTTGGTAAGCGATTGGCTGCGGGGCTCCAGCTTTAAAAGGGAGAAAAGATACCGATTCCGACTAAACCGCAGGGGATAGCACATGCATTTGCATACTGCAGATTTCAGGCCGGTTTCACATCGCACCAGCCGCCCGACCATGAAACGGCGAGCGGCAGGCCGAAGAGTTCGCCAAGCACCGGGGCGGTAAGCACGCGGCGTTTCGGTCCATCCGCGACGATCCGGCCGCGGTCGAGCAGGATCGCGCGGGCGATTTCCGGCGGAATTTCACCGGGATGATGGGTCACCAGCACCAGGGTATGGCCCGCCGCGGCGAGCTCGCGCAAGGCACTGACCAGACTCAAGGAGGCGGCGAAATCGAGGGCGGTGGACGGTTCGTCCAGCACCAGCACGGCGGGATCATGCACGAGTGCGCGGGCGATCAGGAAGCGGCGGCGCTCACCGGAAGAAAGGGTGCCGAAATCACGCTCCGCGAGCGCGGAGATCCCGAGCCGGGCAATCGCGGAATCCGCTGTAGACCGGTCACGCGCGCTGAAGCGCATGTCGCGGGTGCGGCCGAAGGCCCCGCGCAGCGATGACAGCACCACGTCGCGGGCGGTTTCCTCCGGGTGGAAGCGGGCGATGTCCTCCGGCATCACCACGCCGATGCGGTGGCGGAGTTCCTCCAGCGACCACAGATCCTCCCCGAAAAGCCGGCAGACGGTGCGCGGATCGGCCTCCGGACGGACCTCGCCCGTAAGCAGCTTCAGCAGGGTGCTCTTGCCCGCTCCGTTAGGTCCGAGAATGGCGACGCTTTCGCCGTGGCGCAGGGTCAGGGAAAAGTCCCGCAGCGCGGCGGTCTCGCCGCGCCAGACGGTGGCGTTCCGGATTTCGAGGAAGGGTTCCTGCACGGGCGGATGGCAGCAGAAGGAGGCGGGGGACGGCTATGATTTAACCGCGAAAAGCGCGAAAGGAGCGCGAAATTTGAAAGGCAGTCCTTGCCCTCTCGCTCAGATCATTACCGTGACCATCCCGGTCTCGTCCACATCGGTCTCGAAGGACTCGACCACGGCGGTCTCATAGGTGGCGACGCGGACCTGGTTGGGATTGAAGACAGAGCGGCCGGTGAGGATGTCGAATTCCCAGCCGTGCCAGGGACAGCGCAGGATCTCCCCTTCCCTGCCCCAGCGGAACTCGCCGACCTCCGAGGTTTCGTTCATGCCGGTGATCAAGCCGCGACAGAGCTCGGCCCCGGCGTGGGGGCAGAGATTACGAAGGGCATAGTACTTGCCGTGGACATTGAAGACACCGATCGAGCGGCCATCGCCGAGATCGACGATGCGGCGCTCGCCGGGCGGGAGCTCGGCGGCGGGGCAGATCGCGATGGGGCGCTTTTCGGGCATTAAGAAAGAGCAGGAAAGGCGAACGTCCAACGCCGAACGCCCAACGCCGAATGTTGAATGGAAAGGCAACAGGCACCACGAATCGGACCAATCCCACGAATGAAGAACAGCGCCGGAGAATCAGCGACCTTATCGGGCTCTTGATCCGTGTTCATCGGTGTTTATCCGTGGTTGATTTCTCCAGTCCGTAAAGCTCCGCCGCATTCTTCCAGAAGATCCGCTCCTTGAGGTCCTCGGGGAGTTTCTTGGGGAAGGCGCGGAGCGGGGAGTCATTGTCCCAGTGCGGGTAGTCGCTGGAGAACATCAGGGTCCGCTCCGCCTGGATCATGTGCAGGACTTCGAGAAGCTGGTCGGAGGACGGCGGTTCTTCGATCGGCTGCGAGGTGAAGCGGACCCGGTCTAACACGTACTCGCTCGGCGGGCGGTCCAGCCAGGGGACGGTCGAGCGAAGACCCTTCCAATTCTTATCGAGCCGCCACAGGAGATGCGGGACCCAGCCGAAGCCGCCCTCGACCATCACGAAGCGGAGTTCGGGGAACTGGCTCATCGCGCCGCGGGTCAGCAGGCTGGTGAGCTGGGCCATGAAATTCTGCGGCAGATTGGTGTGCCACTCCAGGTAGCTGCTCGGGAATCCCGCCGTGAAATTGCCGGCGATCCCCTTCCCTTCCGCACCGGGATGGACGGCCACCGGCAGCCCGGCTTCGCAGGCGGCCTCATAGATCGGCCAGTAGATCCGGTCGCCCAAGGGAATCCGGGTGGCGCTGGTCATCACGACCTGCACGATCCGCTCCGAGCCGGCGACGCGGCGGATCTCCTTCGCGGCGGCTGCCGGATCGAGCGGGTTCACGATCATGCTACCGAGGAAGCGCGGGTCGGCGGCGAGCCATTTTTCGCGAAGCCAGTCGTTGTGGGCGCTGGCGATGGCATTGCCGAAATGGGTGTCCGGCATCACGCCCACGGTCAGGATCTTCGCCTCGATCAGCACCGCGAAGTCCACGCCGTAGGCATCCAGCAATTGCTCCCGCATCAGGGCCGGCAGCGATCCCGCGGGCTCGCCGTTCGGGCCGCGCGCGTCGACCCGCCGCACGCCGGTGGGATGCGGCAGGCCCGGGCCGCCGGGCAGGACGAAGCCGAGCGTGCGGAAATAGGCGGGCAGGCGCGAGACGATCTCGTCCGAGTCGAGCGGGACGCAGTGCACGTCGCAATCGATCAGGGAGATTCCCGCGGCTTGGTCGGGCTCCGGCATCCGGAGTTGTTTCGACCCAAGTTTACGAATCGTCCAGCCTCAAGCAGCGGCACGGCCGTTTCCGTGACAGCGGCACATTCATGCGAAAGACATGGCGGACCTTCGGGGTATCCGGCGCAATACCCTAAAACCATCGACACCATGCCATCGCTACATCGCCGCCAATTCTTGCAACGCACCGGGCTCGGAGCCGGTGGCCTTCTCATGGGCTTCCCCGCCATCGTCCGCGGCCAGAATCTCAATAGCCGCATCAACGTCGCCTGCATCGGCGTGGGCGGAAAGGGCGATAGCGACGTGAACGACGCGGCGAAGTGCGGCGGCACCATCGTCGGGCTCTGCGATGTCGATGCCCGCAATCTCGGCAAGAAGGCCGAAAAATACCCCGATGCGAAGAAGTTCGTCGATTACCGCAAGATGCTGGCGGAGCTGGGCTCCTCAGTGGATGCGGTGACGATTTCCGGCCCCGACCACATGCACGGCCCCGCCGCGATGCTGGCGATGGGCATGGGCAAGCACATCTATTGCCAGAAGCCGCTGACGCAGACGGTCTTCGAGGCCCGCGAGCTGCGCCGGATCGCCAAGGAGAAGAAGCTGGCGACCCAGATGGGCAACCAAGGCAGCGCCGGCGATGGCCTGCGCCGCGCGGTGGAAGTGGTACAGGCCGGCGTGATCGGCGCGCCGCTGGAACTCCATGTCTGGAGCAACCGCCCGGTCTGGCCGCAGGGTCTGGACCGCCCGGCCAAGGTCGATCCGGTGCCGGATTACCTGGATTGGGATCTCTGGCTCGGGCCTGCCGCGCTGCGCCCCTACGTGGAGAAGACCTACCACGACTTCGCCTGGCGTGGCTGGATGGACTTCGGCACCGGCGCGCTGGGCGATATGGCCTGCCACACGGTGAACATGCCCTTCCGCGCGCTCAAGCTCGGCTACCCGACCGCGGTCGAGTGCGAAATGGCCTCCCGCATCTATAGCGAGACCTACCCGCTGACTTCCCGCATCCGCTTCGAATTCCCCGAGCGCGAGGGCCTGCCGCCGCTCAAGTTCTGGTGGTATGACGGCGCGCCGAACGCGGACTTCAAGCCGCTGCGTCCCTACCCCGGCATCGTCAAGGACGTGATCGCCATGGCTGGCAAGATGCCGGACAGCGGCTGTCTCATCATCGGCGACAAGGGCATCCTGTTCTCGCCGGACGATTACGGCAGCCAGTTCTTCATCCAGCTCAAGGGCGAGAAGACCTTCACCAAGGGCGAAGACCACGAAGCCGCCAAGGCCGTTCCTGTCACCATCCCCCGCTCCCCCGGCCACAACCAGGAGTGGTTCGACATGATGAAGGGCGGCGCTCCCGCCTACTCGAACTTCGACATCTCCGCCTACCTCACCGAGATCATCCTGCTTGGCTGCATCGCCCTGCGGGTGGGTGAAGGCGTGAAGATGGAATGGGACGGCCCGGGCATGAAGAGCCCGAACTGCCCGCAAGCCGCGCAGTTCGTGAAGCGGAATAATCGGCCGGGGTGGGTGTAATCCGCCCTCCAGCAAGTTCCCCGTCCCAACGGGACGACTCATAAAAGCCCGGCACGAAAGTGCCGGGTTGATCGTCGTACGCCCGCGTCTCGCGTTACGGAGGGAATCTTAGGTTTACGAAGTTGACGAAATCTCCGAACGGTGGAATCGTCAATCCATGGACGCGACCAATGCAACCCGGGCATCCATTGCCTCGCGGATTTCCGATCTTCCGCATGCCTATCAATCGGCAGCGGCCGGTCTCCAGCCTGCGCTTGCAGAGGTCTCAAAGCGTTTTTCGCCCTTGGACACCGTGCGGATCCTGACCGCAGCGATGGGCGAGCAACTGGCGGCACTTCCCAAGGCCAAAGGGAGCCTGGCGATGGCTCAGATGCGCGGGGCGGTCGCGAGGGAGGATTTGAAGAGATCGGAGGGGGGAAGCCTTTCCGCCGACGCGGCGGCAGAGCTTCTCGGGATCAGCAAAGCCGCGGTCCTCAAACGTTACCAGAAAGGCCAACTCATCGGCTGGCGGGAAGCCAAGCAGAACGCGGTCCGCTTTCCCGTCTGGCAATTTCAGGACGACAATCTTCTGCCGGGCCTGTCCGAGGTTTTGGAACTTTTCCGGACTGCGCCTTGGCTGGATGATTGGGCGCGGGTCGTTTTCTTCCTGAGTCCGCTTTCCAGCATGAAGGGCAAGCGCCCCCTCGACCTGCTGAGGGAGGGCGATCTCCGGGGGGTTCTATCGGCCGCTCAAGCTAATCTGGAATAATCATCCATGGCAGCCCCCCGGCCGATCCGCCTTCCCGGGCCCTCTTTCGGGTCCCGTCCCTTGCCGGTGACGGCGGTAAAGGGCATGGACGCCTTGCGCGTCCATGGAGCCGCCTATCCTGCCGTCCAGTTCCGCCTCGTTTCCTCCCACCGCTACTCCCATCCGGAAGCTTCCGGCGGCCTTCTCTACTTGGGATTCGACCTGGAGACCTGCCTGTGGGAATGCTTCGGCGATGCGATCTTGGATCCCGGCTCGATGATCGCCCGGTCACGATGGATGAACCAACGGCTCAGCCGGATCAGGTCCACCGCGAGCTTCCGGATTTGCGATCTCACCGACCTCAAAACCCGCAGCCAATTGAAGGTGGACCTGAGCGCTCTCAAGCACACCGACTTGGAGATTCCACAGGCTTGGGGACAGGCGATCCAGAACCACCCGGACCAGATCGACGGTCTCTTCTACCCGAGCCGTTTCACCACCGGGCGCTGCTTGGTCCTATTCGAGCGAGGAGGGTCGGGAGCTACATTGAAAAGCAGTGTGATCGGAGATCTGCCGGACTTGGATGAGGCCGATTCCTTCCTCGACGAGAACAAGATCGCGCTGGTTTGAATTACTCAGAGGCTGTCTTAAAAAGGCCGGACCGCTCTCCGAGCGGTGCGGCTTATGGCGGCACGCCGATCCGAACCGGCATCGTAGCGGGGCTTCAAGCCGTCCCCCGCCGGACCTTTCGGAGAAAGGTCCCTGCCTTCCCCAGTTTTCAGACAGCCTCTCAGGCATTCCCATCATCAGTCCCACACAAGCCACCAAAGCCGCCGCGGTCCTCATGTGATTCCAGCGGGTCCAGACGCGGACGTAGTCCTGCCACACCGCTGCGGATGATTCCGCCTGCGGGTCGAGTTTCGCGAGGCGGTCGTTGAGCGGGACATTCCCGGCCATCGTGACTCCGATGGTGCCAACAAGATAGGCGATGGCGGCCCAGCGCGCATACGGAACCTCGCTGCCGCCGCCGGTGAAGACAAGGACCGCGCAGAGCAGGCCGGTGCCGAAGAGGGCGGCAATGAAGGCGGGGTTGATCACCACGATGTTGATCGACTGCATCGCGGCGATGCCCTGCGGGGCCGGCAGGCGTGCCAGGGCCTTCATGATGAAGGTCGAGAAGGCGAAGAACACGCCGCCGACGATTCCGCAGCCGAGGGCGGTGGCGAGGACCAGGAGTTTCATGCGCTCGGAGGCATGGCGCTCATGAAGAAGACTTCCCAGACGTGGCCGTCCAGATCGGTGAAGCCATGCTGATACATGAAGCCGTGGTCCTTCGGCTCATTGTAGGTGGCCCCGCCGGCGGCGACGGCCTTGCTCACGATCTCATCGACCTTCTCGCGGGACTCGAGCTGCAGGGCGACGAGGACTTCGCAGACCTTCGATGAATCCGCGATCTCGCGCGGGGCGAAGCCGGCGAAGTAGGGGTGCGTGAGCAGCATCGAATAGAGATTCGGGCCGAGGATCATGCAGGTGGCATTCTCGTCGGTGAACTGGGGATTGAAGCTGAAGCCGAGCGCCGTGAAGAAGGCGATCGAGGCATCGAGGTTCTTGACCGGCAAGTTCACGAAGATCTGCGAGGCGGAGGTGGTGGCGGTGGTGCTCATCGAGTGAAGGTGGTGGTGTCCGGCGCGGAATTGCGGTGGATTCAATACACCGACGAACAGGATCGCGCCGGGAGGACATGAATCCTGAGGATTCACGGACGGCTATCCTGAGGTAGGCAGCCAAGCGACGTCGTTCTCCGAGCCGACCGCGCCGTGCCCAAGGCTCCAATGGTCGCTTCTGCGGGGCGGAGCCTCCGCGGTCCCGGGCGCAGGCATTTCTCCGGCAATCCCTTATGGCTTCACCACCAGCGTGTTTGAGACGTCGTTGCCGAAGGCCTCGTAGCCATTGAGCTGCCAGACGACTTTCTTCGACTTCGGCTCGAGCTCGATCAGCACGGGCTGGCCGGGGCCGGCGTGGCAATTGCCGATGATGTAGTTCCCGTTCGGCAGGATCTGCAGGGTGGTGACCCAGGCGAGGGTGATGCCGGGCAGGTCGTTCTGCTCGATCTTCCAGACGATTTCCTTCGCCGGGCTGACTTCGAGGACGGAGTGGCCGTTGCCGGTGGTGAGGAGGGTATTGCCGTTCTTGAGACGCAGGGCGCTGAAGGTGGAATTGCCGAAGGCCTCGGGGCCGTGGCCGCCCTTGGGCTCCTTGCCAAACATCGGGACGGGGTAGTCCCAGACGAGCTTGCCCCCGCCATCGTATTCGCGGACGGCGCCGTCGCCTTCCTGGCAGACGAGGTAGTGGCCGTTGTCGAGCTTGCGGGCCAGGCGGGTATCGCGATGGGCGTCCGGGTGATCGAGCTTGAGCTTGGTCTCCTTGAGCAGCTTGCCCTCGCGGTCGATCTCGATGATCCGGCCGATGCCGCTCTCCGCGATCATCACCTTGCCGCCGCCGAGGGGCTGGAAGGCATGGACTTCGAGGCGCTTGCCCTCGTTGCCGTTGTTCTTGGTGCAGTCGTAGCTCCAGACGACCTTCTTCTCGATCGGGTCGATCGCGCAGACCTCGCGCATGTCCTTCTGGACGTAGATCAGGCCGTTCTGGTCCTGCTGGATGTCGTGGATGCCGCCCCAAGGCATCTCCCAAGCGACCTTGCCATCGCTCCAGAGGGCGAGCTTGCCCTTGCCCTGGAGGAGGACGTCGCGGGCGGCGGCGGGACAGACGGCGAGCGCGGCAAGAGCGAGAAGGGAAAGGCGGGTCATGGGTCGGTCGGTTCGGAATTCAAGATGGGGCCGTGATTTACCTGCGAAATGGGTTTCCCTTTTCAAACAAACGCAGGATCGAAGCTCCAGTGAATAGGAGCGCCGGTACAAGCGTCTGTGAGGAGAAATTTGTCCGCCGGGTGGCACTCCTAGCTGTTAGGCAGGGGTTCTTGACACGCCCCGATGGCGGGTTATTTTCGGACTCCTAAACATTTGTTAAGTAAATTCCCATGAAGAAAGCGATTTTTCCTGCCCTGTTCGTCCTCGCGTTTGCCGCACCCGCCGCTCAGGCGAAGACCGGGAAGCTCGACAAGAAATTCGACCGCGCGGACCTCAACACCGACAACCAGCTCTCTCCGGACGAGTTCCAGGCCACCCAGAAAAAGCGCATCAGCGTGGCCTACAGCCTTTTCCGCTTCAACAAGACGGATACGAACAACGACGGGTTTGTGAGCTTGGAGGAATTCCGCCTGAGCAGAGGCGGCCTCACCGGTGGCAAGCCGACCAAGATCGACATCTTCCTCTTGGCCGACGCGGACAACGACGACGTCCTGGATCCCACCGAGTACGTGGACACCCTGGCGTCGGGGGTAGCCTATCCAAAGGCCCTCAAGGTCTTTGCCAAGCGCGACAAGGACGACAGCGGAACGCTGAGCCCGCAGGAATTCGGCATCAAGAACGGTTCGCCGCTCCCGTTCTGATCAGGGCATTTTCCCGAAGCGCCGTTCCATCTCGACGGCGCGGTAGTCGAAGATCGCGTCCAGCTTCCGCCGGGCGAAGAGCGCGTGCACCAGGCTCCCCAGCGGGCCGAAGGGCATGATGTAGTGGACGAGATCGCTGACCTTGACGCCCCCCGGCACTTCCTCGAAGAGGTGCCGGTGGTGCCAGAACTTGTAGGGGCCGAAGCGCTGCTCATCAATGAAGCAGCACCCCTCCTCCACGCTTTTGATTTCCGTGACCCAAGGCACGTGAACCATCGGCGCGAGCTTGACCCGGTAGGCGATGATCTGGCCCTCGTGCATGGTGTCGGAGAGGCATTGGACAATTTCCATGCCGATATCCGGCGGGGTCAGGAGGTCGAGATTCCGGCAGCAGGAGAAGAAAGACCACGCTTCCTGGAGGGAGATCGGGAGGACTTGTTCGCGGGCGAGGTGGTGGAGCACAGGCTGGGTAAATTACTAATGACTAAGCACTAATGATTAAACGAGGTAGTGCCGTGAGGTGATGGACAGTGGTCGCTGAGGCGGAGTTCCGCAAGGACTGGCGAGAGAGAACGGATTGACAGGCTTCTGC